>CAWIUZ010000269.1:0-15992 GCA_963838915.1 uncultured Acidobacteriota bacterium
GGCGAGCCGCTCTGGCTGAGGACGAATAGCGCCCGCTCCTTGAGCTTGAGCGGCTGCGGACCGTTGAGGAACTTCTCGAGCATGGGCAGCGCCTGTTCAGGATCGCTGCCCATCAGGCTGTTGATGGCAATCAGCTTCAAATCTTCATTGCCCTCAGCCTCAGGTGACACCTTCTGCCCGGACGACTGCCGAACCTCGACCTCGAGGGCTTTGGCGTCGTCCAGCCAGCGGCTCTGAGGGTAAGTGCGCCGCAGCGTCTGGAGCGCCTCAAGCGCATCGGACCGTTGCCCCAGCCGGTTTTCGGCGTAAGCTTTCCAATACAGCGCTCCTTCGGCGTCCGAGCCGCGCTCCGCGATAACTGTGTTGAGATGGTCGATCGCCGATTGCAGTTTGCCTTCGTCGATTTGCTCCGTAGCACGCTCGTAGAGTTCACGCTCCCGCTCGACCTGCTCCTGGACGCGGTCACGTGCTTCCTGTTCGTGGTCGCGCTTCTCCTGCTCGCGATCACGCGCTTGTTGCTCACGGTCGCGTTGCTCCTGCTCACGGTCTCGCGCGTCCTGGTCCGACATCGAAGTCGTCGCACTCATTTGCGAATCCTGGCTACTTGCCTGACCCTGGAGAGGCAAGCCCAAAACCGCCCGTGGCGCCACCATCGCTGCCGCGCTGCCCACGCCAACGACCGAAACCAATATCAAAATGTCTCTATAAATCCGAGTCATCTTTCCCTCCGCTTTGCTGTACTGCCAGCCCGTTGTCTTTCAGGTAAGAAGGTGTCCCGAAATCTGCGGCCACCACCTCAGTCCTCACATCCCCTTCTGTCCTGAGTCAGAGGTTCGTTGGAGAATTCAGCCCGTGGAGCGGGCGGCAGCCAGTAGCCCACGGCGCAAGCCGTGGGTTGCAAGCACCGACCCTCTCCCCCGTCCCCTCTCCCGCCCAGCGGGAGAGGGGTGCCAAAGGCGGGGTGAGGGCCCTCTAACCCAGGGCTCGCGCCCTGGGCTACTTTATACCGCCCCTGACGGGGCTCTAAGAAACGGCCGCGCATGGGAGAAACTTTCCTAACGAACTTCCGACTCAGGACATCGGGGTTCTAGGTCCCCCGCCGTGCCAAATCCTGAATCGCCTTCTTTTCCCTCTCGTGCACCTGCGAATCAACCACTCGAACCTTGAAAATGATTCCCTGCGCCTCCACGCGCCGGCGCAGATCCTCAAATTCCGGCGACGATAGTTTGGATGGGCTGTGGGAAATCTCAATCAAGGTCCGTTCGAGTTCGTCGAGCAGGTTTGCTACGCCCGCCTCGCCCGCGCGCTCGGCCGTGAGACGGTAAAGGCGGTTTGCCGCCACCAGGTCCTCCGCGCGCTCACGCTCAGCGGAGATGTCCACCAATCGTTGGGGGCGGGTATTGACCAACTCCATCAGCACCATCTGCGAACGCTCGAGATGATCGCCCACGGCTACCAGCAGAATGCGTTCCCGCGACTGCGCCGAAACCGCCTGCAGCGGAACCTCTTGTCCGGTCCGCGGCCGGCCCGGCCAGAATCGCCCTGCGAAAAAGGCCCCCACTACCAGCGCGGCGACCAGCGCCACCGCACCGGCGGGCGCCAGAAACCGTGAGGCCCGGAAAGCGCCAAAGAAGCGCTGCCAGAACGTTACTGGTTCGACAGATTCAAGATGCGGAACGAGACGCCGCCAAACCTCCGCTTCGAAATCCTCGCCGAGCGCCGGCGGTTCCACCACGTCTGCCGCCCCCAGAACTGCCGCCAACCGCTGGTAACGCGCGCGGCAGGATTCACAGGCGCCCAGATGTTCCGTCAAACTGGCCCGCGGCGGCCCTCCGGCTTCGGCGTAATGGTAGAGAATCAATTCCTCTTCACTCGGATGTTTCACGTTCCGCACCTTCATCTTGCTGTAGGGGCGGCCCTCGTGGCCGCCCGCGGGCAACCTCAAGGGTTACCCTAGCCCTTCGCGGCCCCCTTACAACCTGTAGGGGTAGGGCTTGCCCTACCCGCTGGCCCTACCCTTTCGCGGCCCCTTCCTTGGGGACGGCCAGCCGTCCCCCTACAGGAGTCGAGGCTACGATCAGCGGCTCGAGTTCCTTCCGCAGTTTCTGGACGGCTCGATAAATGCTGTTCTTGGTGGCGCTTGCCCTAAGGCCCAGCACGCTGCCGATTTCTTCGATGGGCATCCCATCGTAGTGGCGCATCACGAACGCGGCGCGGACTTGGGGACTCATCTCGGCCAGCACGCTCTCCACCTTGTGCTTCAATTCGCCGCTCAGCAGAATGCGATCCGGGGTGGGATCGGCCGTAGGCAACTGTGCGATCCGTTCGGCGCCGGCTTCGTCACTACCCATGGGTTGCTCCACCTGTTCGTGCCGGCCTAACTTCCGCGTCAGGTCGAGCGCCACGTTTACGGCGATGCGGAAAATCCAGGTGCCAAAGCTGGAGCGCAATTCAAACTGCTTCAGCCGGCGGTAGGCTCTGAGAAAGGTTTCCTGCACCACATCCTCGGCGTCCTGTTCGTTCCGCGTCATACGATAGGCCAGGCGAAAGACCTTGCGGCTGTATCGATCCACGAGGACACGAAATGCTTCCGTCTCCCCGGCGCATGCTCGCGCCACAGCCGCTCGGTCGCTCTCGTCCATTCGCACCTTTAGACTGGGATCTTCGTGCACGGTTAGGCCCGTTGACGGAAAAAGTTGCGAGTCAAGAGTCAAGAGTCGAGAGTCGAAAGCGTGGTAGCGCGGACCCCCGGTTTTGGGGTCCGGGGCTCTTCCACGAAGCCACAGACAAGCCGCGGACCCCGACACCGGGGGGTCCCGCGCTACCCAGTTCTCGACCCTTGACTTTCGACTCTCGACTGCCGACTGCTCCTCCCCTTGCATGTCCCGGTTCAGTCGAGTACTCTCAGGAGCTATTCCATTCACTTGGAGGCGCAGCCAATCCCATGGAAATCCGACTAAGAAACTACAGTATAGTGGCCGCAGGGTTCACAGCAGCCACAATTCTACTTCTCGCGGGCAATCTCTTCGGCGCAAAGAAACCGAAACCGGCTCCGCCCGCCGAGCCGGCGGCTCCCGTGGTTGTGAAGCCGGACATCCCGGACCTCGAATTCATCACGCGCCTGCGCGATGAGGAATTCAACCATGGCGAGTTGATGGATATTATGAGTCACCTCACCGACGACATTGGTCCCCGCCTCACCGGCTCGCCCAACATGAAGAAGGCCAACGAGTGGACGCGCGACCAATTCAGCAAGTGGGGCCTGGTCAACGCTCACCTGGAGCCTTGGGGCACTTTCGGCCGCGGTTGGGCATACCAATTCTGCGAGGTCCGAATGGTCTCGCCGGATTACATGCAATTCCTGGCCCTGCCGGAAGCCTGGACGCCAGGAACGAACGGGCCCATCCAAGGAGAGGTGGTGCAATTGGTGGCCACAACCTCCGCCGACCTCGAGAAGTACAAGGGCAAACTCGGGGGCAAGATCGTGCTGATCGGCGAACCGCGCATACCCGAGCCTATCGAGAAGCCGATGTTTCGACGCGACGACGACGACGAACTGACGAAGCTGGCACTGTTTCAGATTCCCGGCGGCGGACCCGGAGGCCCAGGCGGACCGAACCCAGCCATGCGGCAGCAATTCGCGCAGCGCTTTCGCTTCCAGCGCGATTTGGTGAAGTTCCTCACCGATGAGCACGTGGCCGCCACGCTGGATCTCACCCGGCAACCCGGCCAGGACGGCACTATCTTTGTACAGTCGGGCGGAAGCTACGACAAGGGCAAGACGGTCGCTTTCCCGCGCATTACCATCGCGGTCGAGCACTACGGCCGCATGGTGCGCCTGCTGGCCAGGAAGGTGCCGGTCGAGGTGGAAGTCAACGTCCAGACTCAGTTCTATGACGACGATGACAAGGGCTACGATACTCTCGCGGAAATCCCGGGCGCCGATCCCAAGCTCAAAGAGCAACTGGTAATGCTCGGCGGATACCTGGACTCCTGGCACGGCGGCGAAGGCGCCACCGATAACGGCGCGGGAAGTATCGTAGCGATGGAGGCTGTGCGGCTGCTCGAAAAGCTCAGCGTGCATCCACGCAGGACGGTCCGCGTGGCGCTCTGGTCTGGCGAGGAGGAGGGCCTTCTAGGCTCGCGCGGATATGTGAAGAACCACTTCGGAGGGCGGCCGGAACAGCCACCGTCCAGGGACGACAACACGCCCGCGTTTATGCGCCCGCCCAGAGGTCCGCTGGAGTTGAAGCCGGAACAGAAACTGGTCTCGGCGTACTTCAACTTGGATAACGGCACCGGCAAGGTGCGCGGCGTGTACCTCCAGGGCAACGAGTTGGTGGCGGCAATGTTTCAGAAATGGATGGAGCCGTTCCGCGACCTTGGCATGACCACTCTCACCATGCGTAACACCGGAGGCACGGACCATCTCTCCTTCGACGCGGTCGGCATTCCCGGCTTTCAGTTCATCCAGGACCCGATGGACTACGACACGCTGACCCATCACTCGAACCTCGATGTCTACGAGCACATCCGCGCCGAAGACCTCAAGCAGGCAGCGGTGATTGTTGCCTGCTTCGTTTACAACGCTGCCATGCTCGACGAGATGCTGCCTCGGAAGCCGATTCGGCCGGAGGAATTCCAGCCGCCTAAGCCCCCGGAAGGCGAGACGCCGGCTGCGCCGCCTGCCAGGCCCATAAGCTCGGAAACGCCACCGACCAGCGCTCCGCAGCCATCGACGGCACAGTAAAGCAATCGGGAGAACGGGTGATCGGGAGATCGGGTGAACAAAAAGCCCGCGCCTCCTGGTCACCCGATCTACCAGTCTATTTGCCGCCCGCCACAACGCGTGCCTGCGAGTTTTCGGCCCCCTGACTCCTTAATCCGTCGATAACCGCCCTGCCGTAGGGGGACGGCGTCCCCGCATTTCTGCTGGCCCCGACGAGGGTAGGGCAAGCCCTACCCCTACACCGGCCGGGTCCAGCCGCGGGCGGCGTAGAGGCGCAAGGCCATGGTCCTACCGCCGTCGACCTCACCTATCGGCGGATTGGGGTGACTTTCTGTCTCTTGACAAACTAACTTAGATAGGCTAGAATCTCGCCTTGGGGTTGGCCGGAGGCTTTCGCTTGCGGTAACGAAATCATGCGACGCCGCCGCTCGCGCGAATTTGCCGCCGTAAATGCAGAAGTTGGGGCGGCCGCAATACGAAAAGCGAGGGAACAAAGCGAGAATGTCTATGAAAACAAAGGATCGCAGTTTCTCGGGCAGGGACGGTGGCCGCCCTTCGGGACCTCGACACAGCTTGCCCCGCCCAGTCCCCAGGCGGTAGGAATCGTGGATTTCCACCCACCAGCGAGTATTCTGGCCCTCCAGTTGCTCCACTTAAATCCCAGCCTCAACATATATTGTTGATAATAAACAGCTTAAGCGTTTCACCCGAGGTCAACTCTTGGCCCTCGTGTTGCACCGTCTTAGCGCAGGCGGTCACAAATGTCTTTCAGGCTTTGCTCCGGAAATCGAATGGTAGCGGAAGGCGCGCTTGCTGCGGGCTGTCGTTTCTTTGCTGGCTACCCGATAACCCCGGCTTCGGAAATCTACGAAGTCATGATGCGAGAACAGGCCGGCCGGGGCGGTCTGGCGCTTTCGGCACCGGACGAAATCTCCTCGCTCTGTTATTGCGTGGGGGCAAGCCTTCGAGGCCTCAAGGCGATGACGGCGACCTCCGGCCCCGGCTGGGCGCTGATGAGCGAGACCGTCCAGTATGCGCTGATGAGCGAAACGCCGGTGGTGATCGCGCTGGTTCAGAGGCTTGGCCCGAGCACAGGCGGGGCAACTCACGGAGCGCAGGGCGATATCTTCCTCGCCGAATTCTGCACTTCAGGAGGCTACACCATACCGGTCTTCGCCCCCTCGAACGCCGCCGAGTGTTACGAATTGACTCGCCAGGCGTTCAATTGGTCCGAACGCTTGCGCACGCCGGTCGTGTTGCTTTCTGACAAAGAAGTGGGGATGACCACCGAAGCCGTTGACGAAGCGGCCCTCGCTAAGCCGGCCGTTGTCGAGCGCACCTGGGGCGATGCCGGTGCCTCTGTCGCGGCCTATGACATTGAACGCGTCGAGGATGTGCCTTGTTTCGGCCCCGCCGGGGGCGAGGTTAAAGTCACGGTGACGGGGTCCGCCCACGATCACGAGGGGCGTTTGAGAAAGCCTTCGCCCGAAGTTGTCGAATTGCTACTTCACTTACAGCGCAAGATCGAAGCGCATGCCGGCGATATGGCTATGGTGCGTTCGGATCTCGATCTGGAAGCTTCCTGCTTGCTGGTCAGTTATGGCATCACGGCGCGCGCCGCCCGCCAAGCAGTCGGCATGCTTCGCAAAGAGGGTTTCCCAATCTCGTTCCTGCAGATTCAAACCCTCTTCCCGGTACCCACGGAGGCGCTCCACCGCGCGGCGGCAGGGATACGCACCGTCTTCGTCGCCGAGGAGAATTTGACCGGGCAATACCGCGCGGTGCTGGCTCCACTGCTGAACGGCAGGCGCCTTTTGGGGATCAACAAGATCGGCAGCATGATTTCCCCCACTGAGATTGTTCGCGCCATACGTCGAGCCGGCGGCACGATTCCGCGCGGCGACTGGCCCTGCGGGCGCTCATCCGAATTAGAGCTTCACGAACCGCCGGGGACACGAAAGGCGGGAGTGTGATGGGAAACACCACCTACCTTGCGGCCGACGCCAAGATGCCCTACTGCCGGGGATGCGGCCACGCGCTGGTGGTCCGCCAACTGAGCCGCGCGCTCGAAGGGCTCGCGCTCCCCGCGCGCTCCATCGTGCTCACCACGGACATCGGCTGCGTCGGCCTTGCAGACTCACTCTTCCCTTACGTGCACACAGTCCACACTACTCACGGGCGGTCGACCGCCATGGCCATCGGCATGGCCCTGGCAGAGGCCGTGCTTCCCGCCTCGGGCCTCAAGCCCATCGTGATGATTGGCGACGGCGGGGCCATGATTGGCTTGTTGCATTTGGTCCACGCCGCGCAATTGAACGTGGACATCACGGTGCTCGTTCATAACAACTTTCTGTTTGGGATGACGGGAGGCCAGCACTCAGCCCTCACGCCGCTCGACTGGTGCACTTCAACAACCCCCGAAGGAAACCGCGTGCCTCCGCTCGATCTTCTCGCACTCCTGCGCGCCGCGCACTCCGGCTTCCTAGCCCGCCAGTTTGCGACTGACGGCGACCTGAACGCCGTCATTGCTGACGCAATCGCTTATCCGGGGTTTTCCCTGGTCGAGATTCTGGAGATTTGCACCGGCTACGGCGGCCTCGAGAACAAGTCCAAGGGAGCCGCGCTCCACGAGGTGGCCGGCAGGCAGGGTTACGCGATTGGTCTGTTAGAAGCGGAACGGCCGCGCCTCACATTCGCCCAACTCTATCGACAGGAAATCGAAGCCCGTCCACCCCGCGGGCCCGCCGAGTGTCATTCCGAGCGCAGCGAGGAATCTCGCCCTGCCACGCTGCAACACGCAACCTCATCCGATTCGAGACTCAAGATTCAAGATTCAAAACCTCTGCACATCGTGATTGCGGGCACGGCCGGTGAAAGAGTGCAGTCCTCGGCAGCGCTGCTTTGCCGCGCCGCACTCAGCGCGGGCCTTTACACTACACAAAAGAACGACAATCCGGTGACGCAGGGCTCCGGATTCTCGCTCTCCGAGATTTGTTTGAGCCCCCAGCCCATCCAGTACACAGGAATGGAAAGCGCGGACGTCGTGATCGCGGTTAGCCAGGACGGATGGAACGAGCTTAAGGCGAATGGGACGTTGAACGCACTCACGTCCGGCTCGCTTCTCATCCTCGACTCAGAACTCGAGATCGAGGGCACTACGGGCAAATTGCACCGTCATTCGTTCCGCCACGACGCGACACCCAAGCGCGCAGCGCTCGCAGCGATTGCCTTCTGGCTGGGAAAAGAGCCTGTAGTCCCCAACGCAGCGTGGCATTCGGTGCTAGCCGCACTCCCCGTCGAACGGCGCACGGATGTCTCAGAGGCGTTAGGAGTTGGGTCAAACCTCGCACTCCAGGGAGGCGAGCGTGCAGCTTGACTCGGGAGAACCATGTTGTCATTCCGAGCGGAGCGAGGAATCTCGCCCTGCCGCGGGTTAATGGACAAGCAATATTCAGGGCGAGATTCCTCGCGGAGTCTACCCTGAGCACTCCAGAGCGAGATCCTTCGCTGCGCTCAGGATGACAGCGAAGGGCTCGGAATGACACGGCGTTTCGATAAATGACATTTTGTACGCAACGATGGCACCAAGATTGCTGTAATTAGAGTGTTCTGATCAAAACTGAATGGAGCGACGCAATGAATAGAAGCAAGGTAACAATTGACGGCAACGAAGCCGCGGCCTATGTGGCCTTCCGGGTCAGCGAGGTCATCGCCATCTACCCCATAACGCCCTCATCCCCCATGGGTGAGTGGGCGGACCAATGGTCGTCAGAGAGCAAACCGAATCTGTGGGGGACGATACCGCGCGTGGTTGAGATGCAAAGTGAAGGCGGGGCCGCCGGCGCTCTGCACGGCGCATTGCAAGGCGGCTCGCTGGCCACTACATTTACAGCCTCGCAGGGCCTGCTTTTGATGATCCCCAGTATGTACAAAATCGCTGGGGAACTTACCCCAACGGTATTCCATGTGTCGGCGAGAACGCTGGCGACGCACGCACTCTCCATCTTTGGAGATCAGGGCGACGTGATGGCTACGCGCCAGACAGGCTTCGCGCTGATCGCCTCAAACTCGGTGCAGGAGGTTATGGATACCGCTCTGATCGCATCGGCTGCCACCCTGCGAGCGCGCGTGCCGTTCCTGCATTTCTTCGACGGGTTCCGCACTTCCCACGAAGTCGGCAAAGTGGAGCAATTAACGAACGAAGACATGCTCGCCATGATTGACCACGAGCTGATCCTGGCGCATCGCAAGCGCGCCTTATCGCCGGATCACCCTTTCATCCGCGGCACCGCGCAGAACCCCGACACTTTCTTCCAGGAGCGCGAGACGGTAAACCCCTTTTACCAGGCCTGCCCGGCCATCGTGCAGGAAGAAATGGATAAATTCGCGCGGGTCGTGGGGCGTTCGTACCACCTCTTCGATTACGTTGGGGCGCCGGATGCCGAGCGCGTGATCATCCTGATGGGATCGGGAGCCGAAGCTGCGCAGGAAACTGTCGAGCACCTCACCGCCCAGGGTGAGAAAGTCGGCGTCCTGAAAGTGCGTTTGTATCGGCCCTTCTCGCTCGAGCACTTCATGAAGTCACTTCCCTCCACTGTGAAGAGCCTCGCTACTCTGGACCGCACCAAAGAGCCCGGCGCCGTGGGCGAGCCGCTTTACACGGATGTCATCACTGCGGTGAGCGAGGGCTTGGGAACCGGCCTTGCACCTTTCCAGACCTTCCCGCGAGTCATCGGAGGACGCTACGGGCTCTCCTCGAAGGAATTCACGCCTGCAATGGTGAAAGCCGTCTTCGACGAAATGCTCAAGGATAAGCCGCGCAACCATTTTACGGTCGGGATCAACGACGACGTAACACACACCAGCCTCGAATATGACCCGTCGTTTTCAACCGAAGATCCAAAAACTGTGCGCGCCGTCTTTTACGGCCTGGGAGCGGATGGCACGGTAGGCGCCAACAAGAATTCGATCAAGATCATCGGCGAGGACACGGACAACTACGCTCAAGGTTACTTTGTTTACGACTCGAAGAAGTCCGGCTCCGTTACGGTGTCTCACCTGCGTTTCGGGCCTAAGCCGATCCGTTCCACTTACCTGATCAGTAAGGCCAATTTCGTGGCTTGCCACCAGTTCAGCTTCCTCGAGCGGCTCGACGTGTTGAAGGCCGCGCAGCCCGGCGCCACGTTCCTGCTGAACAGCCCCTTCGGTCCGGAAGAAGTCTGGGACAACATGCCTCGAACCATTCAAGACGAGATCATCAAGAAGCAACTCCGGTTCTTTGTGATTGACGCCGTCAAGGTGGCTCACGCCGCCGGGATGGGCGGGCGCATCAACACGGTGATGCAAACCTGCTTCTTCGCCATCAGCGGCATTCTTCCCCGCGAGGAAGCGATTGCCGCCATCAAGCACTCCATCGAGAAGACCTACGGCAAGCGCGGCGAAGCCGTTGTGCAGAAGAACTACGCCGCTGTGGACCAGTCTCTTAGCAACCTGCACGAAGTCAAAGTCCCGGATCGTGTTTCGAGTACGTTCGACATGCGCCGCCCGGTGCCGGAAGAAGCTCCGGAGTTCGTCCAGAGAGTGCTCGCCAAGATGATCACCGGCGAAGGCGATGACCTGCCGGTGAGCGCCATGCCGGTGGATGGCACATTCCCCAGCGCCACCGCCCAGTGGGAAAAGCGCAATATCGCGCTCGAAATTCCGGTGTGGGATGAGGAGATCTGCATCCAGTGCGGCAAGTGCATCCTGGTTTGCCCGCACGCGGTCGTTCGTTCCAAAATCTACGATTCCCGGCTCCTCGAAGGCGCGCCCGCCACATTCAAGTCCACCGCGGCGCGCTGGAAGGAATTCAAAGAACTGAAATACACCCTCCAGATCGCCCCGGAAGATTGCACTGGTTGCACTCTGTGCGTGCAGGTTTGCCCGGTGAAGAGTAAGAGCGAGGCGAAGCACAAAGCCATCAACATGGCCCCTCAACCGGCGCTCCGGGAGGCCGAGCGCGACAACTGGAATTTCTTCCTCACGCTCCCCGAAGTCGACCGGCGCACCCTCAGCCTGGGTCAGGTGAAAGACGTACAGTTGCTACAACCCTTATTCGAGTTCTCCGGCGCTTGCGCGGGCTGCGGCGAGACGCCTTACATCAAGTTGATGAGCCAACTCTTCGGCGACCGGGCGCTGATCTCCAACGCCACAGGCTGCACGTCCATCTACGGCGGCAACCTGCCGACCACCCCCTACGCCCAGAACAACGACGGGCGCGGCCCGGCGTGGACGAACTCCTTGTTCGAAGACAACGCGGAGTTCGGATTGGGCCTGCGCCTTGCCGTCGACAAGCAAACCGAATACGCGCGCGAATTGCTCACTCGCCTTTCTTCTGAGCTGGGCGATGCGCTGGTCCTCGCCCTCCTGGCCGCCGACCAGACCACCGAGTCCGGCATCCGCGAGCAGCGTGAACGGGTGCAGGTGCTCAAGTCCAAACTCGCCGGCCTCGAGAGCGCGGAAGCGCGCGACCTCGCCAGCCTGGCGGACTCCCTGGTTAAGAAGAGCGTCTGGATTCTGGGCGGGGATGGATGGGCCTACGACATCGGCTACGGCGGCCTCGATCACGTCCTGGCCTCAGGGCGCAATGTAAACGTCCTGGTGGTCGACACCGAGGTCTACTCGAACACCGGCGGCCAGATGTCCAAGTCCACCCCGCGCGGCGCGGTGGCCAAGTTCGCGGCGGGCGGGAAGCCCCGGCCCAAGAAAGACCTGGGCCTGATGGCCATGAGTTACGGCAACGTCTACGTGGCCGCCGTGGCCATGGGATCGAGCGACATGCACACGCTCAAGGCTTTCCTCGAGGCCGAGGCTTATGATGGCCCGTCGCTCATCATCGCTTACTCGCATTGCATCGCGCATGGCTACGACCTGGTTCATGGCCTGGATCAGCAGAAGGCCGCCGTGCAGTCCGGTTACTGGCCTCTCTACCGCTACAATCCGGACCAGGCCAAGCTGGGCAAGAATCCCTTCCAGCTTGATTCCAAGCCCCCCGCGTTGCCCCTTGATAAATATATCTATAACGAAACGCGTTATACCATGCTGAAACATAGCGACCCTCAGGCTGCCAAGCTCTTGCTGCAATTTGCCGAGGAAGACGTTCGCAATCGCTGGCGCGTTTATCAGAACATGGCCGCCATGCCCGTCAACGGCGCGGTAAAGGAGGTAAAGTAATGATCGACCTCTCCACGACTTATCACGGCATCAATCTGAAGAACCCTCTGGTGGTTTCGGCCTCCCCGCTGTCGGAGGAACTCAAGAACCTCCGCCGCATGGAGGATAGCGGCGCGGCGGCAATTGTCCTGCCTTCGCTCTTCGAGGAACAGATCAACATCGAAAGCCGGGTGCTCGACCAGTTTCTGCAACAGGGCACCGAAAGCTTCGCCGAATCACTCACCTATTTCCCCGATCTGACAGGATACAACCTCGGCCCGGAAGGATACTGCGAGCACGTCCGCCGGGCCAAGGCGGCTGTCGGCATCCCCATTATCGCCAGCCTCAATGGCTCTTCCATCGGCGGCTGGATTGACTACGCGAAGAAGATTCAAGACGCCGGAGCGGATGCACTCGAGTTGAATATCTACTACATTCCGACCAGCGTCGATCAGACCTGCGCAGAAGTCGAAAAGCTCTATTGCGACCTGGTGGCCACGGTGAAGTCCAGTCTGAAGATTCCGGTGGCCGTCAAGATCGGCGCGTATTTCAGCTCGCTCGCTCACATGGCCAAACGCCTCGACGATGCCGGGGCCGACGCTTTGGTGCTCTTCAACCGTTTTTACCAACCGGACTTCGACATCGATAACCTCGAGGTGGTGCCCAACCTCATGCTTAGCACCTCGCACGAATTGCTGCTGCGACTGAACTGGGTGGCAATTCTGTTCGGGCATATCAAGGCCGATCTTTGCGTCACCGGCGGCGTGCATACCTCTGCCGATGTACTGAAAGCCATGATGGCCGGCGCGCGTGTGGTGGCAGTAACTTCCGCATTGCTTCGCAACGGCATCGGCCACCTCGCCACCCTGCGCAACGACATGCTCGCCTGGATGGAAGAACACGAGTACCAGTCCATCCGCCAGATGCAAGGCAGCATGAGCCAGAAATCCGTCGCCGACCCCTCCGCCTTCCAGCGCGCTAACTACGTCCGCGTGCTCAGTTCGTATTCGATGAAAGGCGTGCCGCTGTAGGAGGAAGGCAGTAGGCAGTGGGCAGTAGGCAGTAGGCAAGAATTAGAGACTCAGCCCTCTCCCTTGGGGAGAGGGTGGTCCTCGACGGCGCCTTCATCAGCCGTCGAGGACCGGGTGAGGGGTTACTTCACCATCCTGCACGATCACCACGACATCGATAATCCAGAGTTAGCGCATACATCACGATCAAACCCGTCGTGACGTATGCGCCACCCGTGCGCCCCCCCACCCGGCCTGCACCGGCTGATGAAAACGCCGGCTACCGCCCACCCTCTCCCCCAAGGGGCAGAGGGACACGCGTCGCGCGCGTGGCACATTCGTCCCGTTGCCTTCCGCCCTACTCGCTCTGGGCATACTTGCAGCGCATTGCAAGGAGACCAGTAGCCGCAGTGGGATCAATGTCAGCGAAGAGCAGGCCTTCTTTGCCGTACGGCTGGTAGCAAAGCAGTGTCCCATCGGGCCCTACCACCGCGGAAGTAGTCGGCGAGCCGGCGCTGGCGCAGTTTACAGACACGAAATAGCAGCTGTTCTCAGCGGCACGGCATAAGATTGCCTTTTCATGGAATGTGTTTGCAGGGTCGGCGAAGCTCGAGGGCACGTAACCCCCAGGCTCAGCCAGATGGAAATGAGGGTGGAAAACGATTTGCGCACCGCGGCGCACCGCCCACCGCACGGTCTCCGGATATCGCCAACCTTCATGGCAGATCGCGATCCCAAAAGTCACCAAGCCGCAATGGAAGATCTGCCGGCCGGAACCGCAGGCATAAGTGCTCTCCTCCGAGGGATCGAGCTGGACTTTGTCCTGAAATCCCGCGATTGTCCCGTCTGCATTAATAACCATCGCAGTGGCGTACAACTTGCCTTCGACGACGCGTCCTGTGCCCAGGATGACCGCAACCTTTGCCGCCGCCGCGGCCTCCGCAATTGCGGACCAAGCTCGACCGAGGAACGCAGCGTCGGGAGTCGGCACATTATTTCCCCCTCCTCGATACCCGGGAACAAAGCACTCCGGAAAGCAGATGAGATCGGCCCGTTCGAAAGACGCTTCGGCAACGGCTTGGCCGGCTAAAGCGACCGACTCCGCGGGAGAGGACGGAACTCTGAGGTTGGCGAGCGCGATTCGAAACATCTTCACTTTGCCTCAATTTAACGCTAGGAAAAGCTGCAAAGTCCCAACGTCAGGACTCTGCGCTACGCCGCACTAGATCTAGATAATATACCGCACATTAATACTTAGTCAGAGATGAGAAGTTGAACTCGCGGATCTTCATGGCGGGGACGACCATTTCGAAGGACTCTTCTCCGGCGGTTCGCTGAGGCTGTCCGAGCATCTCAACCTGGCGGAGCATTTCCACGATACTTTGATTGAATCGCAGGTTCTTCACGCCGTGCTTCGTCTGCCCATCCTCGATCCAGAATGTTCCGTCACGTGTCATGCCGGTAAGAATCTTCTGGTACGGGTCCACCTCGCGGATATACCAGAAGCGCGTGATGAGCAAGCCGTTGGGGGTGGACTTCACCATATCCTCAATGCTCGAACGCGCGCCCTCCATCACAATGTTCAAGGGGGCTTCGCCATACTCGTTGGGAAGCGGGAAGCCGTGGCCGGTGGGCTGGGTTCCGAGCTTGTGGGCGGTTTGCCGCGCGTAAACCAAGCTTTTTACCACGCCCTTTTTCACGATGTTGACGCGCTGGCGGGGGATGCCCTCGCCGTCAAACGGAGCGCCGGTTTGGGAGGGGTGGAAAACATCGTCGCGGAGACTGATGTTATCGCCAAAGACCTTTTCACCCACTCTGTCTGTGAGGAAACTGCGCTTCTCGTCGACTGCCAAGCCGCTGAAATCCAGTACCAGGAAGCCCAGCAGGTCGAGAACCGCCGCAGGCTCGAGGATCACGGTGTACTTCCCCGGGGCGATATCCTGCGGGTTCTGGCTTTGGAGCGCCTTCTCGGCCGCGCGTTCCGCCAGTTCCAGCGGTTCCACTTCAGGCCAGTAAGGCGAGCTCTTCTTAGCCCAACCCGAGCCATCCGGTCCGAGCATGGTGACTGAAAATTCCGACAGCGTCTCCTCATGGAAGGCGGAAAGGCCGCGGGAATTGAAGATGCCGTAAGAGCTTGCGCCGCTCGAAAAGACTCCGGCAGCGGTCAGTTCGCTCTTCTCCGCGCGCTGGATGACGCCGGCCACGGTTGCGGCGCGAGTGGCGGGACTTAGTTCCGCTGTTTCAGGGAAAAAACGGCTAACGGCCCTGTAAGTCTGGGGGCCCGGCATGGGCAGAAGCTGCGGGTCAGGCGGTTGCAAGCGCGCCAGCGCCAGAACGTCCTCGCAAGTCTGGCGTGTGGATTTCTCATCGAACTTGTTGGTGCTGGCGCGCGCCATCCGCCCTTCCGTCACCGCGCGGATCGACACCACCGTGCTTTCTTCCGAGACATTCTGGTGAATGATGTTGTTGGCAAAGCGAGTGAGCGCAAAGTTGGCGGAGGTTATCATAACCTCCGTTTCTTCGGCTGTAGAATACTTGAGGACGCGATCGAAAATTTGTTCAGCTTGTTGACGAGAAAGGGGCATAGGAAGTCTAAAGTTGAAAGTCGAAAGTCAAAAGTCGAAGTCAAGAAGTCCAAAAGTCAAGGAGTCGAAAAGCCTGTCATTCTGAGCGAAGCGAAGAATCCCGGTAGTTTGTTGAGGCGGAGAAAAACTGCGGAGATTCTTCGCTTCGCTCAGAATGACCGGATCGCCGGTCTTTCGACTCTTGACTTTCGACTCTCCACTCTTAACTGTCGATTGCTCGACTAGCTGTTTCCGCTGTACGCCACTCCCACTTGCACGTTGCGAAAGCGCGCCGGGGATGCACCGTGGCCGGTTCCCATGGCCTGCATGGGCTGACCTTTGCCGCAATTGGGCACGCCCCACAACGTCCAATGCTCGGGGCCGCAGATGGCGTCGCAGGAATTCCAGAATTCTGTGGTGATGCCGCCGTAGCTCGGGTTCTTGAGCATGCGGGTCTTCTTGCCGGCGCGGATTTCCCAGCCGATTTCGGTCCCGAAC
>CAWIUZ010000270.1:0-15894 GCA_963838915.1 uncultured Acidobacteriota bacterium
AGCAGGTGATGTTTTTCGATTCGGGCCATTCGGGCTTCAAAATCCAGCCCCTCAGAAGGTATCTCTACGACAGCCTCACCGGCCGGGGTCATACCCGTCAAGGATTGAGGCAAGTGCTCCAGGCAAATTCGGCCGCCGCATTCCCCACACATCGCGACCGCGTATTCGATTGCATTCTCGAGTTCGCGCACGTTTCCGGGCCAGGGATAGTGCGTGAGAAGTTCCAGAACGTCACGATTGAAATCCAAATTCCCTTTCCCCATCTGCAAGCCGAATTTGTGCAGAAAATGCCGCGCCAAAGATGCAATGTCGTCCGGCCGCTCACGCAAGGGCGGGACGTGGATCGGTATGACGCTGATACGGTAGTAAAAGTCCTCTCGGAATTGCCCTGCAGCCACCATGCGCTTGAGATCGCGATTGGTGGACGCAATCAATCTCACGTCGATCGAAATATCGGAACTTCCCCCCAAGGGCCGCACCCGGCGCTCCTGGAGCACCCGAAGCAGCTTGACTTGCATGGTGGGGCTGGTCTCTCCAATTTCGTCCAGAAATAAAGTACCTCCGTGAGCGGATTCGATGATTCCCTTGCGGTTGGTCTCGGCGCCGGTGAAGGCTCCTTTGAAGTATCCAAACAGCTCACTCTCGAGCAGGGTCTCGGGGAAAGCTCCGCAGTTGATCGAGACATAGGGTTTTTCCCGGCGCAAGCTGGCCTCATGAATGGCCTGCGCCACCAATTCTTTGCCGGTTCCGCTCTCACCCGTAATCAATACGGTGCTGGCTCGGTCGGCGCCACGGTCCGGACTAATTCCAGGATTCCCTGAATCTGCCGGCTCTGACCAATGATGTTGTTGTGCGCAAAATCGCGCAGCAACTGGCGACGCAGGCGCACATTTTCTTCCCGCAATGCCGAGTGCTCGAGCGCCCGGTTGACGGTGAGTTTCAGTTGCTCAACCAGTTTGTCCGTCTGATCACGTATTGATAGGCGCCCAGGTTGAGCGCGTCGATGGCCGTTTCCATGCTGGCATACGCGGTGATCAAAATAAAAGGGGCGGGATTTCTGGTTTCGCAGAAGAACTTGAGCAGGTCAATGCCCGAGAGGTCCGGCATGCGAATGTCGGAAATGACGAGGTCGTAAACTTGGGACTCGATCTTTTTCTTCTGCGGCCTGACCGCTGAAAACCGTCTCGACGGAGTGGCCGTCCTTGCGGAAGCCAATCTCCAGCATTTGGCACAACGACTTTTCATCGTCCACGACCAGCAGCCGAGCCATCTACATCTCCCTGCGAACTAAGAGTCGACGTCCGGGGGTAGGGGCGGTTCGCGAACCGCCCCTACTTCGCATCACCGATTGGAGGCCGCCGGGATGAAGGCCTTTTTTGGGGCCACCGCGGGAGCAGTAGGTTTCGGTAGCTCAAGGATGAAGCGAGTGCCGTTCCCCGCTTTCGACTCCACCCGGATTGCACCTCCAATGCCCTGCATGATCTGGTAAACGATCGCCAGTCCGAGGCCGGTGCCTCCGCTGAATCCGGGTTGAAAGGGCTCGAAGACGTTTTGAGCTGCTGCTCGGAAAATCCCACTCCCGTATCACTCAGGATGACGCGAACTGCGCTCTCGCCGGCCTCCTCAGCTTGCACCGTCAACACGCCCCCTTCCGGCATCGCTTTGAGTGCGTTATCCGAGATGTTCCAGAAGACTTGCCGCAGCTTGTCCGGGTCGGCCCAGACCGGCGCCAGCCTGGGGGGAAAACGCTTCTCCACGCGCACATTGGCGCCAAATAGCGGATGGTTGGAAAGCAAGACCAGCGTCTCGTCGATTACTTTCAACAGATCCACTTTCTGGGGTTCATAGCGCTGGTCGCGGCAATAAAGAAGAAAATCCGAAACCAGTTTGTTGAGTCTCTCCGACTCGTGACTCACAATTTCGATTAATTTGGTCTGGTCCTCGTCCAAACTCGAAATCGACTGCAAGAGCTTGACGGAGCCGGTAATTGACGCCAGCGGATTCCGGATCTCATGCGCGATTCCCGCGGCCATGCGTCCCAACGTCGCCATGCGGTCCTTGGTCCAGTACTCTGCTTCCCGGCGTTTTTCCTCGGTCAGATCCTGGAAGTTATATACAAAACCGGCCACGCCAATCGCGGGAACCATCAGCGGAGATACAGAAACACCCAGGACTCGCGGCTCCGCCCGAGGACTCCGATAAGTCACTTCCTGGCGGGTGGAAAATCCGTTGGCAGACGGAAACGAGACGCTGCCGGCCTCGAAGCCGGCGAAAAACGACTGGATCTTTCTTCCTCGCAACTCCTGCGGTTTGAGGCCCAGTATGGCGGCTCCGGAACTGTTCAGTTCGCTTACCACACCCTCCAGATTCGTGGTCAGCAGTCCATCGCGCATGCTTTCCAGAATGTTCTCTGTTTTGGCTTGCAGGTTAGCCACTTGGCCGTTCTTATCTCGCAGTTCCGCTCCCACCTTCCGCAGGTTTTCCGCCAATTGGCTGGAAAGGTAGGCGATGGCGAAGAAACCAAAGAAACTTGCCCCGAGCTTGACCTGGAGCGTCCGCAAATCTACCGGCAGCGGGGAGGTGGTGATCAGATAACGGAGGGCCGGGTAATGAACCGCGAAGTCCGGCAGTATAACCGGAAGATAAGCCAATTCCAGCACCGCGCCCATGCAAACAAAACTGACCGCCGCCACCAGGAAAACCCGGCCGCGCGGAAGCAGGGTGCTGGAGAGAATGATCACGAGCAGGTAAAGCGAAAGGTAATTGCTCTCCAGATCCCCTGTAAGGTGGAGTATGGCGGTGATGACGGCTATGTCCGAGAAGATCTGCAGGTAGGCCTGTAAAAGGTAATCCTGGCTAAGCTGATTGTAGATCAGGTAATACAGGCCGAGAATGTACCAGAGGATGATGGCGATAGAGAAGTATTTGAAAGAGGCGGGGTTAGGATTGGCAACCAGAGCGCGAATGGCAAAATCGATCGCAAAAACAAAGCTGATTATGACAAACCGGATCTTGGTTACCCAGGGCAGCCATTCTTTTAGCTGATCGGGTAAGGCCGCGAATAGGCTAGACGCATTGGGAGAAGAGTATTTTGCCATGCTCGAGTCGGTCAATCGACAATTCTACGCACTCTAACGCTGTCGTCAATCTTTCTTTTGCTGCAACCTCGGCGTGGAGGCTCGCCTCTTGAGGGTGTCATCCTTCGCACCGCTCAGGATAACAAGACCAAAATCACCCCGCGAGTTTCCCGATCAAACTGAATAACGGAAGGTACATCGAGATTACGACACCCCCGACGACCACGCCCAGGAATAGAATTATCATCGGTTCCATCGCTGTCAAGAGGTCGCCGACCGCCACATCGACTTCATCTTCATAGAAGTCCGCGATTTTTTGGAGCATGGCGTCCAAATTACCGGTCTGCTCACCTACGCCGATCATCTGCACCACCAGGTTCGGGAATACGCCGGTTTCGCGCAGGGGATCAACGATGGTCCGGCCTGCCTCGATGGCCCGGCGAACTTGCATAACGGCTTTCTCGACCACCGCATTGCCCGAGGTTCGGGCGGTTATCTCCATGGCTTCCAGCATGGGGACGCCACTGGATATGAGCGTGCCCAGCGTGCGTGTAAACATCCCCACGGAGATCTTGCGCATCAGGCTGCCTACGAGGGGCAGCTTGAGGATAAAGCGATCAATGAGCAGGCGTCCCTGGGGCGTACCATAAAACAGCTTCAGGCCGTATCCACCCGCTCCAAGGATAATCACCGCCGGAAGGGCAAAGCTCGCGACCGCATTGCTCAATCCAATGACGATTCGGGTCGGCAGGGGCAAAGCCACTTCCAAGCCTGCAAAGAGCGTGGCAAATATAGGTACGACCTTCCACAAGAGCAGCGTGATCACGCCTCCCGCAATGAGCACTACGGCCGTCGGATAGATCAGGGCCGACTTCACTGCCCGGCGCAGCTTGACGGCTTTTTCAATGTGAGTGGAAAGCCGCTCAAGAACTCCGTCCAGGATTCCCCCCGTCTCCCCCGCTTCGACCATGTTCGTATAGAGATCGTCGAACACCTTGGGATAGTCGCGCAGCGCATTGGCCAGCGTGGTGCCGCCCTCAACCGATTTGCGCACCCCCCGCAAGATCTCAGTGAAAGCCTTATTCGCCTGTTGGTCGGCGAGGATGTCAATGCACTGGACCAAAGGAAGACCGGCATCAATCATCACCGAGAACTGACGGGTGAAAATCGAAAGTTCCCGCGGGTTCACTCTCCCTCTTACTTTCGGCTTGGCGAGCGCGGCAGAGCGTTTCAGCCCGGTGCGGACGGGCGCGGCCGGCCCGCGGCGAAGCGCGCCGCCCACAGCCTGGCGGGTCACTGCCGCTCGCACGCCGCTGACCAGAGAGCCTGTTCGGGACGTACCTTGAGAGTTAATCTGTGGCATCGGTCCACCTCAAAATCAATCGCGAGGCCGCATGGCCATGCGCCTCGGCTACAAACTGCGGTACTACCTTCGCGTAGAGCCATGAAGGGCGCTCGCGGGCTGTCCCCCTACGCCCGCGGCACCGCCGCGGTCGATCATGTCCTGAAGTTCATCGACGTGGCTGGATCGCGAATAGGCGGTGTCCAGGCTGATCAGCCTTTGCGTGTAGAGAGAGTAAAGGGCCTGATTAAGAGTCTGCATGCCGAACTTCTCTTGGCCCAATTGCATGGCGGAATACACCTGGTGAATCTTATCTTCCCGGATGAGGTTCCGAATGGCCGGGTTCGGAATCAGGATCTCGAGCGCCACGACGCGCCCCTGTACATCCGCCCTGGGCAGAAGCGACTGGCACAAGATACCCTCCAGCACCATCGAGAGCTGGGCGCGAACCTGCGATTGCTGGTAAGACGGGAAGACATCGATAATTCGGGTAATGGTGGAGGCAGCGGAATTGGTATGCAACGTCGCGAAGGTGAGATGCCCCGTCTCGGCTATCCTGAGCGCCGCCTCGATAGTTTCCAGATCCCTCATTTCCCCGATCAGCACGACGTCCGGGTCCTCGCGCAGTGCGGCGCGCAGCGCGTTGGAAAATGAGTGAGTGTCGGAATGGACCTCGCGCTGGTTCACCAGGCACTTTTTGTGCGAGTGGATAAACTCGATGGGGTCTTCAATCGTGATGATATGCTCATAGCGCGACTGGTTGATGAGGTCAATCATCGTCGCCAGGGTGGTTGACTTGCCGCTCCCCGTTGGACCCGTCACCAAAACCAACCCACGAGGCTTCTCACAAAGAGCGCCCAAGATGGGCGGGAGCTGCAATTCTTCAAAGCTCTTGATTTGAAATGGAATCAAACGAAACGCGGCGGCCACCGCGCCGCGCTGGTTAAACAGATTGGCGCGGAATCTCGCCATATTCTTGATCCCGAAAGAAAAGTCGAGTTCGAGATTCTCTTCAAAGCGGTGCTTCTGAGCGTCCGTCAGGACACTGTAAGCCAGTTGTTTCGTATCCACCGGCCCCAGCGCCGGGAAGCCCTCCACTGGTTTGAGTTCCCCATGCAGGCGGATCCTGGGCGGTGAGTCAACGGTAATCTGGAGGTCAGAACCTCCCATATCCACCATGCGTTTCAACAGCTCGCTAAGACTTGGAACCGCCATGAAATGCTCTCCGCTTAAGGTTGAGAGTCGAAAGTCGAGAGTCGAGAGTGGAGAGTTGAGAGTGTAAAGGTCTCTTCTTCGACGTCCCCTGAAAATCGCGCCCTCTGTGTCATTCCCGCGAAAGCGGGAATCCATTGTACTGACAATGGGTCCCCGCTTTCGCGGGGACGACGCCGATATTCATTGCCTAGAGTGGGCCGCAGGCCCATGGAAACTCCGCCCGATGTCGCTGCGCCCGACATGATCCGAAAGTAACTCTGGGGAACCCGCGGCTTTAGACCCTTGACCTTCAACTTTTGACTCTCGACTTTCGACTCTCGACTGTTCTACAGCACGCTTTCTCGCATCACTTCCTCGAGGGTTGTAATCCCCTGCGCAGCCTTCACCAAGCCGCTGCGGCGAAGGGTCATCATGCCTTGCTCGACGCCTTTCTTCTTAAGTTCAAGCGCCGAAGCTCCCACCAGGATCAGGTCGCGAAGCTCTTCCGTGACCTCCAGTACTTCATAGAGGCCGATGCGGCCCCTGTAGCCCTTGCCGCCGCAGTTCCCGCAGCCCTGCCGTCTGTAAACTTTGACCGTCTTGGCCTCTTCCGGCGTATAGCCGGCCTCGATCAGAACTTGCGGCGGAACCTTATCCTGCACCTTGCAGTCCTGACAGAGACGGCGCACCAAGCGTTGCGCGCAGATCAGGTTCACCGAAGTCGCAACCAGAAACGGCTCGATCCCCATATTCATGAGGCGCGAAATGGTGGAGGGAGCGTCGTTGGTGTGAAGCGTGGAGAGAACCAGGTGGCCGGTAAGAGCCGCCTTGATGGCGATCTCCGCCGTCTCGAAATCACGGATCTCTCCCACCAGAATAATATTGGGATCTTGACGCAAAAACGCCCTCAGAGCCGTGGCGAAGTTCAGTCCGATCTGCTCCTTCACCTGAACCTGATTGATGCCCTGCACCTGGTACTCCACCGGATCTTCGGCCGTGAGAATATTCGTTTCCGGACTGTTCAACTGGACGATGGAGGAATAGAGGGTATTGGTCTTGCCGCTGCCCGTCGGGCCGGTGACCAGGACCATTCCGTAGGGCTTGAAGATCGCTTTCTGGAACTTCGCCAAAGACTCCGCTTCGAACCCCAGCTTCGTCATGTCTAACCGCAGGTTCTCTTTGTCGAGCAGCCGCATCACGATCTTCTCGCCGTACATCGTGGGA
Source organism: uncultured Acidobacteriota bacterium (assembly GCA_963838915.1). Taxonomy (GTDB): domain Bacteria; phylum Acidobacteriota; class Terriglobia; order UBA7540; family UBA7540; genus CAVROP01. The sequence continues at coordinate 6,838 of CAWIUZ010000270.1, forward strand.
AGGATCGAAACGCGAAGATCGAGCGCTTTCTTCCGCCCATCCTTCAACATCTTGACCATGATGCGGCCGTCCTGCGGAAGCCGCTTTTCGGAAATATCCAGCTTGGACATGATCTTGACGCGGCTGATAACGGCGTCACGCAGCCGGTTGGGCGGAGTCATGATCGTTTGCAGAACGCCATCAATCCGGTACCGGACGCGATACTCCTTCTCGTAAGGCTCCATATGAATATCGCTGGCTCCGCGCTTTACGGCATCGGTAAGGAAATAGTTCACCAGCTTGATGACCGGCGCTTCCTCGGCGGCCTTCTCGAGTTGCTCCAGGTTCAGGGTGGTTTCATCTTCGGCTTCCAGTTCGAGCGCGTCGTTCTGCGCCTCGTCGATGAAACTGACGATCTCTTCCAGTTCCCGCTTCCGTTCCTGCTCCTCAATGCTGCCGTAATTCTTTTTGATCGCCTCGGCAATGGAGGTTTCCGAAGCAACCACAGGCTCGATGTTGAAGCCTGTCATGAACTTGATGTCGTCCATGGCGAAGACGTTGGTCGGATCCACCATGGCCAACGTCAAGGATGTTCCCACACGGCTCAGCGGCAGCACCTGAAACTTCAGGGCCGTTTCCATGGGAATCAGCTTCGTGACGCCCGGATCGACTTCAAAGTGATTCAGATTAATGGAGGGGACGCCGTATTGGTGAGAGAGGACGACCGTGACTTCGTCGTCGCTCAAAAAGCCGAGCTTCACCAGCGCGCCGCCCAGCCGCCCTCCGTTCGCCTTTTGGTACTCGAGGGCTTGCTTAAGCTGTTCAGGGCTGATGAGATTCTCTTTTAGGAGAATGTCGCCAAGCTTACCTGCCATTCCTCCAACCCTCTCCTAAACCTGTAACGAAAGCCATCCACGTGTGATGATTCGTAGCCGAGTGCGGTCACACTTCGTCGCCCGCCTTCCGGTGGAGAGTTGCACCCCCCAGGAACCCCCCAGAGCCCCTTCAGTCTATGACCAAAAGGACTAGGCAGCAAAGGTACCTTAGTACTATCAGGAGGATCGGGAGATCGGATGATCCGGTGATCGGGTGAGCAGAAGAATCGGATGATCGGGTGATCCGGTGATCGGGTGAACAATTTGCGATTTCGGATTTGTGATTGGGCGTCCCGATCACCACACGCCAGTCACAAAGACTTGCCTGGATCTCGCGTTGGCTCGATCCTTCCGTTCTCCTGTTCACCCGATCACCGGATCTCCGGATCACCCGATTAGTGGCTTCGTTGACTTTACCGCAAGCCCGGTATAGTTTTTGGGTATGGCGACAGTAGCCAACCCGGCGGAGACTGCTGCGAGCCCACTGCTCACCGGCTACTATGCTGCTCTCCTGCGTCGGTTCGGACCGCAACAGTGGTGGCCGGCGCGCACCCGCCTGGAGGTGATTCTAGGAGCCATCCTCACCCAGAACACCGCATGGCACAACGCTACGCTGGCGCTCGGCAATCTCCGCCAGGCAGGCCTGCTGAGCTGGCGGGGATTGCAGGCCGCCGGGCTCGACGCGCTGGAAGCGTGCGTGCGGCCCGCCGGTTTCTTCCGGCAGAAGGCGCGTGCGATACGGAATTTCGCTGACTGGCTCGAGCGGCAGCACGGCGGATCCCTAGCTAGGCTCTTTTCCCTGCCGGCGGATGAGCTCCGCCGCCAGTTGCTGGAACTCCGAGGAGTGGGGCCGGAAACAGCGGACGCGATCCTCCTTTACGCGGCCGAACGTCCCATGTTCGTGGCGGACGCTTACACGCGGCGCGTTCTGGCGAGGCACGGCGCTATTTCCGCTACGGCGGACTACCATGAGACCCAGGAGTTCCTGCACACGCACCTGCCGCGCCAGGCTGCCCTTTTCAACGAGTTTCATGCGCTCCTGGTCGAGGTAGGCAAGAAGCATTGCGCCCCGCGCACCCCGAACTGCCCGGGATGCCCGCTGGAGGAATTCCTTGCCTGAGAGCCCCTACGATCGCCGCAAGGTGGCCTTGATATTCCTTCTGGTGCTGGTTCCGGCGCTCTTCTTTCTGGGCTGGAGCCAGGCTTCCCTGAATCTCTCCTTTATCCGTCCTCAGAGCCCTGAACAGACGTTGCTCCTGCTCTCGCTTTCAGCCGTTATCTTCCTGGCCTTTGTCATCTTCGCCTTGATTCTGCTGCGCATTTTGCTCAAGTTGTACGTCGAGCGCAGGCAGCAACGGCTGGGTTCGCGCTTCAAGACGACCATGGTGGTGGCTTTCCTGGCGCTCTCGCTGGTGCCGGTCTGCTTTCTATTTGCCTTCGCCTACGGCCTGCTCAACCGGACGATCGACCGCTGGTTCAGCATCCCTCTCGACCTGATCCGCGCCGACTCCGGCGAAATCGTCCGGCAACTGCAATCCCACACACAGAGCCGCTCATCGCAGATCGCCCAGCACTTGGCCGGGAGTGAAGCCCTCCTCCATGCTGCGGGCGCTTCCGACCAGGAAGGCGTTCTGGGCGCGCTGGAGCACGAAGTCGTGGACCTCAATCTCGAGTCCGCCATGTGCTTTGATCGCCAAGGCCGGCTCCTCGCCGAGGCCGGCGACCCGTATCCCGACCCGTCTGAAGTTGTTCGCATGTACCCCCAATTGCCCCAGGGCCGGATTCCGCCCGGAGGACTTTCGGACAACTGGCGGTCCGGGGGTTTCGAAATGTTCGTCAGCGTGCAACCGCTTCACGATCCGGCCGGAGGGGTTGTAGGGACCGCGGTTGCTGTCACCCGCCTTCCGCTGAAACTGATGGCCCTCTCACAGGAGATTCAGCGCGAGGCCCAGAAATACGCCCAACTTACCGGGGAGCGGCGAGCCCTCAAACGAACTTATCTCACTTTCCTTTGTCTGATCACCCTCGTCATTCTGTTCATCGCTACTTGGTTCGCGCTGTTCCTCGCCAAGCAGGTGACGGTTCCCATCCAGGCACTCGCCGAGGCTACGCAGGAAGTGGCCAAAGGCAATCTGGGGTATCAAGTCTCAGCCCGCGCGGACGACGAGCTTGGAATCCTCATCCAATCGTTTAATTCCATGACTCGCCAGCTTCAGGAGAATCGGCTGGCCATCGAGCAGGCCGCCAAAGAACTCCAGAGCGTCAACCGCCAACTCGAGGAGCGCGGCAACACCATCGAGGCCATCCTCGAGAACATCCCGACCGGAGTCATCTCCTTCGACCCGCAGGGCCAAATAACCAGTGTGAACACGATGGCTAAGCGCCTGTTCGACCGCGAGGAGTTGGGAGCGCTGCACACCCTGTCCGACCTTTTCGCCCCTGACGATGTGCGCGACGTGGCCCGGCTTTTCCGCCGTGCGACCCGCCAGGGAGTGGCTTCGCGCCAGATGGAGCTCGATTTGGGCGGCCGCCGGGCCTTTACTTCCCTGACCGTGTCATCCGTACGCACTCGCCACGGCAAGATCGGCTCGGTGCTGGTTCTGGAGGATTTGTCGGAACTGGTGCAGGCCCAAAAGGCTGCGGCGTGGCAGGAAGTCGCGCAACGCGTCGCCCACGAAATCAAGAACCCGCTCACTCCCATTCAACTTTCGACTGAACGCATAACGCGACTGATCGAGCGTGCGGGGGCCCTTCCTCCGGACTTGCTGCGTGTGGTTTCAGAAAGCGCTGCTTTAGTCGGGCGCGAAGTGGCCTCGCTCAAATCGCTTGTGGATGAATTCGCGGCCTTTGCCCGCTTCCCGGCGTCCAAGCCGCTTCCTTCCAGCCTGAACGAGATTGTCGAGAACGCGCTCAAGATTTTCGCGGGCCGCCTGCGCGGCATCGAGATCCATCGGGACTTGTCTCCGGGTCTGCCGCTCGCCCTGGTCGATCCTGAACAGTTGAAACGCGCCGTGGCCAACTTGATTGACAATGCCGCCGAGGCTCTCGAGCACGCCCTGCAAAAAGAAATCTGGATTCGGACGGCGCTCGACCCGGAGCACGACGTGGTGGAAATCACCGTGGCGGACAGCGGCCCGGGCATCGCCCCGGAAGATAAAGAAAAACTCTTCCTGCCGTATTTCTCCACCAAGCATCGCGGCACAGGACTGGGCTTGGCTATCGTCAGCCGAATCGTCAGCGAACAAAAGGGAATCATTCGAGTGGAAGAAAACCAACCCACCGGTACCAAATTCATCATCGAACTTCCCGTCGAGCGCACCCCGGCCATCCAAGAGCAGGAAGGCAGCAGGCTGTAGGCAGTTGGCAGTTGGCAGTTGCAGTAGGCAGTAGGCAGTTGGCAGTTGGCGGTAGGCAGTAGGGCTTGTTACACACCGCACTGTCATTCCGAGCGGAGCGAGGAATCTGGCTCTGCTTTGATCGGCAACAGCTCCAGCCAATTCCCCTCGCTGCTGATGCCGTCATCCTGAGGAGTCCCGATTTGATCGGGACGACGAAGGATCTCCGTAGTTGCTCAAGTTCGCAACTGCAGAGATTCCTCGCCTGGCGCGGAATAATCGGCAAAGCGCAATCCAAAACAGCCTTCCCCAGGCCCCTTTTCTCCATCGTGACAATTCTCTATAATTCAAAAGTCAATGGCGCACTACTCCGTTCTGATTGTGGACGACGAACCGGGCATTCGCGAGTCGCTTTCGGGCGTGCTCGAAGACGAAGGATACATCGTGGAGGCGGTGGAGAGCGGCGAAGCTTGCCTCGATTTCCTTGCGCATCATAATTGCGATTTGATTCTGCTGGACATCTGGCTGCCGGGCATGGACGGCATTCAGGCACTCGAAAAGATCCAGGCTCTCGATGGTCCGCCCATCGTGATCATGATTTCCGGCCACGGAACGATTGAGACGGCGGTGCGCTCCACAAAATTGGGAGCTTTTGATTTCATCGAAAAACCTCTCTCCATTGACAAGACTCTGCTGACGCTGAAGCACGCGGTCGAGCAGTTAACGCTGACCTCGCAGAATCGCCAATTGCGCGAGGAGTTGCGGGGCAAGTACCGCATTATTGGCGACAGCGTTCCCATGAAGGCCCTGCGCCAGCAACTCACCCTGGCCGCTCCCACCAACGGCCGGGTGCTGGTTTTCGGTGAAAGCGGGACGGGCAAAGAATTGGTGGCCCACGCCTTGCACCTCCTCAGCCTGCGCGCCCAGCAACCCTTCGTAGAGGTCAACTGTGCCGCCATCCCCGAGGAACTGATCGAGAGCGAGCTGTTCGGACACATCAAAGGCTCTTTCACCGGAGCGGTCGAGGACAAGGTGGGCAAGTTCGAGCAGGCTCACGACGGCACTCTGTTCTTGGATGAAGTCGGCGACATGAGCCTGCGCACCCAATCCAAAGTGCTGCGCGTCATCGAGGAGCAGCGGTTCACACCGGTAGGCTCTGGGAATAATCTCACCGTGGATGTGCGCGTCATCGCCGCCACCAACAAAAATCTGCAGGAGGAGATTCAGAAAGGCAATTTCCGCGAAGACCTCTTCTACCGGCTCAACGTCATTCCCTTCTTCGTCCCCCCGCTGCGCGACCACGCGGAGGATATTCCGGCTCTCGCCAACTACTTCCTGGCGGAGTTCGCGCGGGCTTATGGGCGCCGCCCGAAGCACTTTTCCGATGTGGCCCAGGAAGTAATCCTCACTTACCGCTGGCCGGGAAACGTGCGCGAATTGCGCAACCTGGTCGAACGGCTGGTCATCATGGTGCCGGGTGAGAAAATCGAGCGACGCCACCTTCCCCTTACCCTTTCCCACGACCACGCAGCTCCCGGCTCCACCAAAACACCTACGACGGGTTTCTCGTCATTGCAGGAAGCGCGCGCCGCCTACGAGCGCGATTACATCCTCCGCAAACTCGAGGAGAGCCAGGGCAACGTTTCGCGTGCCGCCGAAGCGCTGGGTCTCGAGCGCAGCCACCTCTATCGAAAAATGAAGTCGCTCGGAATCGCGATTGGTGGGTAAGCGCCGCTCAGCACTCCATGCGCATCGACAAACCCCTCTTGCATGACGTAAACGGATGCGCCCGCTTTTGCAGCCGACTGCTGTGCCGCCGCGGCGGAAAAGGCCAATCCAAGCATCATACAAAGCACAAGCCAAGGCGATCTCATACACCCTCCCGGTAGGTCCTGGGTCTTCGCATGATGTTATACACTCCGGATTAAGGCTGCAACCGAACAGAGGGGATCGGTCACACGACGGTCTCTGCGGACGTGCTGGGTGGTTGTTCCATTATTTGGGCTTGGACTTGGTCAATCTCTGCGCGGCAGCGGCTAGTACAGTGGGTCGCTCTTATGTGCCGACCCGCGAATCCCATAGGCGTTAACTCAACGCCTCAAGTGGTGGCAATAAAGGTCTCGCTCACCGCTAATACAGGCCCGGAGGGCCGGCAGGGAGTAGCCCACGGCGTGAGCCGTGGGACCGGGGAGCCACCCCCGGTTATTTCAGCCCCGGAGGGGCGGCAGTGGCCCCCGCGCGAGATCTGTCGCCCCTTCTCCGGGGCTGTGAATATTAGCGCCGCATTCCGTCCCACGGCTCACGCCGTGGGCTACTTTCTGGCGCCGCTCCGCGGCTCTCGAAGTCCCGGCACCTTAAGTTAGCGCTTATGCCCGCGGCCCGCGGTAATGCCCTACCGCTTCATGGACGGCTTGTCTCGCGGACAGGTTACCGGCGCGCCGAGCCTCCGGAGGCACGCAAACTCGCGTCAAGCTCATACAGACACGTTCCCATTATCGGTCCATAGCGTCGAATATAGAAAAGCCTGCTTCGCCGAATTTCCAGATCGTCCGACGATACCGCAGTAGACGCCTGCGGCTCCGAACTTGCGGGCAGCGCATCAGCCACTTCCGCCCCAACGGCATTCGACCTGCTCCTACGCAGAATGTAGAACATACCTAGCCTCAGGAACTGAGATCAGCACCATTGTCAACGTTCAGTTTGTCATCAACTTCCGAAGCCCCCGGCCCAGCGTCGGGTCTTGGCGACGCTTATTGTTTTGACCGCCTCATGCATAAGCCACAGGCATTTGATCTGCCAAATCGTCCGGTTACGCGGCAGGCTCAACATCTGTTTGGCCCTTAAGCAGATAGTGGCTGCCGAAGGCGAGGATCCCCGCTAACAGCGGTGGGAAAGGGTTGGGGCAACAGTGGAAGTTTTTCTCTAAGCGTATACAAAACTCATAATCGGCGCGGCCCCAAACTTTGGGCCGAGCCAGTCGCCGTTTATCAGGCGAGGTAGGGCGAAGCTAGTCGGAAGGATCTGCCAGGCCGGTCAGCCGAGATCATCGTGCGGGTTTTTGGCGTACTGCTTCAGTTTGTTGTGAAGAGTTTTTACGGTGATGCCAAGCACCGCCGCCGCCTTCGTTTTGTTTTGATTGGTGGAGGCCAGAGTTGCGAGGATATGACGGCGCTCGACCTCCGCGACTGAAATACCAGGAACAAATCGAAACCGGTCGTGGACGGTCCGCTCCCCCTCGCCTTTCAAGAACGGAGGGAGATCGTGAGGCGTAATGACGCTTCCGGAACAGGTGAGCACCGACCGTTCGAGCGTGTTGCGAAGCTCTCGAATATTTCCGGGCCACGAATAACCAAGCATGAGCTTGAGGGCATCGGGATCGATCCACTGAACTGCCCGCTCGTGCTTTCGGTTCAAGTCCTCCAGCAGCGCAGCGGAGAGTGTCTCGAGGTCTTCTAAACGCTCTCGCAGCGGAGGCATGGTGATCCGGACAACGTTGAGCCGGAAAAAAAGGTCGCTGCGGAGTTGTCCGTTCTTGACGGCGTCTTCCGGCACCTTGTTCGTGGCGGCTAGTACACGCACGGCAACTCGAACTTCAGCCGAGCCGCCCAGGCGCCGAACTTTGCCATCCTCGAGAACACGCAAAAGTTTGGCCTGGGCCAAAGCAGGCATGTCGCCAATTTCGTCCAGAAGCAAGGTGCCGCCTTGAGCGAGTTCAAAGCATCCCAGGCGCTGCTGGAGCGCGCCGGTAAAGGCCCCCTTCTCGTGCCCGAAGAGCTCGCTCTCGATGAGCGATTCAGGAATGGCGGCGCAATTCACCGCAACGAATCTGCTGTTTCGATACGGGCTGAGCTCATGAATGGTCCGGGCCGCCAGTTCCTTACCTGTGCCGCTCTCGCCGCAGATCAAGACCGAGGCCGCCGACGGCGCTGCCATACTGATGATGGACATGACCTCTTGCATTTTCGGAGATCGCCCCTCGAGTCTGCCGAGCACGCCCAGGTCGCGCAATTTGCGTCGAGCAATCTCAAGCTGCTGATCGCTTTCGCTTCGGTCAAAGCAGTTTCTCAGCTCGATCTGCAGACGTTCGGGGTTGACAGGCTTGGTAAGAAAGTTGAAGGCGCCAAGCTTGGTAGCTTCCACGGCGTCCCGAATGGTGCCGAAACCCGTCAACACGATGAAATAGGCAGAACAATTCGCTTCTCGGGCGCGTTTGAGCAATTCGAGGCCATCGAGTCCGGGCATTCGCAAGTCGGAAATGACGACGGCTGGCCCTCCTGACGCGATCTTGTCCCAGCCTTCGGTGCCGTCGCTGGCGAGATCAACACTATATCCCCACGTCGACAAGAGGCGATCCAACGCGTTGCGCACACGTACGTCGTCATCCACTACCAGAATTCGTTTGTCCGCGCTCATACGGGAAGATCGCCCCGGTCGGCCGCGCTCCCAACTCCTTCAGGACTTGCCGAAGTGCTGAAAACGGGGTCGCCACACAGCTCAGCGAACAGCTTGAGAGCCCTGATAAGTGACAATAAAAATGCTATCTGTTTTCGGACCAAGGTGTCAATTCCAGCGCTCGCTCTTCATCTTGCCATCCGGCACAAGAAGGTATGAAGGAGCTTGACGTGTCATCCTGAGCGCAGACTTCATGATCCTTCGGCTCACCACTGTGCATGAAAATGGCTACGTTGTGGGAGGTTGGCAAAGCGGGCCGATCCGCGTTACAAGTAATCGTGACAGGCGATTGCTTGGAGGTCGAAACCTTCTGTGAGAACAAAGATTCCGCAGCGCAGACTCGGCCCGCGCTGGATAAAGGTACCACTTGTCGTCGCATCCCGCTAGACGGGAAAGGACGCATTGCTGGCCAACCA
>CAWIUZ010000271.1:0-23512 GCA_963838915.1 uncultured Acidobacteriota bacterium
ATCTTCGGCTGCCCAACCTGCTGAGTCGAGCGCGCCAATTCATAGGGCAGCACCCGTCTCTAATAGTCCTGGTCATCGTGGCGGCTCTTGCGCTGGGGCTCGGTGTGCTGTATTTGAGGTCGCTGTTTCGATTCATGCTGGTGGATTCTCTGGTCAATCGGGAAGTGTCTCTAGGCCGCGCCTGGTTCGCCCTTCGCCCCCTCGGGGAGTCGTATTTCCGCTGGCTGGCCTCAACTCTAGGAGGCCTCGTCACAACATTTTCGCTTGTGGTCATCCTCGCTCCTCCGGGTCTCCATGCGGTTTCCGCGTCCGGCCCCGGCAGGCTCTTCGCCACTGCAACGCTGGCGCTGATTCTCTCCCTGATCGTGCTCGTGGGGCTGGCCGTAGCTCTGCTGATCATGCTCACTGACGATTTGGTAGTCCCGTTGATGTATGCGGACCGACTGCCGCTGGCGCCGGCGTGGAGGGCGCTGTGGCGAAAAATGCATGCTGACCCGGCTTCATTCGCGGTCTACATCCTGTTGCGATTTTTACTTTCAGTTGGGGTCAGCGTCGGCGTTCTCCTATTCCTGGTGCCGTTACTCGTTGGTCTGTTTTCCGGCTCGATCATTGTGGCGGCGGTCATCGTTCTGGCGCTGCATTTGGTCGGCTTGACCTGGGTATGGAGTCTGCCGACAATCGTTCTGGCCATCCTTGCGTTGCTTTTGCTTGCCGCCCTGTTGATAATTCTCTTGAGTATCGTTGGGATGCCGGGCCAGGTCTTTCTTCAGGACTTCAGCCTGCGCTTCATCGCAGCCCGCTCTCCTTCCCTCGCCACACTCTGCTCCTTGGTTGATATGGAAGATGCAGCTCAATGAGTAGGGGGACGGCTTGCCGTCCCCGCACTTCCGCTGGCCCTGACGAGGCTAGGGCAAGCCCCAAGCTTGTCCAAATTGCGATCGGTTCCTTCGATGGCGACCTGCGGCTTTGCCGCCTGACTTGCGGAAGGGCTACGCCTTTCCGAAGGATGGGCACCCCGGATAACCTCCTCTGCGCAGGCCGGAAGGCGCAGCCTTCCGGCCTGCGCAGAGGAAGGGTAGGAACTGGCAACAGCCGGAAAGCCCGAGGCTTTCCGCAAGTCAGGGCGGCAGAGCCGCTCTTCGGGCAGCTAATTTGGACAGCCATGGGCAAGCCCTACCCCTACACTTTGTGAGTCCAGCCGATGGCCTTGCGAGCCTGCCCTCCTCGCCCTCCCTTATCGGCAGATTGGGGCCCTAGGTGAGTTAGCGAGAAGATGGTAAAATCTGAGATGACATGAAACCAAGGGCCATCCCGCTCTTGTGGTGCAGTCTGGCTCTCCTCATCGGAGGTTGTCCGAAACGGCAAGCTCCCCCGCGGCTCGTGTACGTTCCTTCGCCGCCTCCTGCGGCAATGCAGGCTTCGGGTCCAGAGACCCCGGCCACGATGGTGATCGAAGAGCCCCCACCACCGGAACAGGTGGTAATTGCTCCGCTGCCGGAAACCCCAACCCCCAAGGAAGAGGAGCCAAAGCCCCACCGTGCGCCGCGCAAGGAACAAACTTCCGCCGCCCCTGAAACCGCTCCAGGATCGGACGAGGATACCGCCCCCTCGGGGCTCTCGCTCGAGCCGCGCGAAAGCTCTACGGAGCAAGCGACCCAACGTCATGAAGTTCTGGCTTTGCAGGATGACGTGCAGAAGCGGATTGCAAAACTCAGTCCCGCAGGACTCTCCGGAGTGGATCGCAAGACCCTCGATGATGCCCGCACTTTCTTCGCCCAGTCCACGCAGGCTCTAAGTGAAGGCGACCTTCAACGCGCCCTCATGTTGGCGCGCAAAGCCTCCCTGTTAGTTTCAGCGTTGGAAAAGTAAGCCCGTGCTCTGAGCGCGGCTGGACCTGCGCGGTGTAGGGGTAGGGCTTGCCCTACCCCTCGTCGGGACCTGCGGAAATGCGGGGGCGGCGAGCCGTCCCCCTACAGCGTGTCTACCCCAGCACGCGACGCTTCACGTTCATCACATCGCGCGCCGGGACTGCCCCCAACATGACGTTATTCACGCTAACCACCGGCAAAGCCCTGAAACCGTACCGGGTGAACGAATCCAATGCCTCCTTCATGGTGCTTGCGGGAGTAAGGGTGATGACGTTTTCAACCATGAGGTCCTTCAGCAGTTCATGATCCCCGGCCATGAACAGGGTCTTCATATCCGCCACGCCCAGAAGCGTGTCGTTTGCATCCACGATGTACAGGTACATCACAACGTCGATTCGTCTGGCCAACTGCCGGCACTTCAACTGGGCCTCCTCGACAGTGATGTCGGGAGGGAATTTGAAGAAGCGAGTGGAGGCGAAATTGATGATCTTGAGATCCTGCTCCTCCAGGATCTCCTCGATCTTACTGACTTGAGCCGGCTCGAGGAGTTTCAGTATGGCTTTCTTATCTTCACCGGGAAGAATCGAGAGAATATCGGCCGCCTGGCCGGGTGTCATTTCTCTGATCAACTCGGCCACACGGTCTTTCCGCAGGGAGCGAACAATGTCGCGTTGGACAGCCGGCTCAATCTCCTCGAGAGTGTCGGAAGCCTGTTCTGTGTCCAGTCTCTCGAGGATAGTAGCCCTCTGCGAGCTGTCGAGTTCTTCGAGGATATCGGCCAGGTCCACAGGATGAATCTCCGCCAGCCGTTCCTTGAGGATGCTGAGCTGGAGATCCCCACTCAGCGCGCCGAGTTGGGGCGGCAACGGCTGGACGTAGGACCAGGGAATGAGGTTTTTTTCCGTGTCACCGCTGCGTTTGGACAGGCGGTTGGCTAGAGCCTTCAGTCCCAGTTGCCGAAGCAAGCCGTAACGGCTGATGTCGACATCGCTCACGTAGACTTTGTCGCCGGTGACCGCGAGCCGGATGTCGTATACAACTTCCACTTCCCTCCCCTCGATGTCCAGCACCTTCTTATCCAACAGGTAGTCCCTCAGCGGAATTTCTCCGGCGGCCAGCCCTCGCACGTAGTTTTGTGGACGATCGATGTCGATCGTGATCTCTCGAGGGCCAAGCGATCGGGCCTGTTGCTGCGGCACCAGCAACGCCGGGTCGCCGAATGGCCTGCTGATCTCAAAGTGGGTGACCTCCGCCAGCTTACCCTGGTCCACCACGATCACATCGGTCAGCTTGCCGATCTTCTTTCCCCGGAGGTAAGCGCGCGCGCCGATGAGTTCGGTTAAGAAATACCGCTGCTCGACGCCATTTCGTGCCGTCTTCGTTTCGCTCATTCGCCGCCTCCACTTAACGTAGTAAGGTGATAAACCTGTAGACCAGAATTCCGACCAGGAATATCAAGTAAAGCCGGAGTGCCAGGAGCGAGACCTTCACCATGGGGGTCATCTTGATCTGCGGCTTCGCGTACTTCTGGTTAATGGACCTTACCGTGCTCACGGTGTTTTTGAAGAACTCGAGAATCATGTTCAGCCTCCGGGTCTACTGAGCCTCGCAAAATAGAGTGACGAATGAACCCCCTCACCCGCCCTCGTTCCTCGGGCACCCTCTCCCCCAAGGGGGCGAGGGTTGGGATTTCCGTTATTAACCCTCGCCCCCTTGGGGGAGAGGGTGGCGAGCGCCGCGAGCCAGGTGAGGGGGTCCTCCGTCTGTCGTCCTGAGTTGCGAGGCTCAGTAGGGGCAGCCCCTGTGGCCACCCGGGGACGGCAAGCCGTCCCCCTACACTCGCAGCTATCTCATTTCAAAATATTCGGAAACAGCGCGCTGACGCCGTACAACGTTGAGACCACGACGATCAGCGTCACAATCGTAATGTTGGCGATATTCTGGAAGCGTGTATTCTTGTATTGGCCCATCGTCTCTTCGTTATTCAATAGCAGGATCAGAAAGACCAGCGCCGCAGGCAGCAACGTCACCGCGATGACTTGCACAAACAGTGTGATCAGAACCAGGGGCGCGCGCGGAATCAGAACCACTATGCCTGCCAGCAGGACGCCGAAGAAGTAGTAGGCATAAAACCAGGGCGCTTCCTTCACCTTGTTGTTCAGCGAGTGGGCCCAGCCGAACACTTCCCCGAATGCCCATGAGCTGGCAAGCGAGATACAGATCGCTCCCAGAAATCCCGCGTCGAACAACCCGATGGCGAGGAACGTGCCCAGTTGCTTGCTGATCCCCATAAATTTGGCGGCGGCGGAGGCGGCATCGTAGATGTTCTGGCCGGGCAGAAGTGTGCCGGTGAGGATCACGCAAAAGGCGGCAACCAGGACCGTGAAAAAGGCGCCAATCCCTGTGTCCACTTTGCCGCCCGGGATGTCCTTTTCCTGAAGGCTCTTGTCCACAACCGCGCTTTGCTGGAAGAAGATCATCCAAGGCGCAATCGTGGTGCCGATATTCGCCATTAGGAAGAAAAACAGTTCGTTCGTAAATCCCCCCGGCGGAAGCTGCGGAATCAGACAACCTTCGAGAACTTGCCTCACGGGAGGATTGATCATGAAGGCGGCGGGGATATAGATGAGATTGAGCACGCAGAAGATCATCGCCGCCTTTTCCCACGTCCAGTACCGCCCTTGAATCACCATTGTCCCCATCAAAGTTGCCCCCAGGAGCACCGTTAGGATTCGTGGCACTCCGAAGATGCTGAGTGCCGCTGTCATACCGATAAACTCCGTAATCATGGTGAGCCAGTTCAAGACGACAAGGTCCATTAGGGAAAACCATCCCCAGAAAGACCCGAAGGCGTGAAAGATCGCCTCCGCATGGCCGCGTTTGGTCACCGCGCCGAGCCGTACCGTCATTTCCTGCACAAAGTAGGCGACCGGCCCCAGCAGGATCAGAAACCAGATGAGATGGAAACCGTACTTCGCGCCCGTGGCGGTGTAGGTTGTTATGCCCCCGGCGTCGTTGTCGGCAACCATGACGATGATGCCCGGGCCGGCAATGATGAGGAAAAGCCGGATGACCTTCAGGATTTTCTTGTACCGGTAATAAGCCTTGGAGAGAAAGTTCATGGACGCATCGCCACGGCGGAGCGGGGCTTTGCCGTCCATGACCGGCGAGGGTGCGCTCTCCCTCTCAACCACCGGCGCCGCGGTGAACTCCTTTTCCATTCCACTTCTCCTTCAGCGGCATCGCCGCTGCTTTGTAGGGCTGCCCCTACGCGTCCTCCACCTGCACCCTTGCTCAGCCAATAACGGTACCCGCTGTAGGGGGACGGCTTGCCGTCCCCGCATTTCCGCTGGCGACGACGAGGGTAGGGCAAGCCCTACCCCTACGCCGCGCTGGTCCGGTCGCGTGCGGCGTGCGCAGGCTTGTTGCTGTTCTCTGGAATCGAAGGGCTAAGGTTATGGGAGGTGTGATCGGGAATGACGCAGAATGGGATGACCCACCGAGACCCGTTTCTAACACCACCGCGCGTGCGAGCCTTCATTCCAAGGCTTGTCAATTCTGTTTCGCATATACCTTTCCGGAGGTGAGACGTGAATCCAGGGAGGAATACTACCCCCTCCCCGGAAGACGGAGAAGGGGCTAATGCCGAGGGCTGACCGCAAGGCCCGAACCTCGAGCCTCTGTCGAACTGGTTGTCCTCACTCGCCCGAGTTTCAGCACCGCGCGCCGTCAGGTCCCGCCCTGCGGGATCAGCCACCTTAGACAAACCCTTAATCCGGGAGTGCCTGTTCTACCCTGCTTACAAGCCTCTTTCGATGCTCTTGGGCAGTGGCTTGTGTGTCGCGCGGACGCCTCGCCTACCGAGGATCCAGACGCTCGATCGCTAAAGCAAATCCAGCGTCCATCCGCAAAGTAAAACAGGGCTTTCAAACGTGTCAAGAAAAATCGACAGGCATGGCAAAAAATCTGCCTTCACAGCCACAAGTTTTTGTTGGAGTAGAACGTGACAGGTCCGTCGGGGTGTTTTGCTTTGTAGACGCGAAACTGTTTTAAGATCGCGGCATATCTGCGGTCGGAAGTCTTGAGCTTCTTATGCGGCAGTTTGATGAGTGCACGTTCTACCTCCCAAGCGTTTTTCTCTGAGAGCCGCCAGTCGCCTTTCACCAAGGTCCGCAGGTCGGCGACTCCGTAGCCGGTGATTCGGCCTGACCCGTCCACGTAGGGATCAACATAGCTCATCACCAATTGGCGTACGGTGCGGAACGCCGGCTTGCGCCCGTGCAGGCCGGCGTCGCGCGAGCGCGCCACCGTTCCCCACAGTCCCCGCGGCCGGAATAGGAAGAGAACGTGGTCCAGTTTGTCCTGGGATTCGAGGTCGAGTAGCAACGGCGGGTAGCCGTGCTGCTCAAGAATGGTAGCCGCCGAAAGGGCGCCCTCGAGACAATGCGCGCTCCAGTGATGCACGACACCCCGAAACGTGCGCAGCGTCTCCCCACCCTTCTCCCAGTTGTAAGGCAAGTCGCGTAGAAAGGCCTGGACCTGCCGAGGGGTCCGGCACTTTTGAATGACCGCCCATTCCTTGGGACGAAACTCCGCCTGGCGCGGGGCGACCGCCCTCTCCCTTGGGAAGAGGGTGGCGCGCGACGGCGCTTTCATCAGCCGTCGCGGGCCGGGTGAGGGGTTACTCATTGCCAAATCTCCTCCTGGCGAGTTCACGGATTGCTTTGAAGCAGGGAGTCTCTGCTTCATCGAAGTGGTTCCAGCCTGGACAGATAGGGATTGATTTGTCCCAATTGTTTCTTTGGATCCAATTCGTAGTTCGGTCCGCTCCGAACGACGTGCCACTCCTTTAAGCCACGCTCTGGCGGATACGTGTCGGGAGTTTTTGGCAGACCCGCCGCGAGTCGGTTCGTGTCGACCCGGTGGAAACATCGACGGGAAAATGGCCCAGACAAGTGACCCCTCACCCGGCCCGCTCCGGCTGATGAAAGCGCCGGAGCGGGACACCCTCTCCCCAAGGGAGAGGGCTCACTTCAAGCTGTGC
Organism: uncultured Acidobacteriota bacterium; assembly: GCA_963838915.1. Classification (GTDB taxonomy): domain Bacteria; phylum Acidobacteriota; class Terriglobia; order UBA7540; family UBA7540; genus CAVROP01. Next base: position 6,913 of record CAWIUZ010000271.1, read on the forward strand.
GCATGAGCAGACGCCGCTAGCTGGCCCATCGATCGTACCAGAGCTGAAAGCAGAACAGCGCCCAAAGCAATTTCCTGTGGTCCGCGCGCTCACTCCAATGCTCGTCGAGTAGCCTGCGCACATAGGGGACATTGAACAGCCCTTGGCGCTTCAGCCGCTCTTCGCCCAGCGCCTCGTCCAGCCAGGGACGCAATTCTTTACGCATCCAGCGGCTGATGGGTACGGAGAATCCACGCTTCTGCCGGTAGACGATCTTGCGCGGCAACCATTTCACGGCTGCTTTCTTAAGAAGGTACTTGAGCTCGAAGCCGCGGACTTTTAACTCCGCCGGCAGGCCGGCCGCAAACTCAATCAGGCGGTGATCGAGGAACGGCGTCCGCATCTCGAGAGAACAGGCCATGCTGGCGCGATCGACCTTTACGAGAAGATTATCTTCGAGATAGAGCCGGAAATCGAGGTAAGGCATTTCCGCCAGATCGCATTCGAAAGCCGCTCCCTCCAAAACGCGTTCGAGCGGCGCAAGGGCTTCCTGGCTGGGGGATTTCGAACCGCACCAGTCTGGCGCGAATAGTTGATCCAGTCCCTCGGGACTGGTCATTCCGAACCAGATTGCGTGCCGCTCGGCAGGCGCCATTTCCACGTAATCGAAGAACTGGCGGAGGTACCAACCCAGTGGCACCGCGCCCGTAGACAACGGCAGAAACCGCTTCAGCCGCCCGAAAAACTCACGGCGCAGGAAGCGCGGAAGGCGCAGATAATGGCCTGCCAGCCAGGCTCCGATGTAGGTCGGGTAGCCGCCAAAAAGCTCGTCGCTACCCTCGCCGCTTAAAGCCACTTTGATGTGCCGGCGGGCAAAGCGTGATAACAGATAGGTGGGAAGGACGGCAGGATCGGCCAGCGGCTCGTCAAGATGGCCGGCGAGAATAGTCAGGGCCTCGCGTAGGCTCGGTTCGTTGGCGGTGGTGACGTGGTGCTGGGTATGGAATTGCCGGGCGACAAAATCCGCGTACGGCTCTTCGTTGAACGACTTCTCTTCGAAGGCTACGGAGAAGCTGTTGACGTTTCCGGGCGTCAACTGGCTCATCATCGCTACGAGCGTGGAGGAATCGAGTCCGCCGCTCAGGAACACACCCAAGGGGACATCGCTGACTAGCCTCGAAACGCAGGCCTCGTTCAGCCTCTGGGAGAGCTCCTCACGAAGCTCCGCTTCCTGCTTGGCTGTGACTCTGGGTTTGCCGGGCCGTGCAAGGTGGTCTTGAAGCCGCCAATAGGCCTCGATCTGCACTTTGCCGCCCTGAATCACCATGCGATGGGCGGCCGGCAGTTTCCGGATCTCAGCAAAAACCGAGTGGGGCGCGGGGAAATAGCCGTCGAGGAAATACTGCGCCAGGGCCGTGCGGTCGAGGTCGCGGCCAATCGCGGGGTACGCAAGCAGCGATTTGATTTCAGAAGCAAAAACCAGCGTGCTGTCCCGGAGCCAATAAAAAAGCGGCTTCTCCCCGGCCCGGTCGCGCGCCAGCACCAGTTGCTTCCGGCGGTCGTCCCAAAGCGCCAGAGCAAACATGCCGTTCAGTTCGCTGACGAAATCAGGCCCTTGCTCCTCGTAGAGATGAACGATTACTTCCCCGTCCGAGTGTGTTTTGAACGTGTGCCGGTGCTCCAGACGGCGGCGAATTTCCCGGAAGTTATAGATTTCGCCGTTAAAGACGAGGGTGACATCGCCGGTTTCGTTCGAGAGAGGTTGATCTCCGGTCTCGAGGTCGATGATGCTGAGTCGCCGGATGGCCAGCGCCACGTGGGGCAGTTCGAACTTGCCGTGGCTGTCAGGGCCGCGATGCACAAGGCAGGCGGACATCTGATCGATTCGCTCGCGTCCGGCCACAGGTTCGAATTTCAAATTGAGGAGACCGCAAATGCCGCACATGGTAAATCAGTGACGCGTGACGAGTGACAAGTGACGAGCAGGTCGATCAGTCCTGTCCTCCGAGGTCTGCCGCTTCTCCCTGCATACACAAACGAATCGCGGACACAAAATGCATGCTCGCGCTATTCGATTTTCCAGCTCGTCACTCGTCGCTTGTCACTCGTCACTGCCCTCCTGGGATTTTCCACACCGAATACCCCCATCCCGTCCACAACGGCTCGACACGGTCCACGTCGTTCGTCAACAGGCCTACATGCGTGTTGCGCACCAGAACCAGCCGGGGCTGAGGCGAAGTACGAACCAACCCGACGAACTGGGTGATGTCCAGCAATCGTCTTTGGTCGACCGGGGCGGGATCAAGATCCTGGAAGGTGCGCGATCGCGCGCTGGGAACTGCCTCCGGCGATAACCCGCGCCGAACCTTGGCCACTCGCCACGCCAGGTAGTTGCTGGTTAGCTCGTTCGCGTCGGTGGTCACCAGTCCCACAGGGCGACGAAGATAGAACGGCAGGCTGGTGCGGAAGTAATAGAAGCCGTAGATCGGTAGGTCTTTTTCCGGGCTCGAGAGGATTGTGCTGGCCAGACGGCGGCTGGAATTGGCATCCGCATAAGCGTTCATGGGGCCAATCCAGCGTGCCAAAAGCGCCGGCGTGGTCAGCGCCAGAAGCGCCAGCGCCAGAACGGAAAGCCATTTTCCGCGTAGCCGGGCCACCAAGTTCCTGCTCACCACGGCCAGCACCGCCAGAATCAGTCCCGTGTAGAGGACCGACGGCTTCAACATGGCGAAAACATCCGTCTGAAGCTTGCTCGCCAAGTGGGAACGAGCGGAACTGAACATCGCCAACTGGGAGCAAGCCGCGACGATGAGTCCTAATCCCAGCAGCGTGGCGAATCCCGCCGTGAGCCAATCCGGGGCCCGCGCCGAGCCCGGCTCACCCACATCGTTCCAGGCCTTTGCCATCAAAATACCCAAAGGCACTATGGCCGGAAGGAAATAGCCGGGAAGTTGTGAACGCGAGAGCGAGAAAAAGACAAGAGTCACCGCCGACCACGTCAGCAGATACAAATTCGAGGAGAACGACCTATCGCGAAATTCCTTCCAGCGCTTGCGCCGGCTCCACCCCGCCCACAGCAGGAAAATGCTCCACGGGAAGAACCCTGCCAGATACACCGGAACGTAGTAGAGCAACCCACCTTGGCGATGCACAAGCCCGCCGGAAAACCTGGCGAGGCTCTCCTCGAGCAGCGCATAGCGCGGGAAGTCCGGATGCCGAACTGAAATGAAGATAAACCACGGCAGCACGGTGGCAAGGAAGACTCCGAATCCAAGCCCCCAGCGCAGGTGTTTCAATCCCCGTAATGCGCCGCGCACCGCCGCATAAACGGTGATCGAGAGCAACGGAAGCAGGAAACCGACGGGACCCTTGGTGATGGTCGCGAGCCCCATAGCGAAAAACATGAGAATCTCCATACCGGGACGCTGAAACTCAGCAGCCTCAGCAAACCAGAAGCTCACCATGGCAAGGGTAATAAGAAAGGCGAGCGTCATATCGAAAATGACTAGCCGGGAAAAGACCACGACCAGCGGCGCAGTGGCAATGATGGCCGCGGCGCGCATCGCTGCGGAATTGCCGCACATCCTGCGCGTAAGGATCCAGGCAAGGAGCAGCAGGCACAACCCCATCAAAGCGGAGGGCGCCCGCGCGGCCCATTCGTCGAGGCCGCCAAGCTTCAGCGAAAGTGCCACCATGCAGAAGAAGACCGCTGGCTTATCCAGGTAGGCCATGCCATCGTAACGCGGAGCAAGCCAGTCGCCCGAGGCAAGCATCTCCCGCGCCACCTCAGCGTTCCGCCCCTCGTCAGGCTCCAGTAAAGGCAAGCTTCCGAGGCCAGCGAAGAAAAGAACGCCCGCCAACACCAGAAGCAAGAGAAAAGGCAAGGCTAGCCGCAATGTCTCTCCGGAAACTTTATGCGATGCTGTTATTCCTGGGCCGTCAGCGGTCATTCTGAGTGGTCATGGGCCTTCGCCCACCCGACGGGATGAAAGTCACAAACCTCGTTACCCCCGCGAAAGCGGGGGCCCATCGTTAGTCAGAATCACAATGGATTCCCGCTTTCGCGGGAATGACGTATTTTTCGCGAGAGCAGCGCAATAAACCTCTGCGATCCTGCTGCTCAAAACTAACTCCGCCCGGGCTCAGTCCGCTGACCGGCCGTGGCGTTGCGGCCGGGAGAACCGGGCTCCACAACCTCGAGGACGTTCTCGATAGTCAATCCAGTTCTTTTTCATCCAGCGCACTGCCCAGACGTTGGCGAGGCCCTTTCTAAGCCTGCCCCAAGTGCCGTACTTGGTTCTTCCGCCCAGGCGCGGATGGTGAGTCACCGGCACCTGCGTGATTCGAAAGCCGCGCATCTTAAGGAGGGTGGGCAAAAACCGGTGCATGCCCTGATAAAGCTCCAGCTGCTCCAAACATTCACGTCGATAGGCCTTCAGCGTGCATCCCGTATCTACCACGTCGTCGCCTGTCATCCAGTTTCGAAACCCGTTCGCGACGCGCGACGAGAGGCGCTTCCAAAGCGTATCCTGGCGGTGAACACGGATGCCGCAGACGGCGTCCCATTCCCCTAGCATCCCGGTCAGGCGCGGTATTTCCGCGGGATCGTTCTGCAGATCTCCGTCGATCGTGACCACCGCCTTCCCGCGCGCCAGCCGGAACCCCGCAGCCATGGCAGCAGTTTGGCCGAGGTTGCGGCGAAAGTGCGCGATGCGGATGCGCGCATCCTTCCCTTGGGCTTCTTCGAGCAGCGCCAAGGTCCGATCGGTGCTTCCGTCGTCCACGAACAGTATTTCAGTATCTCCGGCCACGTCGCGTAAAGCTGGCCCTAGCCGCTCCACGAGCGGCAGGATATTCTCCGCTTCGTTATAAACGGGAATGACGACACTCAATTCGATACTTTCCACCATCGGACTGTGTAATTCTAGCATGCTCAGACTGGCCACACGGGGATTTTGGGGGAGTTTGCAGACGGGCGACGGCTAATGTTCCCATCGGAAATTGCATTTGCCTGTAGCGCTGACCTTCAGTTCAGCACTTGCCGACCTAAAGGTCGGCGCTACACCGACTCGAGATCGATCCGTGCATCCAAAAAACACGTAGTTGAATCTTAGCAGACTGACGCGCTATAACAGATACTCGGGGAGGACACCGATGCAGAGGATAGCAGCATCGAGACCGCGATTGATGGTGGGCATTATCCTTTTGGCGGGCGCACTTCTCTTTTCCGGGTGCAACACCTTAAAGCTGGGCTCGGCTCCGGACGACAAAGCCATCACAACCGAGATTCAGGCGAGGCTATTTGACGACTCGGTTTTGAAGATGCGCGATATCCATGTGGCTTCCGATAAGGGCGCGGTAACGCTTACCGGGGCCGTCAACACGGACTTGGAAAAAGTCGCGGCAGAGCGGATTGCCGGCCATACTGACGGCGTCAAGAGCGTCGTCAATCAACTCTCGGTGTCCTCAGCGTCGACAGTGGAGCAGCCGCCGGTGGCGCAGGCCGCGGAAAGCGCCAAGCCGGCAACCGCGCAGCCGCCGGCCAAGACCGCGGCTCAAACGGGACGCTGGAAGAGATTCCGGACCGAGCGCCAGGCCACCACCACGAGCAATGTTGAAGCGCCCGCCCAGCAGGCCGCCGCGCCGGAAACCCCCGCCGATAACCAACCCGAAGTCGCGGCACAGACCGCGCCACCGGCGCCGGTTGCGCCCCCGCCGCCTCAAGCTGCTCCGGCGCCTCCCGTGGTCAAGCCACCCGAGCAGATCACCATTCCGGCGGGCTCCTTCTTCTCCGTTCGCATGATTGACAGCATCGACTCGAGCCGGAACAAGACGGGTGACGAGTTCGCAGCGACGCTGGACGTGCCTTTGGTGGTGAACAACCGGGTGGTGCTGCCGCGCCACTCCGATGCGAAAGTTCGATTGGTGCAAGCCTCGAGCGCAGGACGCATGAGCGGCCGTTCCGAACTCAAAGTTGAGCTGGTCAGCGTAACGGCAGCAGGGCAGACATATCCCCTGGAAACCGACTACCACGAGCAGGCGGGGGCATCCCGCAGCACACGCACTGCGGAAGCGGTTGGAGGAGGAGCGGTGGTGGGCGCCATCATCGGCGCCATTGCCGGGCGAGGGCGCGGCGCCGCCATCGGCACCGCAGCGGGCGCGGGCACAGGAGCCGCAGTGGAGGCTCGTACTCACGGCGAGCAGGTGAAGATTCCATCCGAAACCAAACTGAGCTTCACTTTGAAGAATCCCGTGACAGTCACTCTGAACCCGGACGCAATCGCTCAGCCTTCGAACCCGAACCCAGGCGGTGCGCCGCTGCCTTCCCAGCCTAATCCGCCGTCCCCTACGAATTAATCTTTGGGGAATCGATGGCGCGGATTTGGTCGCGAGGTTACCCCGGTTCGACGACAACCGCCCCGCTGTAGGGGGACGGCCTGCCGTCCCCGCATTTCCGCTGGCCCAGACAAGGGTAGGGCAAGCGCTATCCCTACAGCGCCTAAAAGGGCCGCTCAGCAGCCCTCCAGCTACTCCGGAAGTTCCAAGGCCTTCCAGGCAGGATAGCGCAGCAGTTTTCCTTCGCACACGTTTGCCACGTAACGCCCGCTGCACCTGAACTGCATGATCCGGTTACCTTGACGAGCCAAGTCCGCCCAGCGTGACGCCGTCTTGGGGTTCTGTTCGATGCCCACTAGGGCGTGGGGGCCGGACTCAAATTCCACCATGCGCAGTCCTTTCGACCTCAAGACGGTCACACGATACGTTCGGCCCTCCAATTCAATCTCGTCGCGCCTCTCGCCCAACGCCTGTTGCCATGCGGAAATCAACCCATCACCTAAGGTCACCCGTCACCTCCTGAGATGTCAACAAAACAGGGCATCCGAATGTTATTGTGTCATAAGTCTTCCAACCTGCGCACTCTGGCCGGGGTAGGGTGGGGCTTATCCTCACAGGCGTTTGCTTAACACCGCCAGTAGAGATGTACGTCATGGCGACCGCTAATACAGGCCCGGAGGGCCGTCAGAGAGTAGCCCACGGCGTGAGCCGTGGGACCGTGGGGGCAACCCGTGGTTATCTGAGCCCCGGAGGGGCGGCAGAGCTTCCTGCGTTAAGTCTGTCGCCCCTTCCGGGGCTGTGAAGATCGACGCGCCACGGTGACCCACGGCTCACGCCGTGGGCCACTTTCTGCCGCCGCTCTGCGGCTCTGGAAGTCGCTGCACCTGAAGTGAACGCTTATGGGGCTTGCCCCACCCTTGTCTGGGCCAGCGGAAATGCGGGGACGGCAAGCCGTCCCCCTACAGCGGGACGGTTATAGAGGGATTCGGAGCAGCAAAATGCAGCTTGCAGTACGGGCCCCGGAAGGATAATCTTTCCAGCGCCAGTGTCGTCTGTTACGGGGGAGGTTAAAGTGAAGAGCTCTATTTTACTCGCAGGTTTAGGTCTCATCTCGATTTGCGCAGCTTCGCTCGTGGTCTCGAGCCCGGCCCGGCCCGCAGATCTGCTTCAATACACAAACGGAGATGAACTTGTGCGCCCGCAGGATTATCGGGAGTGGGTGTTCATCTCCTCCGATTTCCGTCTCAGCAACAATCCATCGCCCGCTGAGGGAGCTACGTTTACGAACGTCTTTGTGAATCCTTCCGCTTACAAACAATTTCTGACGACCGGAAATTGGCCGGACAAAACCGTTTTGGTTGAGGAAAAGAGGACGTCGTCAAACAAAGGTTCCCTCAATAAAACATCCCAATTTCAAGCCGAATTGGTGGGCGTCAGCGTTAAAGTGAAAGACGCAGCCCGATTCCCGGATAAGTGGGCTTACTTCAGCTTCGATGCCTCTGCCCAGACTGCACACGCCAATCCGAAAGCCGCATGCTGGCAATGCCATCACGATCAAGGCGCGGTCGACAGCACGTATGTGCAGTTCTATCCCACGCTGAAGCCTGTGGCGCAAAAGTTCGGAACGTTGCACGAGGCGGTGACGGGCGCGGAAGCGTATTGAAGCAGTGACGAGTGACAAGTGACGAGTGACAAGCAAGAAAACAATTTCTTCGGTTCTTCACCTGTCGGATGCGCGACAAATAACTCGCAAGAGTGGGTAGCGCGACCCCCGATTTCGGGGTCCGCGGCTGTTCTCGCGATTCCTAAAATCCGCATCCGGACGCGCTGACACCGAAAAACCGCGGACCTCAAAAACGGAGGTCCGCGCTACCTGATCAGAACGAGCTGAACTTCAGCCAAGCCTCCATAATATCTTTGCCGTGAAACGCCCAGGTTCTTTCATTCACGCGTTCCACGCCCTCGCGCAGCTCGTAAACTCGCCCCGCCATCGTGGTGAATTCGACCTTTACCTCCACGGGGCCCGCAATTTTGTACGGCTTAATCTCTGACAATCGCTCGATCGCCCGCTGAGCCTTTTCGCGGATGAGCGCACAGGCAGCCGGGTGCGAAAGCATGAATCCTGCGTTGCGGCTCACCCCGCTCTTCACCTCGGCGCATTCGGCTTCGGGGACGATGTCGTGGATCTCCTTGCAGGCCGCCGTGTCACCGGAGAGCATGATGGCGGGAATATTCATGGCGCCGGCCAGCAGCACCCGCCCGCCGATCTCACCCGTGGGCCTGCCGTTCACCCAGATGTTCTGGATGTTGTGCGAATCATAGGAGTGGCTGAGGATTCCTTTGTCGGCCCCGGCCATGGCGTGCTGTCCGATGAAGATGATGGCGGAGTACGATGAATCAAGTTCGAGACTGCGTGAGATGGGCCCGCCCGTCAGCAGGCGCGCTTTGGGATGGATATCCAGCACGGAGAGGCTGCGGCTGGAGTCATGCCCGTCCCAGACCACCACATCCGTGGCGCCGCCCGCCAGTAAGCCCTCGACCGCAGCGTTTACCTCGCCGGTGAGCAACTTGCGGGACTCCTCCCAGCGCGGACTCTGAAACGGCTGAACCTGCAGTTCCGAGTCGTAGATGCCGGACACGCCTTCCATGTCCGTTATCATGAAAATCTTCTTTGAAGTTTGCGCCGCGGCCCGACTCGCCAGCGAGAGAGTTGCCGCGACGGCAAGCAGAATTGAAGTTGTGGCTATCGTCTTTCGATTTCGATGTTTCACGGTTTGACCCTTCCTTCCTGCCCTTAAGCCCCAAAGGAGCGACCTAACGAAGCCTAGGCCAACGAACGTGTGAAAAAATCGATGCCTGTCATCCTGAGCGAAGCGAAGGATCCCGGCAGTTTCTTATGGTCCAGCGATTTACGAACAACTGCAGAGATCCTTCGCGGAGTTTATCCTGAGCGAACTACGGAGATTCTTCGCTTCGCTCAGAATGACAAGCGAAGGACTCAGGATGACACGTTCCGAATTTCTTCACACCTTCAACGGCCTGGGTCAACGCCGCGCCTTCAAACTCGTAGCCCTGTTGGGGCGAAACAAACCTCCGGCGCTCGGTCCCAGATATATAGTTGGGACAAAGATTGCGGCATGGGAACTACCCTATTTCGCCCCTTCAGGGCTGACCCAATCTAAACGGGCCACCATCGCTGACCCAGGCCGTTTGCCCATAAGCGCTAACTTAACACCCCGAGGGGTGTTAATGTCGGTCCGAATGAGCGGTTGTGCAGGCCCGGAGGGCCGACAGAGAGTAGCCCACGGCGTGAGCCGTGGGATCGAGGAGCCTTCTGACTATTTCAGCCCCGGAGGGGCGGCAGAGGCTCCCACACCCGATCTGTCGCCCCTTCCGGGGCTGTGAATTTGAACGCCGCATCCGGTCCCACGGCTCACGCCGTGGGCTACTTTCTGCCGCCGCTCCGCGGCTTCCGAGGTCCTCGGACCTTAAGTTAGCGCTTATGGGCCGTTGGCCTGGGCTTCGTTAGAGCGCCCCTTTGGGGCTTAAGACTAATGATACAACACCCCGAGGACCGCAGGCCGTCGCCCTGCGATATGACCGCGTCGATTCGCGCTCCCCAGACTTCGAAAGCCGCGGAGCGGCGGCAGAAAGTAGCTCACGGCATGAGCCGTGGGACCTGGCCCGGCATTAATGTTTACAGCCCCGGATGGGGCGACAGACATACCCCTGCGAACCTCTGCCGCCCCTCCGGGGCTAAGTTAACACGAGGCTGCCCCTTGATCCCACGGCTTGGAAGCTGTGAAAAAATCACCAAGGCCTGTCATTCCGAGCGGAGCGAGGAATCTGCATTTGTTTGTTTTCAAGGGGATAAAATGCAGACGCTTCGCTTCGCTCAGCGTGACAGCGCGATTTTTTCACAGCTTCTTGCACCGTGGGCTACTCGCTGTCGGCCCGCCGGGTCTGTACAAGCGTTCAATCCGACCAACCTTGCCCTCCGTGGAGATGCCAGGTTAACCTGCATCAAGCATCGTCTTCTATTTCTATCGGCCATCTCCGCGAAGCTCGTCGCCCGCGGAGACGCGAGCGCGCAAGCTACCGTCTCACGAGGCTTCAACGGCAAACGCCGGCTTCCTGTCGCGCCATTTTCCGCGCGTGAAATCCGGGCACTCGACGGTCGAACCACCCTCCGCAATCGACTTCTCCGACAGCGGGCAGATGACGCTCATGAGCACCGAATCGTAAACGTCCACCGGGGTTTGCGTTTTGGTGCGCACGGCGTTCAAAAACAGTTCCAATTCCAGGACATCAGTCCCGCCGTGTCCCAGCGCAAGCTGCTTTTCGATCGCATCCTTCCCCGCGCCGGCGGAACGCGGCCGGGCTTCGAGGGGCTTCCACCATTCGTGCTCGTATTTCTCCTGGTAGGGGTCAAAAGACTCCCACTCTTCGTATTTGGGACTGTGGTTATGCAGGTAAAGTGCGTTGCGTTGTTCGTTGTAAATGCCTTCAGTGCCCTGAATCTCCCAGCGATTGTCGTAAGGCCGGGGCAACTGCATATCATAGTTAATAACAATAGTATTACCCTTCTTTGTTTTGACCAGCGTCGTAACAATATCGCTCTGAGCATACTTGCGCTTCGCATTGGGATGGTCCGGGCCGAATTTGGTAGCGAAATAGTGGTTGATGCCCAGGGAGCGATTCGCGAAGGACACCACCTTATCGAAATAGTCGCCGCACCCCAGCTCCATCCAACTGAGCACCGGACCCAGCGCATGCGTGGTGTACTGGCTGGCGTTGCGTTTCACCAGATACTCCGCGCCCCACCGCATATTCCCCTCCGCGTCGAAGAACCAGTGATCGATACAGTTGTGCGAGTGCGCGCAGTGGCAATGCACGATTTCCCCGAGCAAACCGGCGCGGATCATCTTCAGCACGGCAAGGTTGTCGCGCCGGAAGCTCCAGTTCTCGAGCATCATGCAAGGCACGCCGGTCTCTTCACTTGTGTTCACGAGCTGCCAGCATTCGTCTTCGGTGAGGGCGGCCGGGACCTCCACGGCGGCATATTTCCCGGACTTCATAGCGCAAACGGCCATGGGAGTGTGCCATTCCCAGTAAGTCGCAATGAGTACCGCATCCAGATCGTTACGGTAGACGAGCCGCTGGTAGTCTTCCACATCGCGCCCGTATCCCTCCGGCCGCTTCTGCCCTGCCTTCTCCACCATGGCCTGGGCATGAGCCAGATGCTCCTGGTTGATGTCGCACAGGGCCGGGATTTCCACTCCGCCCATGGCCAGCAACGTTTCCACGTGGCTGGTGCCGCGGTTTCCGACCCCGATGATGCCGAGCCGCAGCGGTTTCTCTGCCCGCGCTGATGCAAGTCCGAAGCTGTGGCCGATCGAGCTCATTCCGACCGTGCCCGCCGCCCCATACTTCAGAAACTCTCGCCGATCCATCTCGTTTTTCATTGCCACCCCGCCTCCACGTGATTTTCCGCGCTCGCAGCACAGGAGCTTCAGCCTATGCCCCAAGCCATGCGCTACAGCCCCGGCACAGGCAAATGGCTCTGTGCGACTTCGGCCGCCATAGTGTAACGCCAGAGACGGGAAGGCACCAGTGGTATCAGGAGGGGGGATTTAAGACAATTGGATTTGCACCAAGTGCGTCCAAGCCACTTCCGTACTGCCTTGTGCTTCGAGTTGGCGCTTTTTGGCGAGCATATTGGCGGATGGGATTCCAGTGCGGGCGAATGATTTCTCGCAGTCGAGGGAAGACGGACCGCGCATATTGCCTTCCATGTAGGCCAGGCCGGGACAGCGGGTGCAGGAGCCGAGGTGCGAGCAGGTGGAGCAGACGGGCAGATCACGGCCACGGATGGAGCGTACGTCGTTCATCTGCTTCGAGTGCCGCCAGATCTCCAGAAATTTCTGCTGGCGAACGTTCCCCGTGGGCAGTGGGAACTGCACGCACGGGAAGACGTCGCCATAGGGAGAAATGTAACAGAAAGTGTGGCTGGCGCTGCAGGGCAGCCCATCCATAACACCGTCATCCACCGGCTGGGGAGGCGCGCAGAACTCTTCCACGTTCCCCACCAACTCTTCCGTCCGAAAGACCTGCTTCAGCTCCTCGCCGCCGATGCCCAGACCTAGAGTCGAGCGGTCACCGTCCATCATGGGGGTGATGGTAGGGTCGATGGTCCATTGGGCGCCCAGTTCCCGAGCCAGCGCCTTGACGCCCGCGTAATCGGCGAGGTTCTGCCGCATGAGAACGTTGGCGAGGGTCACTTTTAACCCGCGGGACTGAAGAAAGCGGATGCCCGCGACCGAACGCTTGAGCGATCCGGGCAGCTTGGTGATGGCGTCGTGGACCTCCGCGCGGTGGGAATAAATACTCACCTGAATGCGATCTATGCCCAGGTCCCGCATGCGGTCCGCCTCTTTCTCGCGGATCATGAAGGCATTAGTCTTGATCTTGACGCAAAAGAGAAGTGAGCGCGCGTACTCCAGAATCTCGAAGAAATCCATGCGCATCAAAACTTCGCCGCCGCTGAAAGTGAGGAACAGCGAGCCGGCGTCGGCCAACTGCCGCAGCACGTCGCGCATCTCGGCGGTGGTCATCTCGCCGTGGTCGTCGTGATCAAGGTAGCAGTGAACGCAGCGCTCGTTGCAGCGGTAGGTGACGTCCAACTGCACACTCAAGGGCACACCCAGGGCGAGAGCGCGCTGGTTCATTTCCTCCATCAGTGTGGGCATAAGTGCTCCGAGCTCCTTGCTTCTGCTCACTCAAACGGCTTGTCAGACACTCGCATGATCCCGTGCCCCGCCAGTTCCCGCACAAAGTTCTCGGCGTCTTTCAGCGCTTCCTCCGGCGCGATCTCGAATTCGGCGCAAACCTTGTCCTTGACAATATCCTCGAGAGACGTGCGCCCGTCAGCCGCCTGCCAGATCACCAATCCAACATTGTTCAGACTGAACAGCGTCGAGTCGCGAGCGGACATGACGATCATCTCGTCGCCAAGCTGCCGGGCCGCGATCTCATTGCTCCTGGCAATGTAGAGTGGACTCATATACCCGAACCGGAAAACCGGAATCTGCGCTGCCTCCACCCGACTTCGGACATTTTACACCAGTCCCCTCCCCGCTACACTCTTTATTTCACCCGATCAAATCCCACACCCGGGCGTCAGGCGCGAACACCAGCCGGCGCACGGGTACGCACTTCGCGAATTCCAGAGCCGCCTGGAACACCATCTGCACCAGCTCCTTATCATCGGCAAAAAAGAGGATGTTCTGGAGAAGCGAGCGCACAGCGTCGGCTTGGCTGACGTCCTCGATGGCGTTTCCCGGGCCTTGGACAAGCAAATACAGCGCAGCGATTGGAGCCTGCAGATTCTCGCCGATGCGCGCCAGTTCGCCCGCGAATGGCGTGCCATACGCCACGAAGGCAGGTACCAGGGGCCGGGTGCCGGGTGTCAGGGGCGCATCGAACGGGGGGCGGGTCTCAGGTGTTTGGGACAGAACCCCGTCGGAAGCTGGGTCTCTCCGGTCTTCGTTCTGCCTTCCGCCTCGCGCTTTCTGATTTGTGACTTTCGAATCCCGACTCCCGACGGCCGACTCCTGACTCCCGACTCCTGAATCCTGGCTCCTATCTTTCCGCACGTACGAAATCTCATCCGTGAGCAGCAAAACGTCGGGCGGGGCAAGGCGCGAGATGGTCGTTTTTCCCGCGCCCGAGACGCCCGCAAACAGAAAGGCCCGGCCGTTGCGCACGGCGCTGGCGGCATGGACCAGGAAACCACCCTCACGGGCCAGTATGAGCGAGTGCAGCATGCGCAACACGGCGTCGATGGAATAGGGATTGGCGCTTTGGCGCACCCAACCCCTCCGCTGCTCAGGGTCGCATTCAGCGCGAAAATCTCCGCGCTCCATTAGCCAGCGCCCGCCCTCGAGGCGTACCCGCGCCTCCTCGGCGTCACTCATCATACCCGGTGGGAGCAACTCGACCTCGAGTTCGAAACTGGAAACCGGCAAGTTGAAAGTGGAATCTCGAGGCGCGGCGCTTTCCGGCTCACACCCATCTTCTGCCTCGTACTCGACAGCTCGCTGCTCGCCTCGGCCCGGGGTCTCGATGTTCGGATCGCCGGCCGCGCGCCGGCCTACCACGAACTTTCCGTAACGATCATGGAGCATACCCGCAAACTCGGCGCTGTCGGTGTGCACCAGAATCGGTATTTCGCCGATTTCAATGCACAGTTCATATCGCGGCTTCACCAGTCCTCCCACAACGCGTCGGCTCTTCTCTTTATCTCAGAACCCCAACTGTTACGTGCCAACGCGGCGCCGGCGTCCCGCCCGCACCCCTAGTACTTGCTGACGAAAATCCGCGTCATATTGCGGCGTGCCGGGAAGGGCGGGGCTTCAGCCCCGCCATGGATGACGGCTAATCATTCGGGCTTTAGCCCCTGAGGCAACGTGGCTTCAGGGCCTAAAGGCCCGATCCGTTGCGCCCACGGCGGCGGGGCTGAAGCCCCGCCCTTCCAACGTGTCCCGTCATGACGGGGATTTCCGTCATCAAGTACTAGCGCCGCGCCAGGCGCAACACCAGCCTGGTGCAGGTCTCGGAGTGAGAGAAGACCCAGGAGGCCAGCCGGCGCCAGCGGGTGAGGCGAGGCTCCAGCCGGCGCCCACCGCGCAGGATGGCGGTGACACGCCCCAGCAACTCTTCCGGCGCAACGGGCGGGTCAGGCGCGAGCAGCGCGTCGCCCCGCGTGATGAGGACCGTACGCTCCGGTCCAGCCACCTTCTCCACCACGCGGTGCGCGGAGAAGCCGCCCCGGCGCGCGCAGAGCACAACGTCTCCCGGCGAAATCTCCCCTACACTTTGACGGCGCACCTCCACGATGTCGCCCGGCCAGATCGAGGGCAGCATGCTCGAGCCGGTCAGCGCCAGCCTGACCTGCCCGGAGGATTTCAGAACCTCGAGGACCAACTCGCCCTTCAGTTTGTCGGCTGCCCTTATCATATTCTTGCGGCGCGAAAACCCTGCGCCGGCGCGGCCCACCCCGCCGGCGGGGCCTGGCCGCCCGCCCCGTCGTACTTGACAACTCTAGCCTATCCAGCTTCGGGGGTCAAGAGAAAAATCCTCTGAGGGGGGTTTGTCTGCTCCATCCCTGCAATGGCGCCCCGGCGTGGACTCCGCGGCCCTCCCTTTTCGACACCGCCAGGCGCGCAAGTGGTGCGAAGTGGTGACGGCCGGTCGCGGTCGGGGCGAAAGGTATTCCTCGGGATAGCGCACCCGCATCGAGAGGAGCGCATCAAGCCGCGTTCCCACCCTCAGGCTTGCAGCGATCCAAGGGTTTTCCCCTGCCCTGCTTTGAAAATATCCGGGAGCGCGGGCATTTCATGTTTTCCGGGCGCCTGTCAGCCGACGGGCGTGAGCGAGTGCTTTCTATGCTCATTTGTCCGCGTCCTTTTTGCCAGCCGTCCTTTCTTACCTCTGTACTTCTTCGTTACTTGACACGCCCACGCCGCAAGAGTATCTTCAGCCGCGCTATCCGGTCTCTGCCGGGAGCACCTGGGTGATTTGGATCCGCACCGTTGATACACCCGGGTGGGCAGGCCATAAGATAGTAGTCATATCTACTAAAAGCAATTAACGATTTGTAGGTTGCTAACACAAGTATAGCTACAGCCGGACCATCGGCCGTCACACCAGAAGCACCGTTGCAAGCGAACTTCGGTTCTCTCATCGCACTCACGCCACCACGAAAGGATCCCATCATGAGGAAAATACTGTTTTGGAGCATGGCCGTACTCTCGACCGCAATCATGTTAATGACCATGGTATCAAAGCCCTTCGCCCAGACGAACGGAAGGATGGTTCCAACCCTGACTCAGGCTGCCCGGCCGGATAAGCCGGGTCAAGCGCGCCTTCTCGACAGATACGGCGAACTGCCGTTGAGCTTCGAAGCCAACGCCGGCCAGGTGAATTCGGCAGTGAAGTTCCTTTCGCGCGGCCAGGGCTACACGCTCTTTCTGACCGGCGATGAGGCCGTGCTGAAATTACAGAAGTCCGAAGTCAGGAGTCAGGAGCCGGGAGTCAGAACTAAGGACTTCGCGCGCTCGGGTGCACTGGGACGGGCGAAGGAGAACGAACTACGGGCAGCGGACGTTTGCGGATGAAATTGGTAGGCGCCAACTCGGGCGCGGTGGCCAAGGGCGCGGCGGAGTTGCCGGGCACGACGAACTACTTCCTCGGCAACGACC
This sequence comes from uncultured Acidobacteriota bacterium, assembly GCA_963838915.1. Taxonomy (GTDB): domain Bacteria; phylum Acidobacteriota; class Terriglobia; order UBA7540; family UBA7540; genus CAVROP01. Next base: position 23,490 of record CAWIUZ010000271.1, read on the forward strand.
CCAAGCAGTGGCGCACCAACGTC
>CAWIUZ010000272.1:0-11052 GCA_963838915.1 uncultured Acidobacteriota bacterium
GGACCATCAAGCCGTGATTGAGGACATGGCAGCCGCAATTGAACACGGCCGCGAGCCCATGATCACACTCGCCAGTGTGCGCCCAACTCTCGAGTGGGCGCTCGCGATGTATCAATCAGCCAAGCAAGACGCTCCCGTCGATTTGCCGCTTGCCGACGAGCAGGCGGTCTGGTGATAACAGCTATGAAGCCGCCCGCTGCCAAGCTGCACCGTTATGTAGTTCGGTGTGGCGGCGGGGCGGGCGCGGGTCTGACTGAGCCGAGGCGATATCGATCGCGCCATTGAATTTCAGAAACAAGCGGTGCAACTGACCCCGCACGACTTCGCGCAAGGCAGTGCACAGCGGCACGGGGGTATGGACTTCGCGTCGTCCAGTTGCCTTTAGAGGTATAATAAATGGTGTAAGGGGCTTGAGATTGAATCCTGGGAGTTTCCGAGAGCAGCTCTGAGGCGGGCAAATGGGTTGGATTGAAAATCGCTTTGAACAGAACTTTATTGTCACCACGGTGGACCAGATTTTCAACTGGGCGCGCAAGTCTTCCCTTTGGCCGCTCACCTTTGGTTTAGCCTGCTGCGCTATTGAGATGATCGCTTCCACCACATCGCGCTTCGACATGGCGCGTTTCGGGGCGGAAGTGTTTCGCCCCAGCCCGCGCCAATCCGACCTCATGATTGTGTCCGGCACGGTGACGCTGAAAATGGCCCCTGCCATCAAGCGGATTTGGGAGCAGATGCCTGCCCCGAAATGGTGCATCTCGATGGGCGCCTGTTCGAGCGTCGGCGGCCCGTTCAATACCTATGCGGTGCTTCAGGGCGTTGATAAAATCGTGCCCGTAGACGTCTACGTGGTGGGCTGCCCGCCGCGTCCCGAAAACCTCTTTTACGCTCTCCTGAAGCTTCAGGAGAAGATTGACAGCATGAGTCTGGGCAAGCGGCCCACTGATGTCCGCCTGGAAGAGAGCATGCTCGAAGAGTTCAAGAAATCCGTCCGCATCGGCAAGCCCGGGACACCGGAAATGGTCCAGATTGGTTAGTCGATATTCCGAGCGGGGAACTTCAGAACCACTCAAAGTATTCTGTGTCATTCCGAGTGCACATGGGCCTGCCACCCACCCATCGGAATCAGAGTCGATGTCATCCTGAGCGAAGCGAAGGATCTGCAGTTCAGTCTTAAGGCGATCTAATGCAGATTCTTCGCTTCGCTCAGAATGACAGACTCTTGGAGGCGGCGGAGTGCCGGTGGGATCGCCACGCTGTGGCGAGAAATGGCCGCTACAGATAAGGAGTGCGCATGGCCGAGTTCATCAAAGTTGCGAGCCTTACCGAGCTTAACCCCGGTTCGGCGAAGGTCGTCGAAGTGGCGGGGAAGACGATAGCACTTTTCAACGTGGGCGGCACGATCTACGCCACCGACAATACCTGCTTGCACCAGGGCGGACCGCTGGGCGAAGGGGAACTTATGGGCGAGGTCGTGGTTTGTCCCTGGCACCAGTGGGAATACAACGTCCGCACGGGTGAGAACGTCGGCGACGCCTTCCTTAAACTAACGACCTACCCCGTGCAAGTTGAAGGTGGCGACATCAAGGTAGGTGTGTAGCCCTCAAGTCCATCTTCCCATTTAAGACAGTTGTCGGGGCAGCCGTTGTAGCCGTGAGGGAGACCAAAGCAACCGCCCGTGTGAGAGGCTGTCCCAATTGCGGACGGACGAATCCCAAAACCGGACAGTCGACCCTTAATCAAGCCCGCGCCGCGCCTGTATCAGGCAGCCAATAAAGCACTTATCGAAGATTCAAAATGGCGTCTGAATTGCCCCAAGCAGAGGTTTGCGGCTAAGGGCCAGTCCCGGAGAACGCGCATCTGGTCGACGGAAGGCAGTTGCGCCGCTTATAGCCGCGGGCCACTGATCGATTGAGGGCAAACCAAGTGGGAACACTCTTTCAAGACTTGCGTTACGGCTTGCGCATGCTCGCGCGGAATCCGGGATTCACCGCTGTGGCCGTGCTGACGCTGGCGCTCGGAATTGGCGCCAACACGGCGATTTTCAGCGTCGTCAACACTGTCTTGCTGAAGCCGCTTCCCTACTCACATCCTGACCGCCTGGTGGCAGTCGAGTTGACGAACTCCCACGGCGCCCTGACCGCCGGCAGCCTATCGTTTCCAAATTTCTTCGACCTGCGCGCCCGCAACCACGTCTTCGAGCATCTCGTGACAGGCCACGCCTCGAACCTGACGCTTACGGGATTCGGCGCGCCGGTACAGCTTGATGCCGGGGCGGTAACATGGGATGCGTTCCCCGCGCTTGGCATTCAGCCCCGGCTTGGCCGTGGCTTCTTGCCATCCGAAGAGACGCCGGGGACGCACGTCGTGGTGCTCAGCCACAAGCTCTGGATGGCGCAGTTCGGGGGTGACCGTGGCATCGTAGGTCGTACGATCACGCTCAATCAAACCCCTTACACGGTGGTGGGCGTTGCCCGGAGCGATTTCGTCTTTCCGGTCGATGCGCCCAATATCCAGCTCTGGACAACCATTGCGGACGATCGCGAATCGTTCGACCAGCGCGGCGCGCGTATGTTGACTGGACTCGGGCGTCTCAAGCCCGGAGTCAGCATCGAGCAGGCGCGTGCCGACCTCAATGTCATCGCTGCGGCTCTGGCCAAGCAATATCCTGATTACAACACAAGCTATAGTCAGGCTTCGGTCCGCCCGGAACTCGATACGCTGGTCGGTGAGTCGCGCGCGCCGCTGCTGATCTTGCTGGGCGCGGCCGGGATGGTGCTCCTGATCGCCTGCGCGAATATTGCCAATCTGCTGCTGGTCCGCACCGCCAACCGCTCGCACGAGATGGCGGTTCGGGCCGCCCTGGGCGCGGGCCGCCCGAGGGTGATCCGCCAACTCCTTACCGAAAGCCTGCTGCTGGCCATGTTGGGCGGAGCGGCCGGAGTTCTCCTGGCGGATTACGCCTTGCGGGCGGTGCTGCCGCTCGGCGGCCAGAGCATTCCGCGTCTCGCCGCAACCAGGATTGACGGCTGGGCGCTCGCCTTTTCTTTCTTCCTTGCGCTGCTGACCAGCATTCTGTTCGGACTGGCGCCGGCTCTACAGGCTTCCAAAGCCGATCTCACCGGTTCACTTCAGGCGCCTGGCCGCGGCGGCACTAAAGGGCACGACCGAATCCGCGGCGCACTGGTAATTGCGCAAGTGACTCTGGGATTGGTCCTGGTCAGCGCAGCGGGGCTGTTGATGGCAACCTTTCTGCACGTCGAAACAAGTGACCTCGGCTTCCGGCCCGACCACCTGCTTACCTTTTGGTTCAGCTTGCCGGAATCGCAATACAACACGGCCCGGCAAGAAGCCTTTTACGATGACTTGCTCGAGCGGGTGCACGCCCTGCCAGGGGTGGAATCGTCGGCAGGCGTGTGGCCGCTACCGCTGGGCGGCGACAATGCTACCGTCGCGTTCAATATTGAAGAACGTCCGGCAGCTCAACCCAACCGGCCCCACGCGCGCATGGCCTTTGCTACTCCGGGGTACTTTTCCACGGCCGGCATTCCCTTGCTCAGAGGCCGATTCTTCACCGAACGCGACGACGCCAAGGCGCCGCGCGTCTTGATTGTCAACAAAGCATTCGCAGACAAATATTTTCCGGGTGAAGACTTGCTCGGCAAACGCATTACTTCAGGCGCCGGTGCTCCCGGCCGGCCGCCGTCGCCCGAAGAAATCGTGGGCGTGGTCGGCAGCGCCAAGTTGTTCGCCCTCGATGCCGAGCCGCAGCCCATGTATTACTTTCCTTATAAACAACTACCCTGGCGACCTCCGACGGTGGTGGTCCGCTCCGCCGTCCCGCCGCAGACGCTCGAATCCGCGATTCGCGCGCAATTGGCGGCGCTCGACCCGGCCGTTCCAGTATTTCAGGTGAGCACTATGGACGAGTTGCTGGCGACGCAACTCACCGAGGAACGCTTCCACACGCTTCTGCTGGTCTGCTTCGCCGGCGTCGCGCTGCTCCTGACCATGGTGGGGCTCTACGGGGTGATGGCCTATTCCGTCACGCGGCGCACGCGTGAAATCGGACTTCGAATCGCGCTGGGCGCCAGCCGTCCCGCGGTGCTCTCGATGGTGATTAAGGAGGCGGCCGTGCTGCTGGCGGCGGGGCTGGCCCTGGGTTTCGCTGCTTCGCTCGCCACAGACCGCTTGCTCAAGAGCCTGTTGTTTGGCGCTGCGCCGCTCGACCCAGGGGTATTGGGCTTATCCGTCCTACTGGTCGCCTTCACCGGTTTGTTGGCCGCTTACTTGCCCGCCCGCCGCGCCGCCAAGGTCGATCCCATCGTCGCGCTACGGCACGAATAGGTGCCAGATGCTAGTTCTCCTTGCACCAGGCACCTGAAACCTTCTGTTTGCTGAGAGCTGAAGGCTGATGGCTCCAGAATTGTCGAGGTGAATGATGGTGATCATGCTCCAGGATTTGCGTTATGGCCTCCGCATGCTCTTGCGGAATCCGGGATTCAGTGCGGTCGCGGTGCTGACGCTCGCTCTGGGCATCGGAGCGAACACCGCAATCTTCAGTGTGGTCAATGCCGTGCTTTTGAAACCACTGCCGTACAAGAACCCTGGCCAACTGGTCATTGCATGGGAACAGAATCCGGAGCGGGGCTGGTACCGCAACATTGTCTCCGCCGCCAACTTCCGCGATTGGCGCGAGCAGAACGATGTTTTCACCCACATGGCGGCGGTCTACCCTCAAAAGGGGTTCAACCTCACAGGCACGGGCAAGCCTGAGGAGGTCCTGGGCGAAGTGGTCACTCGAAACCTCTTCACGCTTCTGGGTGTCGAGCCATTCCTGGGCCGCGGCTTCCTGCCGGAGGAAGACAAAGTAGGCGGGCCGCGGGTAGTGATCTTGAGTTACGGTTTGTGGCAGCGGCGTTACGGCCACGACCCCGCCCTGGTGGGCAAACAGATTTCACTGAATAATGAGAGTTACACGGTGGTGGGCATCATGCCCGCCAGCTTCTATTTTCCTCCTTTCTGGCGGGATTGGGCGGCTGGAGAGTTGTGGGTTCCCGGCCTCGACCTCTCGAATCCCGAGCGCACCGCCCATGCGTATGTCGCGGTTGCCCGATTGAAGCCCGGCGTGACACTCGCGCGCGCGCAGAGCGAGATGGATACAATTGCGCAGCGCATTGTGCAGCAATCGCCGGACGACAAAGGATGGAATGTCCAATTGGTTCAACTCCGTGAGCAAGCGGTGGGCGAGACGCGCCGGCCGCTTCTGGTGCTGTTTGGCGCTGTGGGCTTTGTGCTGCTGATCGCATGTGCCAACGTCGCCAATCTGATGTTGGCCCGGTCGGCGGGGCGCGAGCGGGAAGTCGCCATTCGTACGGCGCTCGGAGCGGCTCGTGGACGGCTGGTCCGCCAGTTTCTGACGGAGAGCCTGCTGCTGGCGCTGGTTGGCAGCTCGCTGGGCTTGTTCGTGGCGTCGTGGGCTATCAAAGTCTTAGTCGCTGTCTCCGGCCAATGGGCCCTGGGCTTCTGGGGTGGCGCTAGTCTTGCCGACGTCAGCGTTAACGGCACGGTGCTCGTTTTTGCCGTAGCGGTTGCAGTCGCCACAGGTATCCTCGCTGGGCTTGCGCCGGCTCTGGGCGTCGCCACCCCTGATTTGAACCGATCACTGAAAGAGGGCAGTCGAGGTGCGGGTGAAGCGGCGCATCGCCATCGCCTGCGCGGCGTGCTGGTAGTTTCCGAATTTGCCCTGGCGCTCATTCTGCTTGCCGGCGCCGGGCTCATGATGAGAACCCTGATGCTCCTCAGGCGCGTTGACCTCGGCTTCAACCCCCACAACGTTCTGACTATGAGTGTGTCGTTGCAAGGCCCGCGATACCCCGACCAACGCGCCCAGGCGGATTTCTTAACCACGCTCCTCCAGCGCGTGCAGGCTCTCCCAGGCGTTCACTCGACGAGCGTCTCGCGCGGCTTGCCGGTGGAAGGATGGGATGGCTGGGGGTTTGTGACTGGAGAAAATCCTTCGCCGCCCCCCAACGAAACTCCGGACGGCAATTACCAGGTGATCGGGCCGGACTATTTCCGGGCGATGGGTATCCCTCTGCGCCAGGGACGATTCTTTACGACCCAAGATACACAGCAGACCATGCGGGTGGTGATTGTGAACGAGGAGTTGGCACGCAGGCAGTGGCCGGGCCAGAACCCCATCGGAAAACACCTTAAAGTTAACGAAGCCAGCAAGCCCTGGCTGACCGTTGTGGGGGTGGTGGGAAACGTCAGGACGCAGTGGCCAGATCCTGATTTCTTCCAGGAGTTCTACCTGCCTTACACACAATACCCCTGGGATCTCGTGCCGCGTAATCTCATCGTGCGCACGCCAATGAGTCAAACTGCTTTGGCGGCCGCCATCCGACGCGAGGTGTTGGCGCTCGACAGGGATCAGCCGGTTTCCGACGTGAGGACGCTCGAGGACGTCGTCGGGGAAGCCGTCGGCCCGCAACGCTTCGCGATGATGCTGCTCGGCGCTTTTGCCGCTTTGGCTCTGGTCCTGGCCTCGGTTGGGATTTACGGCGTGATGGCCTACTCGGTATCGCAACGCACTCACGAAATCGGCATTCGCATGGCGCTCGGCGCACGGGGCAGCAACGTGCTCAGCATGGTGGTGGGAGAGGCCCTCGTACTAACGCTTATCGGCGCGGGGCTGGGCCTGGCCGGAGCGCTGGCGCTGACTCGTCTCCTCTCCGGCTTGTTGTACAACGTGCGTCCCACGGACCCGCTGACGTTAGCCCTGGTCTCGCTGGGTTTGTTGGGTGTCTCAGCCCTCGCCAGCTACATCCCCGCGCGCCGCGCGACTCGCGTGGACCCCATTGTAGCGCTGCGGTACGAATAGGTGTCAGCTGCCGGGCGCCAGGTGTCAGGGAAGAACCGTGTAGCGCGGACCCTCGACTTTGGGTCAGCGGCTTGTCCAAGGGCTGAAGTGAAGCCCGCTCACCGCAGGCGCGCAATTCATTCTTCGCAATTCACCGTTTACTATTTATAATTTACAGTTTCCTATGCCCGAACTCCCCGAAGTCGAAACGGTTCTGCAAGGTCTCAAGCAGCGCGCCTTGGGCCGACGCATTCTCTCCGTCGAGGTCCGCCATTCGGGAGTGATTGTTGGCTCGCCGGAGGAATTCGTCGCTGAACTCGAGGGGCGGAGCATCGTTTCAATTCGTCGCAAAGGCAAGGCGCTGGCTCTCGAGCTCGAGGCTGAAGGAGCGCCGCCGCGTTATCTGCTGGTGCGGCTCGGCATGACCGGGCAATTCACGGTTGCCGCGCGCGCAACGCCTCTTGCGCCGCACACCCATATACTGCTCGTGCTGGGCGACCAGGACGAGCTGCGCTTTCGCGATGTGCGCCGCTTCGGAAGATTGCGCTGCTGCACTCGAAAGGAACTGGAATCCGTGTTCGACCGCCTCGGCCCGGACGCGCAGGAAGTAACAGAGGAACAGTTTCCTGAGCGCCATGCGCGGCCGTCAAGGAGCCATCAAAAGCTGGCTGATGAACCAGCAGTTGCTCGCAGGGCTCGGCAACATCTACGCGGATGAGTCGCTGTTTGTGGCCGGCATCCACCCGCTGGCGCAGCCGGGCAGGGTTTCTGCTGTGAAGGCCCGCAGCCTCTTCAAGGCCGTCAGAAAAGTCCTGGACCAGGCCGTCAAACTCCAGGGAACCAGTTTCCGCGACTACGTTGACATCGAGGGCCGACCCGGCAACTACGAGCCGCGCCTGCGCGTCTACCAGCGCACCGGCGAACCCTGCCGCCGATGTGGACGGCCGATCCGGCGACTGGTGATTGCCGGCCGCAGCAGCCACTTCTGCTCCCGCTGCCAGCCGCGCCCCCGCCACGTCGCCAAGATGCGATCGGTCAAAACCCCATGACAATCTCGTTTGGATTGGTGGGAATCCTCAGGTTGACGCCACGCGCCTGATTGGCGGCGGTCGAGGCTTTGAGGTCGAGATCGGTAAGAGGTATGGTGCGCTGTTTTCCTTCAAGAGTAAGCCGCAACAGGCCCCCCAGGATGGTGTAGCGGCGGATCTCGATCTTTTCGCCGGTCTTGAGCACGAACACCGTGGGTTGCCGTGGCTTAGTCAGAGGGGTACTTGGTCCCGCGGGAATCTCAATGAGCTTCGCGTTAATGGGATGGCTGGCCTTGGACGAGCGCTGCCCGCTGCCCCCCGTCGCGTTCGTGGTTGAGCGGCCAAGCCCGGCGCGTCCTAATACCCATCGCAGCCAATGCTCCCCGCCGCCCGCCGAAGTCGCCGCGACATTTCCCTCTCGGTCGATCAGGACATAGTAAGGGAAGCCGGTGGGGCTAAATGCGCTGACCAGATCGCTGTGGCCTTCCAGCACAATGTGGCACGACCGTTGGTGCGCGGCAAGGTAAGCCTTCACCGTTTGGTCATCCTCATCCACGTCCGCGGCGATGACCACCAGTCCGTCACTCGAGAATTCACCTACGATGCTATTGAGCGCAGCCTCCTGGCTGCGGCAGTGCGGTCACCAGGTGGTCCAGAATTGCACCAGCACCATCTGACCCCTGAGCGAATCACTTGTGAAAGTCTCGCCCCCAAGCGTGTGGGCGGTAAACTGGGGCGCTACGTCCCAAGCTGCCGCCGTCAGTGCGGGAAATATTAAGAGAACGAGTAATGCCTGCAGTCTTCGCAAGCGCATGAAATCCCCCTTACGTTTTGTCTACACTCCGACGCTTCCTCTCGGACTCGTCGGGGCCGCACAGTATACACCTCTTCACCCTCTTTCGCGGCTGCGGTGCCCTCGTGCACCGAACGCCATTGTGCTTGCCGCAAGCAATCCGGCAGGAGACCATTGCCATTGCCCTCATCCGGCTGACAGGAAGATGGCGCCGATCATTGCCGCTTTGGAGTAAAATGGCTGCAACACCGCGGACTTGCCATGGATTTCATTGCGTCGTTCCAGCTTGCGGTGAGTCTACGGGCCACCGTGTGGCTAGGATCGTACGCGGTTACTCACGGGTCGAAAATCGCCGCGCAGCTCCAGGAAAATGAAATCAGGCTCGAGAGGGGGCAAGGATGAATCAACGGATACGCTCAGAGGTAAGAGGGAAAACAACCCAACTTATTGCTTTACTCGCAATGCTGATGCTCTTTTCGTTCGACGGAACAGCTCAATCGTCTCTCGACACGCCCGTCGGTCGCTGGCGAACGTTCAGCGATGTTACGGGAAAAGTAAGCGGCGCGGTCGAAATCGTGGAGAATAATGGTGAACTTCTAGGGCGTGTGATCGCGGGGACCAAGCCGAATTTTGAAACCGAATTGTGCGACAAGTGCCCGGGAGAACGCCACAATAAGCCCATGAAAGGCCTCCTGGTCATCTCCGGCGTGCGCCAAAAAGGCGGCGAATGGGGCGGAGGTGAAATCCTCGATCCCGATATCGGGAAGGTGTATCGAGTGAAGCTCAGGTTGGACGATAACGGCAATAAGCTGCTGGTGCGCGGCTACCTGGGAATCTCATTGCTCGGTCGTACTCAGACTTGGGCACGGATCGAATAGAGGTCAATCATCCGTGTTCCGTCCGTAAGAACGACGGCGATCATCTTCGTGGATTCCCGCGGCCACTGGCCGCCCACTGAGCGTTACGTAATATGGTGATAGACCAACCCCTCACCTGGCGCTGCGCGCCATCCTCTCTCCCAAGGGGGCGAGGGCATAGACTGGGGTTACTGCACCTTTCCGCGAATCACCGTAATCGATCCGATGGGCAGGTTATACACGCCGTCGGGGCTTGCGGTCATTGTCGTGTTTTTGTTCTCATTGGGTGTGTTGCAGTACTGCACCAGGGCGACTGGACCCGCGAAGGAATGCCGCGCGTGTTTCGCATCGTCGATAACCAGGTGAATCTGGTGTGCCGCGTTTAGGTCGTGATTGATGAGCATCAACGACCAGGTTCCGTCCGGGCGATGCACCGCGTAAGAGGTGATCACCGTGCGCCCGGCGGCGTCCAAAAGATCGGTCGAGGCGGGGAAAATCTGGTTCGCTCCTCCGCCGTGCTCGAGCCACTCGAAGTTGATCATGTGCGCGGAAGTGAACGGGGTGTATGCCGGCGTGCCGTAAGCCCCGCCGCCGTTAGGGTCTCTTCCGGCGCCAAGAAAGCCCCCGCCGCTGGCGCCATCATTAATGGCCGGCCGGTAGAACGCCTTGCCCCCCTGTTCGAAGAACGTGCCGAACGCGTCGCACTCCCAAATGGCGCGGCCCGTCACCCCCAGGTAACCCCGTGCGCTGTGGCCGGCGGTGATGCCGCTTTCGGAGATGATCAGCGGCACGTCTTTGGGAACGCCGTCCTCACGCCACATCTGGAGGACATGCTTCATAATTCCCGGTTCCATGTAAAGCGTGTCCCACTCGTCGGGGGGCCCGGAGCCGTTCTGCATCAATGGGTAGTGCTCGAAAGACATGAACGCGAGGTCCTGAAGGTGTCCGTGGGCCTTCAGGTAATCGACGAAACGAGCCATCCACGAGGTGCGGCCCTGGTCGTCGATCCAAAGGGTGATGTCCTTGTTGACGCCTTCGAAAACAGGGCCGCCCAGCTTGGCGCCAGGAACGAGTTTGTGAACCGCCGTCGCCCATTGGCAGTAGATGGCCCCGTAGTCTTCCGGCATAGTGTGCTTGCCGTCGCATTCCTCGCCCATCTCAATTCCTACCACCGGATAACCGCGCTTGTGGATGTAAGCAACTTCGTTGGCGCAATCCTCCGGGGTGTCATAAATGGCTGCGCAGGCGACCAGCGCCGGGTGCCCCATGGTCAATCCGCTGGTAAAGAAGTTGTCCATGCCGTTGTATTCGTCGCCGCCGCCGGTGACGAGATTATCCGCCTGGTGCCAGGGATCGACGGAGGAGGCGCAGAAGTTTCCTGCAGTGTCGGCCGCCGAGTTGGGGAACGCAAAGGGCTGACCGGGGGTATGCCGGTGACGCTCGCCGGGCACGGAGGGTTTCGGTTCGACGCCGTCCGCCGGGTAGGCGATCGAGTACGCGCCGCTCGCATCC
>CAWIUZ010000273.1:0-6800 GCA_963838915.1 uncultured Acidobacteriota bacterium
GAAGCCCAGGTACCTGGGCAATGAATCGCAGCAGGCGCACTTCGGGAGGTGTGTCCGCTGCCACCTCCATTTGCTCCACGACTTTGGGGGCCAGCCGGGAAGGCGACAAGTGCGAGACTACGAACATCATCGAGTCCCGAACCAGCGGACGCCATTGAGCGTACGCTTCGAGCACCAGGGTTCCACGGGCACTACTTGAACTGTCCACTTTGCCAATTCATCGCGCCAGACCTTGCCGCCCTCACCGCTGAGGGCCGCTTCCACGGCGGTTCTCCTCTCCTCAGTGGTTCGATGACTGCGCAGAAACGGGTCCAGCGCCTGGCGTAACTGCTCGTTCTCAATCTTCAGCCGGTAATCCACAACGCATCCTCATCGGCCGGCCCGGGGGGTTGTAACCTTCAGTCAAATCAGGGGACTACAGGGGTGGAAGGCCCGCAACCGGCCAATCGCTCAGCGACAACCTTGTAGACGAGCGGGCTGCATACAAACCCCAGGTGGGTTGATGAAACCTCAACGTCGACGCGGGGGTCGCCCGTTCGGCAGACCCGCCAGTCCATTATTCCGTCGCTCTTCGAGTAGATCGCAGTCTGGCGGACCGATTTCGGGAACTTCCCCATCAACGACTCGATGAAATTGCAGGTGCAGCGCGCGGTGTAACAACCTGGCAATACGCCGGGACCATGCCGCTTCAAAATCTGATTCCGTACCAGTTCGGCAGTTCGCATAACCGCCGGGTGGCCCACGAGTCCTTGGATCGGCGCTCCCAGCGTGATCACGGAAGCGACGCGATCAGGCGATTGCGCGGCGGCGGCGCGAGCCATCGTGCCACCCAGGCTGTGGCCAACAACATGGATCTTTCGCTTGGTAGACTTATAGGCCGCCTCGATGGCCGTCTGAAGGTACTGCTGGATCAACAGGTTCGGGCACTCGGCGTTCAAGCGAATCCCCGAGTAGTGGGGCTGGTAACCGATCCGCCGCAGCCAAGCACGGAACTGAGTCAAATAGAAATCCGTACCCAAGAACCCTGGAACCAGCACCACACCAGAACCATCCCCGCGAGGGATGCCGTACCCTAGAATGACCGGCGAGATCCAGAGAAACCCGAGTTCAACTCCGGCTAATAGCTCGCTCCATATCGGTAACGCTGCAGATTCATACTCCTCTCGCCGAGGTGGGCCGTCACGTCTCATCTGTCTCCAGTCTACCTTAAGGGACGCGCCACGTGAAGGGAGACTAAGAAGCAGCCTGCTGCTTTAACTCGACATGCTCGACCTTCCGCTTTGGCTGTAGGCGGATAGGCTTCCGCTTCTTTTCCGTGGGCGAGGCCTTCGCAGGCTTGACGATGAGGTCCATGAGCGATTTCTGGGCCGTTACGAGATTCCGAACGCTCTTTTCAGTCAGGCTGCCCCATGAGGCGCGCGCCTCAGTTTGGGCGGCTTCGAGGCGCTCCTCGGCCACTTGGCCCCCGGACTCCATTTGCTCGATGGCCAAATTGAAGAGTTTCTTCTGGGCCTCGATATATTTCTCGCTCCCTTCCCGCGCCAGTTCTGTCAGGACCTTGTACCTTGCCCGGGCGGGCTTGCGGCCTTCTCCGTCACTCTTGGTCGCGCTAGCCACCTCGTGGGCGGCCAAGTCGAGGAATTTCTTCTCGGTCTCCACCAACGTCTCGATTCCTCGTCGCGCCAGTTCGACAGCGCTCGCGCCGGCCCCCAGCAGTCCTTTGCCCTCGCGATAATCCTCCGCCACCGTATGCGTCTGCTCGGCAGCCGCATCCAGCAAGCGTTTCTGCATGTCGATAATGGTGACCACTCTGTGCCGAACCACATTAGCCACGCTCCCCGCGACCCGGGGAAGCGGTACCACCTCCTTCAGTCCGTCCACCACCAGTGCCGTCTCCCCGGCAGCCAAATCCAGCAGGATCTTCCCGGCGGCAGTTATGTTCTCGACACCTTTGTCAGCGACTTTGGCGATCGCCGGGCCTGGCCGGAAGCGCGGCTTGCTCATCTGCTCCCGCACCATTCCGATTACCAGTGAATTCTGTTGGGCGGTTAGATCCAACAAAATCTTCTGGGCAGTCATGAAGCTCTCGATTCCTTGACGAGCCCAACTCACCAGTTGATCGGCTGGCGAGGGGGCAACTCGGGTCTCTTTGCTTTTTTTGGGCATGGTTTGTTTTCTCCTTGGTCAACGTTCCTACTGCGCCGCAGTTACTGCGATGCAGTATAAATGTAGAACAAGTTCGTCCCCCTGTCAAGCGGAAAATTCCAGCGGAATTCAATGAGCATTGGCACCTCGGCCGTGCCGAACCCGCCAGTGCTACTGATCTCTCACCCGCCCCGCGACGGTTGGACAGAATGGCGTCTCAGTTGGACTTGACTTTGCCCCCCGCCCATGTCACGCTGCGTTGCAGTATGAAAAACAAATCCAGCACGCGAAGGCAACCCGGCGGTCACGGCAAGCCCAAACTGGTAATCAAGAAATACAGCGACCGGCGGCTTTACGATTCTGGCGCCAGCCGCTACGTGAAGCTCGGGGATGTCGCGCGCATGGTCCGGGATGGAATCGAAGTCAAGGTGGTGGACGCCCGCTCGGGCAAAGACCTGACCTACCTCATCCTCACCCAGATCGTCCTCGAGGATGCGCGCGAGCGGGAAACTCCTCTGCCTCTTCAGCTTCTAACACAACTCGTCAGGGCTTCCGATAGGGCCACTCACGATTTCTTGTCCTGGTACCTGAACAATACGCTCGACCTGTACCAGAAAGCACAAGACGCCGTTCGCGCGCGACTGCCCGAAGCGAAGGCCGCGGTGGCGCGCCCCATCGACTTCGTGCGGAACTTGCTGGCGGAACGTCCTGCGCCGCCGTCACCGACCGTCGCCGACATTCCGGAAGTTGAAGAACTCCGGCGCCGCGTGGAGGAACTGGAAGTGCAGTTGGCCCGGCGGAGGAAGAAGAAGTCAAAAGGCAGCTAACAGCTTGCTATGGACTGGCTGCCGGAAACTCGCGTACCCATGCGGGCAGGGGAGGGTCAGCTTCGAGGAAGTGAAGGGTCTGTGTCACGAGCCGGCTGCAACATTCGGCCGGAATCATATGGCCGCAGCCATCAATTATGGCGAGCTGTGACTGCGGCATCTGGCGATGCATCTCCTCACCGCAACTGAGGGGGATCAACGCGTCCTGTTTCCCCCAGACAATCAATGCCGGTATCCGAATGGCAGGTAATTTGCCATCCAGGAGATCGCTCCCCGCCATCATGGAATTCAAGGCACGCTGCACGACCCACCTCGTGGGGCGCATTTGGCGCACGAGGTCGCGCGCTACGAACCGGGGTATGCGAGCAGCATGGGGCGTGAGCAAACTCAAGAGTTGTTGCGCCTGGTCTGCCGTGGCAGGCTGGAAGAGCGCGAGATCAAACGGAGGCGTGAAGGTAAGCCCGGCGCTATCGACCACGAAAACCCGGCGCACGCGCTCCGGATGGCCGAGGGTGAACTTCATCGCCACCCACCCTCCCATCGACCACCCTCCTAGGTCGGCACGCGCCAGGTTCTGGCTGTCGAAGAACTGCTTGAGGATCTCCGCTTGAAACGCAATCGAATAATCAACGTCCGGGCGGTCGGATCGGCCAAAGCCAGGCAAGTCTATGGCATAAACTTGATAACCGTGCCGCATCAGGGTGATCATCACCTCGGCCCAACTCTCCGCCATCGCGCCCAGACCGTGCACCAACACTAAGGGTTTGCCTCTGCCGCCGACATAGTAATGAACGCGGCAGGAGTCGAGCCGAACGTATTTGCTGTGGAAGCCGGCCCAGCGGAGCCAGGCTCGTATGGATTCGTCAATTACCCACCATGGGCGCCAATAGAAAACTCCGCCTGCGCATACTGCCAGGACGGAAGCTGTTGCGAGGGCACACCCAAACCAGCGGCGACGTTTGGCGGGCCGGTGGCCGTCAGAGGTAGGGGGAACTTCGCCGCCGCACTCCAGGCCGCTTTGCGCATTTTCACGTACGGGACTGCGCCGAAGGATCATGGCATCTGAACTCGGAATGACAACCTGGGGCGATGGCCGCGCCACAGCAGGAGGTGAGACGGCTGCGCCACGGGGGGCCAGCGGCTCGTGCTACTCCGACGTTGCCGCCGAAGGCTGCATGGCGCCCTGTTAGCCGCGGTCGACAAATTCGGATTCCCACACGACCGGGTTATTGCGCCTTGTCCAATTCTCAACCGAACCCAGATAGCGGTGTTCGAGAACGGCCCTTTTGGTCTTGAGGGTCGGAGTGAGGATTTCGTTTCCGATTGTCCATGGCCCGTCGACGATGGCGATAAAGCTCATTCGCTCGTGCGGATCAACCTGGGCATTGACCTCCTTCATTCGGTCCAGCAAGGACTGCTCGAGGACTTCTCGCGCCGTCGGATCGGCGCATCGTTTCCTCGCGTCCGGCGATAGAACGACGACGGCAAAGGGGCTCGGCAGGGCCGCGCCCATGACACAACACGCCTCGAGCGCGGGATGCGCCATCAGTTCGGTCTCGATCGGAGCCGGGGCAACATACTTACCTTTGCTGGTCTTGAACTGCTCCTTCAGACGTCCGATGATCTTGACCTGGCCGTCCGAATCGAGCTGGACAACATCGCCGGTCTTAAAGAAACCATCTTCCGTAAATGCGTCGCGCGTCCCTTGCGGATCCCCGTAATAGCCCAGCATGTTCATGGGACTCTTGATCATCAATTCGCCATCCTCGCTCAACTTCACGTGCACGCCGTCGATAGCGCATCCCACGAAGCCCGGCCGGATCCGGTCCACGGCAGGAGGAAGGTGCGTGATCGCCGTCTCCGTCATGCCGTAGCCCTCGAACAGTTCCAGTCCAAGCTTCCGGTACCAGAGCAGGATTTCAAGGGGAAGCGCCGCCCCTCCGCTAGCCGCGTAACGAGCGGTATGCAGTCCGAAACTGCGCAGGATCTGTTCCTTGACGGCGCGGTTGAGGATAGGAATACGCAGCAGGCGATCCAATCGACGCTTGGGGATTTTTGCGAAAACTCCCTGCTGAAATTTTAAGAGGAGCCGCGGCACGGATGGAAAGATGGTAGGCCTCGCTCGCTTCAGGTCCGTAAGGAAGGTCTCAATTCCCTCGGTGAAGTAGATGTGGAAGGCGAGAAACAGGCCAAACGCCTCGCAGGCGCAACGTTCAATGATATGGGCAAGCGGCAAGTAAGAAAGAAGGCGTTCCTCAGACGTCAGGTCGAGCAAATCAGAAGCAGTTTTGGCAAAATAGCTGAAGGCTGCGAAGCGGTGCATCACGCCCTTAGGCGTGCCCGTCGTGCCGGACGTGTAGATAATGGTAGCGAGGTCGTCGGCGGCGCGCGCGGGGTTGCCGGCAAGGGGCGAGTTGGCCGATATCACCGTATCCCAGAGGGGATGGCCGGCGGATTGAGCCGTCGGGAACCCGATGCACTTCACACCCGGAGGAAGGGCGCAATCTGCCATCCCTTTCTCGTCCGTGGAACCCAAAAAGCAACCCTTCGCTCCGCTGTGCTCCAGAATGTAGCGTACGTTCCGGCAATTGAGCGAAGGGTAGATCGGCACGCTTACATGCCCGGCCATCCAGATGGCCAGGTCCGCCATGATCCACCAAGCACAATTTCGAGAGAGGATCGCGACGCGAGAGCCCGGCTCCCAGTCCTGAGCCTTGAGATAGGCAGCCATGCGGCGGACTTCGCTCCCTAGCTGCTTCCAAGACCAATCGCGCACCTTCCCACCTCCGAACGGTTGGGTGAGAAAAATGCGCTCTGCCCGGTCCACCTCCCAACGATAAAGTCGGGAGAGAGGCAAATCATCTTGTGTTACGGTGTGCATGGTGCCGCCGGGTTTGCGCGCCCTCAAACCCGCGCCAACAGCGCGCCCACGGAAGTCTATTGGAGTGTTGTCACGTACTTTGCCCCAGGGTAAGATATTCAGCTTGATTCATATCTTACCTTTGGGTAACATATCAAATTGCAGTTGACGTGTCAACCGAGGGCTTATTGTTTCAACCGATGCTGAAAGACACCGTGGTTCAGAAACCGCATGGGATGGCGTTTGCCAGCCGCCGCCGCGACCCGGTAACCAAACGCGAGGCCGTACTGAAAACTGCCGCCCAATTGTTTCTAGAGAAAAGCTTCGGACGCACCTCTCTGAACGAGGTTGCCAAGCGCCTCAACATTACCAAGCCAGCGCTTTATCACTACTTCCACAATAAAGAAGACATCCTGCTGGGGTGCTATGGTTGGGGAACCAGGCTGATCGAAGAGAGCCTTTCGGAGATCTCAGAACGTGATGGAACGGGTTTGGAAAAGGTGGAAGCGTTCATCTACTCCTACGCCAACGTGATGACGGTAAATTTCGGCCGGTGCGTGATGCGGCTGGATGAGGGTGATTTGTCGCCTGAGGCGCGCGCCGAGGTGCGCGCCTGCAAGAAGAAGATCGACCGTCGCCTGAGATCGTTCATCCAGGAGGGCATCGACGACCATTCAATCGCGCCCTGCGATACGAAGATCGCCGCCTTCGCGATAGCGGGAGCCCTGAACTGGATTTGTATGTGGTACGAGCCCGAAGGTGCTTTGTCCGCAGAAGAAATCTCCTCGCAATTTGCGCGCACGTTAACCCGGGGATTGGCGGGGAATAAACGGAACTGATCAAGGGACGCGCTCACGCGGCGCCATGAAATCAAAAACTGCAACGAGGAGGAATAGCCATGATTGCTACGGAATCGACGAGACCAACCGTTTTGGTGAAACGGGCCAAGGGTGGCAGTTTTCTCATCG
>CAWIUZ010000274.1:0-24425 GCA_963838915.1 uncultured Acidobacteriota bacterium
ATGAAATTCCGCCAGGTATTGCAGTGGTGCGAGGAGCTAAGCGGCGGGCGGATCGAGACGATCCACATCGTCGGCGGCGGCACGAAGAACCGCCAGCTTTGCCAGTTCGCCGCCGACTCCTGCGGCCGCCGTGTGCTCGCCGGCCCGGTCGAAGCCACCGCCATCGGCAACTTGATGATGCAGGCCGTGGCCGCCGGCGACGTCGCCTCGATCGCCGAAGCCCGCGACGTGATCCGCCGCAGTTTCCCGGTCGAAGAGTTCACGCCGCAGAACACGGCGGCATGGGACGAGGCGTATCAGAGATTCTCGAAAGTGGTAGCGTAACGGCAGATTCTAAAGCCGCGACCACTGGTCGCGGCGGAACTCTTTCTCATACTCCGCGTCAGAACAGCGAACGAAAGCGAGGAACAGCGATATGGGAAGAATGCTGCTGTGTTGTGTCCTCGTACTGTTACCTTCCTCCAAGGCGATCGCGAATGTGGGCGTCTTTTTTGGCTCGGGTTCGACGATCGAGTTGATCAAGTCGGATCAAGTGCAATTGGTATCCGAGGAAGTCACAATCTCGCCCACGTGTGGGGCTGCGAGGGGATTTGACAGAGTTGATTACTTGTGCAAGTTCGTCCTTAAGAACCTGTCGAAGAAACCCGTCAAGGTTCACTTGGGGTTTCCTTTGGACGGCGAAGTCCACGGCGCGGATTCAGCTCCCGACGCCACGGAAATGGTGATGTCGTATCACTTCATCGCCCGCGATGCCGACAACACCTATCACGTGCGGTATGTTGGCAGCGGCGGCGATAAGAGGAAGTGCAACGAACTCTTCCTGTGGGATATGACGTTCGCGTCCGAAGAGACGAGGGTACTCCGGGTCGGATATATTATTCCAGTGTCCTACACCGGAGCAGTGACGCTGAAAGACAAAAAGGACCTGATTCTGCGGCCCGAGAAGCCGTGGCACGCGATGCTGGAGGGCTGCATTCTCGAATACTTCAACTACATCACCGAGACCGGCCGTTCCTGGGCTGGGCCAATCGAGAAGGCGACCTTTCGAGTCGAGATTGGTCCGTTCGAGTGGTTTCTGGATCGCCGATTGCTTGACGAGGGAAACGCAGCGGCGTCGTTTGCTACGGTGATCACTGCCCAGTCGGGCTCGCGGCCCAAAACGCGGCCCAGCCAAACTCGGACCCGGATCCGGGATTGATGAAGAAGATGCTGGCCGGGCCTCCCGACGCGAAACTGGCCGCAGCCCTCTACCGGGAGGTATCGCCCGATGGTTGGAAACGGGAGTCTGAACACGGGGCGATGACATGGGGGTTGCCCCGCGAGGTCAGATAACCCACGAACAACCCATCCTTGACGATGGGCGTCGCTTGGGCCGGCACGCCTTCATCGTCGTAGGCAAAGGTACCCAAACCGGGTCCGTGGGCCGGCGTAGCATCGGCGACCACGTTGACGACGTCGGAGGCATATTTGAGAGTCCCAAGCTTGTCGAGTGTAAGGAAACTCAGGCCGGCAAAATTGGCCTCGGTACCCAGTACGCGGTCAAGTTCGATGGGGTGCCCAATCGACTCGTGAACCTGCAAGCCGAGTTGCGAACCCTCGAGGATGATGTCCTTCACGCCCGACGGGCATTGGTCGGCTTTGTGAAGAGCCACTGCTTCTTCAGCGATGCGCGGGGCGTTCGCCACCAGGTCCAATTCGCCCACCAGTTCATATCCTCGTGTCTGGTACTGGCCGCCAAAAGAGTTGGGATAGGAACGCCTTTGAATCTCACCCTCGGCGAACGAGGTGGCCACAAAACCTGCGCCGGTCTGAGTCTTCTTCTGCGTGATCTCCGAGCCAGCGGTGGAAAGGAAGAGTTGTTCTATGCGGCGAAAATCCATTGCGGCTTCGGCCAGCGTCACGCCTTTCACGCGGCGCAATTCGCGATCCGTCTCGAGCAGCAACTCCAGGCAAGTTGACACGGGAATCAAGAAGGGATCGATGCGGCAGGGGGCTTCCCAACGATCGATGATCTTGGGTTCCTTCGCCAAGCCAACGTCCTGCTTCTTGGCGGTAGCGCTGGCGCGCGCGATTTCGACAGCGTGAGCGGCCACACGGTCGACGCTCGAGCGGTTGAGATCGTCTGTGGCGGAAAAGCCCCAGGCGCCCTCCGCCACTACCCGGACGCCCACTCCCATGGATTGGGATTCCCTGACCTGTGCAGGCTGGCCATTCTTGGTGGAGATGTAACGCTGCCGCAGGTCCACGACCCGCACATCTGCATACGTGGCGCCGCGTGCCTTGGCGGTGTCCAGCGCCCATCCCCCGATATCTTTCATGATTTCGCTTTCCCAGAGATTAATTGAGTCATTGGGCCATCGAGCCATTGGGTCATTGGGTCATTGAGTGATTCAGTCATTGAATGAATTCTCCCTGAAGCCCTTTGTAGGTCCAAAGGGTCAGTTAAACGCTGCTTCAATGAGACAATGGCCCAATCCCTCAATGACCCAATGGCTCAATGGCTCAATCGTCTTACGTTCCCTCCGCCCAGGAGGCCAGGTACTCCTCCTGCTCGGGCGTTAGCTTGTCAATGGTGACGCCCAGCGAATCGAGCTTGAGGCGCGCGACGTTCTTGTCAATATCCGCCGGAACGGGATATACCTTTGGCGAGAGCTCCGCCGCATGTTTCACAAGATGCTCCACGCAGAGCGCCTGATTGGCGAAACTCATGTCCATCACCACTGCCGGATGCCCTTCCGCGGCCACCAGGTTGATCAGCCGGCCTTCACCCAGGACGTAGATCTTGCGCTTGTCAGGCAGGGTGTACTCATCCACAAAGTCTCGAGTGTGGCGCTTGCTGACGGCCATGGCCTCGATGGCAGGCAGGTCCAATTCGACGTTGAAGTGCCCGGAATTCGCGACCACCGCGCCATCCTTCATCACGCGGAAATGCTCGCCGCGGATGACCGACTTGTTTCCGGTGACTGTGACGAAAACGTCTCCCCACTTGGCAGCTTCCGCCATGGGCATGACTGAGTATCCGTCCATGATAGCTTCGATGGCGCGCGTGGGGTCCGTCTCCGTGACGGCAACGTGAGATCCCAAGCCCTTAGCGCGCATGGCTACGCCGCGTCCGCAGTAGCCGTATCCGCATACCACAACGTGCAGCCCCGCAAATAGCAGGTTGGTGGCGCGGAGAATGCCGTCGATGGTGGATTGGCCCGTGCCGTAGCGGTTATCGAAAAGGTGCTTGGTGTCAGCGTCGTTTACGGCAATGATGGGATACTTCAGCAGGCCATTGTTGGCCATGCTGCGCAGCCGGATGACGCCGGTGGTGGTTTCTTCGGTTCCGCCGATGACGCCCGAAACCAGGTCCTGCCGCTTGCTCAGGATGGCGGTGACAAGGTCGGCGCCATCGTCCATGGTGATCTGGGGTTTTTGATCCAGAGCCGATGAGATGTGCGAGTAATAGGTGTCTTTATCTTCACCTTTGATGGCAAAGACGGGGATGTGGAAATCCCGCACCAGCGATGCAGCCACATCGTCCTGGGTGCTCAGCGGGTTCGAGGCGCAGACCACAACGTTCGCGCCACCGTCCCGAAGTGTAACGGCGAGATTTCCAGTTTCCGTGGTCACATGAAGGCAGGCCGCAATCCTCACGCCCTCAAGGGGACGTTCTGCGGCAAATCGCTTCCGGATAAGGTTCAGTACGGGCATCCATTGCCCTGCCCACTCCATCCGGGTCTTTCCCTTGCCCGCCAATTCCAAGTCTTTCACGTCACAAGCGAGTTGTTGCGTAACAGGCATTTAGATTCCAGACTCCTTTCGAAGTGCGGCCGCTTTATCGGTTCGTTCCCAGGTGAATTCGGGCTCCGAGCGGCCGAAGTGGCCGTAGGCGGCGGTCTTTCTGTAAACCGGGCGCCGTAAGTCCAGTGATTCAATAATTCCTTTAGGTGTCAGCTCAAAGTGCTTGCGAATAAGCGCCTCGAGGGTGCAGTTGTCGACTTTGCCGGTGCCGAAGGTATCGACCATAATCGAAACCGGCTGCTCGACGCCGATGGCGTAAGCCAGTTGGACTTCGGCACAGTTCGCAAGCCCGGCTGCGACAATGTTCTTAGCAATATAGCGGGCCATGTAGGCCGCCGACCGGTCCACCTTGGTGGGGTCCTTTCCGGAAAAACACCCGCCGCCGTGGTGAGCCGAGCCGCCGTAAGTGTCCACAATGATCTTGCGGCCCGTCAGCCCCGAATCGCCCACCGGCCCGCCGGTCACAAACCGTCCGGTGGGATTAATGTGGTACTTGGTGTTCTCATCGAGCATGTGGGCGGGAATAACCGTCTTGATGATGCATTCCCGCACGCCCTCACGAACGGTTTCGATCCTCGCGCTGTCCGCATGCTGCGTGGAGACGACGACGGCGTCAACGCGCACGGGCTTCCTTCCCTCGTATTCGACCGTGACCTGAGACTTGCCGTCTGGACGCAGGAAATCGAGAACTCCGCGGCGGCGGGATTCCGCCAATTGCAAGCACAACTTGTGCGCCATCATGATGGGAAACGGCATCAGTTCCTTGGTCTCGTCGCAGGCATAGCCAAACATCAGACCTTGATCACCGGCGCCCCCGATGTCAACCCCCATGGCAATGTCGGAGCTTTGTTGGGTCAAGTTGGCGGTTATCCGGCAGGTGTCTGCCGTAAACCCAGCGTCTGCTTGGGTGTAGCCGATCTTGCGAATCGTCTCCCGGACCAGTGGATCAATGTCGAGCTTGGCCTTGGTAGTGACTTCACCCACCACGTAGACATCCTGATCTTTGGCCATGCTCTCGCACGCGACACGTCCCAACGGGTCCGCCGACAGAACGGCATCCAGTACCGCATCCGAGATCTGGTCACAAAGTTTGTCCGGATGACCCTCGGTAACCGATTCAGATGTAAAGAAGTGACTTTGCTTCAGACCAGACACGCTGGGCCTCCTTGATTAGTGTTCTAGATGGGGAATTAAAGGCTGACACGATCTGTTCAAGCTATCATATGCGGCGGAAGAGTGTCAATGATTTTGCTGCCGGGTAGGGGTGTCATTGGAGTTATCCGTGTCCTCGAAGGCACGGTCAACCCCGCGGTGTAGGCGCGACCCTTGTGGCCACCCTCGGGCGCTTACTCCACCCGAAGCTCTCGGTTGACAATTACGCAGCGGCCCGTCACGATGGACGTGCGCGCTTAGCAGGCTGTGGAAAGACCCTCCTCGCTGTCATCCTGAAGAGCCGCAGGCGACGAAGGATCCCCGTAGTTCGTTGAAAATACAACTACCGAGATTCTTCGCTTCGCTCAGAGTTTGTGATTTTTTTGGATTTTTGGCCATTTTCGAGCACTTAACTCTTTTGTTATCAATGGCACTTTTTCGCAATATCCAAAAAAATCACGCTCTCTCAGAATGACAATTTTTCGAGAGTTTTTCCCCAGCCTGTTGCGGCTGCGCATGTCAACGCGGTGGACATTGAATGAGCTTGCAGGCGTTCTTTGCCTTGCTGGGCGGATTGCTGGTTCTGGCTTTTGTCGCCAATCGCTTGGCGCAGCGGACGCGTGTGCCGGACGCCGTGGTGCTGATTCTAACCGGGTTGCTGCTGGGTCCGGTTTTCCATCTCGTGGACGCCACGCAATATGAAAATGTGACACGAGGATTCGGCACGCTGGCCTTGATCTTGATTCTCTTTGAGGCCGGCCTCGAACTCGATGTCGACGAAACCTTGCGACATGCCGGCGGCGGCCTGGCGCTATCCTGGTCGTCTTACCTGATAACCGCGGCGTTAGTGGCGGGGGTTGCCAAGTGGTCGCTGGGGCTTTCCTGGGACGGGGCGTTGCTGGTGGGCGCGGTGCTCGGGTGCGTCAGCAGTACCATCATGCTTCCCGCGCTTCAGCAAATTCCGATGCGGAAGCCGGTGAAGCTTACGCTGCTAGTGGAGAGTTCGATTGGCGACGTGCTGGCCGTGCTTACGGTGGGCGCTTTGTTAGACCTTTCGCGGTCGCAGGGCTCGCTCTTCAAGGGGCTGGTGGGCGGATTTGCTTTCGAGTTGGCCGGATCGCTGGTGCTGGGAGTGGGGGCGGGGTTGGCATGGTCCCGGCTCATGCCCTTCCTCTCCGACCAGCGGTTCTGGCAAGCCCTGACGTTTGCCGCAGTCTTGCTGCTCTATTCCGGAGCAACCGCCGTCAAAGCCAGCGGGTTGTTCGCGGTGCTGGTGTTTGGCCTCGTGCTGGCCAACGTCTCGCAGATCAGAAAGCAACTTTTCCCAGTCGCCATTGGCGATGACCGGCAGGAAGAGAATCTTCACCACCAGATTCTGAATTTTCATTCCGAGCTGGCCTTCCTGATTCGCACCTTCTTCTTCGTCATGATCGGAGCGGTGGTGCATTTTTCCGGACTGCGCGCCAACGCCATTGCGATTCTCGGATTTGCGGGAGCCGTTCTGTTCGCCCGCTGGCTGGCCGTAAACATCAGCGGCTGGACGTGGAAGGGAATCTCGACCCAGGAACGAGAACTGATCATCTTGCTGCTTCCCCGCGGGCTGATCACGGCGGTGCTTGCCATTCAGGTGATCGACGCGCGCGGAGCTTCGTTCGCCTTCTTGCGCGGCGTGGCCTTCGCCATTATTCTGCTCACCAACCTGCTTCTGGTCCTGGCCAGCGTGCGGGCCCGGCGCGCCATTCCACAGGCCGTGTTTCCCGAGCAAATTCCGCAGGAGCATGCTGTAGAATAAGCGCCCGCTGGCACTTCCTGGGATCGGCGATTGGGTCGCTTCTTGGGGTGCCCTCCTGAACATCGACGACTGACAAATTTCCGCGTGTAGGAAGGGAGGAGTCTGGGAAGCTGGCCTGCGCTATCCCTTTCTAGCCGGGGTGAGGTAGAATCTCAAGTGGGGAGGTGAGGACGATGGCCAACTTAGATCGCATCACGACTGACCCGGCGCGATTGAACGGGGAACCGTGTATCCGTAACCTTCGACTGACGGTGCGACGGGTGCTGCAAGCAATTGCCACCTACCCTGACCGCAACGAGCTCAAACGCGAGTACCCAGAACTAGAAGATGAGGATATCCGCCAAGCCCTACTCTTCGCTGCCACTTACCTGGATGACAAGATACTTCCACTTGTGACGGCCCGCTGATGTTGCTTCTCGACCAGGGCCTGCCTCGCAGCACAACGCTTCGTTTACAGGCGCTGGGGGTCGATGCCGAGCACGTTGGAGAATGCGGCCTTGCAACAGCGGATGACCGAACCATCCTCGATTACGCCCGCCGTCGCGGCCATATCATTGTTACTCTGGATGCGGATTTCCATAAATATCTAGCGCTTTCGCGGGCCACCACACCATCCGTCATCCGTATCCGCATTGAGGGGCTGAAGGCCGAGCAACTCGCCGCCTTGTTGGTGGATGTGCTCGGCGAATGTCGAGAGGACCTGAGCCGTGGTGCGGTGATTTCCGTGACCGAGACTCGCATCCGACTCCGCAATCTGCCCCTTCTCCCTTAGTGGGACAGGCGCGGGAAGGACAAGCCGCGGACATGCGAGGGCCGGCGTGCCCTATGCGGGCTTGGTGACGGCGCGGCGGGACAGCAGGTACGATTTAAGGAACGGATCGATGTCGCCGTCCAGGACACGGTCAGTGTCACCCATCTCGAATTTCGTGCGGTGGTCCTTGATGAGGCGGTAAGGGTGGAGGACGTAGGACCGAATCTGGCTGCCAAAGTCGATGTCGGCCTTGGAAGCCTCGAGTTTATCCGAGGCCTCCCGCCGGTTGCGCAGCTCTAACTCATACAGCCGGGAGCGCAGGAACTTCATGGCCATATCCTTGTTGCGGTGCTGGGAGCGCTCGTTCTGGCACTGGGCCACGGTGCCTGTGGGGATGTGAGTGATGCGCACGGCTGAGTCCGTTGTGTTGACGTGCTGCCCGCCCTTGCCGCCGGAACGATAGGTTTCAATCCTGAGTTCGTCCGGCTTAATTTCAATGTTGATGGTATCGTCGATCTCGGGGCTGACGAAAACCGAGGCGAAGGAGGTGTGTCGGCGGGCGGCCTGGTCGAAAGGCGAGATCCGCACCAGACGGTGCACGCCCGTCTCACCGCTGAGCAAGCCATAGGCATAATCGCCGGAGACCGTGACGGTGGCGGACTTGAGCCCCGCCTCTTCTCCCGGCTGGTAATCGTTCAGCGTAAAGCCGAAACCGTGCCGCTCCGCCCAGCGCTTGTACGTGCGAAGCAGCATTTCCGCCCAATCTTGCGACTCGGTTCCGCCCGCGCCGGGGTGAATGGCCACGATGGCATTCAGATGATCGTTCTCGCCGGCCAGGAGGGTCTCCGTCTCGACGCGATCGAGTTCCTGGCGAAGCGTTTCGAGTTCGGTCCCCAGTTCGCCCTCGACCGGTTCCCCTTCGCGGGCCAACTCGAAGTAAGCCTCAACGTCGGCCAGGCGCTTGGCGAGCCTGTCGTCCTCTTCAACCCGCTCGCTCAAACGCTTGCGTGCGGTCAGAGTTCTTTGGGAGGCGTCCTGGTCTTGCCAGAACTCGGGCTGGGCAATTTGCTTCTCGAGCGCTTCAAGCTCTTTGCGGCGCTGGGGGGCGTCAAAGAAAACTCCGCAATTCGTTGGCGCGTTGCTTTAAGTTGTCGTACGATCGTTGCAGTTCTTCGAGCATGTTTACTCCTGATGCGTTGCGGTGGCCTTTATGGCGGCGCCCGTCTGCTTTTTTGCTTCCAGCACAAGCCCCGAAGGGGCCGTCCACCACAGCCCAGGCCAACGGCCTGGGTCAGCGCACCGTCCTCTAACGTTACCCCGAGCCCTGAAAGGGCGAGACACCATTCGGGGAGGCCACTGGCCAGAGGTCACAACCTGATCCAGGGGATTGTCACGCCCTTTCAAGGCTTGCAGTTCCTGGATCGCGAAATCCTGACCCAGGCCGTCGGCCTGGGCTGGGCTAGGTCGCCCCTTTGGGGCTTAACAACGGGACCAGAAACAGCAACATCGCACCCATCGCCGTCGACAGCCACGCAAAGACGTCGCCGTGCCGGGTATAGAAGGTCTCAGCCCCAAGGTAACTGTATTTCACAGCCACGGCCGCCGTTTGATTGCGCGCGATCTCGTTCTCGATCCGGCCGTATGGATCGATCAGCACGGTGATGCCGTCGTTCGTCGCGCGCAGCAGATAGCGGCGATTCTCAATCGCCCGCAGGCGCGCCATTTCCAGTTCCTGCTGGGCGGCTGAGGAGCGGCCAAACCACGCGTCATTCGAGATATTCACCAGCACACGGGCGCCCGCCAATGTAACCCGCCGGACCAGTTGCGGGAAGATGTCCTCATAACAAATGAAGACTCCCAGCGCTCCTTGCGGTGTCGGCGCCACACCGTAGCTCGCGCCTGGGACGAAGTTCCCCGCCTCGGTGGTGATCTTGCCGATCAATTCGGGAAAGGCCCAGGCTGGTACGTACTCCCCAAACGGCACCAAATGCATTTTATCATATTGCAGAATCTCGCGTCCCTCGGGGTCCAACACGATGGCGCTGTTGGTGATCTCGTGGCGTCCGGAGGCTAACGGTATCACCGTGTTCACAACCACGTAGGCCGCGGCTTGGCGGGCCATCCGCTCCACGGCGCTGCGGAAAACCGGATCGCGCGTGAAATAGAAGGGGGCAGGGTTTTCCGCCCAAATAATCAGCGGCGGAACGCTGAGGCGCGGAAGGCCCTGCACGTCCGACTCAACGCCCTCCTTCCGTTCTTCGCTTGCCAGCGCGTCCAACGACATATCCACAAGCTGGTTCAGCTTGGCGGGATTAAGCCAAGGCACCCAGGCGTTGTCGGCTTGCTCGTCGAGGGGCACGTTGGGTTGCACCAAAACGGCGAGATCCGTACCCCGAGCGGACGCGGGCGGGGCGAAGGCCCAATTGCCAACCACGAGGAGTGCTACCCATCCGCCCAGGGCCAGCCAAGGGCCTTTCTCCCTCCAGTGCCGCATTGCCCAGGCCGCGACCGCGCTTGTCGCCGCCGCAAGAAAAGACAGCCCGTAAACACCCGTCACTGTGGCGGCCTGCCTTAATCCCGCAGGCGCCACGCTGTAACCGAGGAGGTTCCAGGGAAAGCCTGTGATGAAGTAGGTTCTGGCCAACTCCAGGGCCATCCAAAGGAAAGGGCTGGCCAGCAAGGCGAGATCAGGCGACCTGCGCGCCAGCGTGCCAACCGCCAAACCGAACGACCCGAAGAAGACTGCGAAAACGACCACGAACGCTGCCAGACCCGTCAAAGAAAGGCCCAAATTGAGCCCACCATACTGCCGCATGACTTCCACAAACCAGTAAAAGCTGCCGGCAAAATAGATGGCTCCGGTGAGATACGCCCAACCGAAGGCGCGCCAGGGGCGCGACTCCGTCGACAATACAAGTAGCAGCGGGAGAAGCGCGATCCAAACCAGGGGATGAATGCTGAGCTTTGGGAAGCAAGCCACCAGCAGGAAACCACTCAAAGGGCTGGCTAGCCACTTGTGGAATTGAGTCATTGAATCATTGAGTCATTGAGCCATTGTTTCATTTAACCATTGAGTCATCGGGCCATTGGCTCAGGCCTGGTCCTCGGCTGTCATTCTGAGCGAAGCGAAGAATCTCGGCAGTTGCAAGTCGCTTGAGCCTACGACTGCAGGGATTCTTCGCTTCGCTCAGAATGACAAACATGGGCGGGACGATTTTCCAGTTTCGATTTTCCAATTTCAATTTTCCAGTTTCGAATTTCGATTTTCGAATTTCGATTTTGGAATTTCGGCACGTCGTCAGTGGCGGATGAAAGGTTTGTAGCCTTCGTGCTTTAACTTCGCCAGCGTCTTTTCCGCGCTATCCCGAGAGACGAACGGGCCGACCTGAACGCGGTACAGGCTGTCTTTCGCATGGGCCTGTTGGGGCGGCACGAGCAGCGCATGATAGCCACGCCCTCTCAAGACCCTCACCGCATTTTCAGCCTCCTGCTTTGCCCTCATGGCCCTAACCTGAACAAAGAATGCGCTCCCGGCAGCGCTGGTCTCCCCAGGAGAGGTTCGAGCGGTATCAGGTCCCGGCTCTGGCTTGGCTGCCATTGCAGGAGGGGAGGTCCCCGGCGGTTCGACTCTCGCGGTGGTTTCGGGTTGCAGCCGGCTTGATGACGAAGAGGTGGAACCGGCGTGAGGGTTTGCGAGCGAAGATGCGGGCGGCGCCCCATTGTTGGTGCCGATCGGAACCGTCTCGAGAGGAGAATTAACAGTAGGCGGAATGGCGCCCGAGGTTGTAACACGCTCCGTAGCAGGCGACATGCGCGCCGTCCGTTCGTTGTAACCAACCAGGAAACCCAGCGAAAAGAAAACTCCGCAGACGGCCACGCCCGCCAAGAAAACCAGCATCAGATGCCGCGTTGAAAGACCCCTGCCACCACCAGAATTCGTGTTCATGACCTTGACCGATTAATGGAAATTCAATATTCAATGGGCAAACGGGAGACCGTTTGCCGTGAATCCCCGAAGGGGATTTATAAAGTAACCGGGGGCAACGCCCCCAGAAGCGTTAACATAAGGTCGCCACGACCATCGGAGCCCGTCAGCCGACGGGCGGCAGAATGTGGCCCATGGCGAAAGCAATGGGGTAAAGCATAACCTTCATGAGCAAGCCCCGTAGGGGCGACAGATATATTGGACGGGGCGCCGGAACTCTGTCGCCCGCTGAAGCGGGCTTGATCGTCAACCCACACCCGCCATCCCACGGCTTTCGCCGTGGGCCACAATCTTTCGGCCCTCCGGGCCTGCGAGAGTAGCGCGCTCGACGCTACTTCGGCGCCGAACCCGGCGCGGCGCCCGGGGCAGCAGGGGGAACGAACTTCCCCATCAAGGCACTCAGCAACTCAACCGGAATTGGAAAAACGATCGTGGTGTTCTTCTCGGTCCCGATTTCGGCCAGCGTCTGAAGGTAGCGCAGCGTGATGGTGATGGGCTCCGTGGCCAGAATATGGGCAGCTTCGGAGAGTTTTTCAGAAGCCTGAAATTCCCCATCGGCATTGATGATCTTCGCCCGGCGCTCGCGCTCGGCTTCGGCCTGGCGCGCAATCGCCCGCTGCATTTCCTGAGGCAGATCCACCTGCTTCACTTCCACCTTGGTCACTTTGATGCCCCAGGGCTCGGTGTGCTCATCGAGGATGGTCTGGAGGCGCGCGTTCAACTTCTCGCGCTGGGAGAGCAGGTCATCCAGTTCCACCTCGCCCAGCACCGACCGCAGGGTGGTTTGGGCCAGTTGCTCGACGGCGTAGCGGTAGTTTTCAAGCTCCACGACGGCCTTTTGCGCGCTCAGCACGCGAAAATAAACCACCGCATTCACTTTCACGGAAACGTTATCTCTAGTGATAATATCTTGGCTAGGCACATCCCAAGCGATAATCCGCAAGGAGATCCGAATGATCTTGTCAATGGGCCAGAGGATGAAGATCAAGCCCGGCCCTTTATCCGTTGCCAAGAGCCTGCCCAAACGAAACGTAACTGCGCGCTCGTACTCCCGCAACACGTTCAAACAAGCCGAAACCCACAAAAACAGAATTACGACAATGACGATTACTGTCGGGCTCATTCGAAGCTCCTTTCCGCGCTCGTGATAAAGGATAGGGCGGCCACAAGGGCCGACGTTACAACAGAGTCATCTGGCGGTGCCGACCAGTTTCGGGAACTTCACCTACCACTGTCATTCCTCGCTTCGCCCTCGAAAATCACGTCATTCCCGCGAAGGCGGGAATCCATCGTGTTCCGGCCGATGGGCCCCCGCTTTCGCGGGGACGACGACGCGTGTGATTTTCATTCCCTTGGGTGGGTCGAGGACCCATGCCCCCTCGGAATGACAGCAATTCTGACAACGAAGACTACCTGGGTTCCGGGGCCGGCTCGACTACCAAAGTCAGTCCCTCGACTTCCCGAACTCGCACCCGGGCCCCCTTGGCGACGGGCTGCCGGGCGCGCGCGTCCCAAAGTTCGCCATGAACCAGAACTTTTCCTGAAAGCTGGAG
The DNA here is from genome assembly GCA_963838915.1 of uncultured Acidobacteriota bacterium. Taxonomy (GTDB): domain Bacteria; phylum Acidobacteriota; class Terriglobia; order UBA7540; family UBA7540; genus CAVROP01. The sequence continues at coordinate 13,020 of CAWIUZ010000274.1, forward strand.
ATCAGTCTTCGCCAACCCCACGGCATCAACCATGCCGGCCTCTCCGGTCACCGCTTTGCGCAGCTTTGCTGCGATGGCAAAGCGCAGGAGCACCACGATGATGAGGGCCAGCGGCACAGCAACACCGAGCGCGGTAGAGAGATGAATGCGGGCCTGCGGCCAGGGAGAATTCACCAGCAGTAGCGCCCCTAAGACCAAGGCGAGAACGCCCACACCCGCCAGCACTCCGTGCGACATCACTTTCACTTCCAGGGCCAGCAGCCCGATTCCCGCCAGGATCAACAGCACGCCCAGGGAATTGATGGGCAGCAAATTGAAGGCGTACATCGCCAACACGATGGCGGCCGCGCCAACCACTCCCGGCGCAATCAGCCCGGGATGAGTGAATTCAATATAAAGGCAAGCCAGGCCGAGTGCGCCCAGGATGAAGGCAATGTTGGGGTCCGCCACCCAGGCAAAGAATTGCTCGAGGCCCGGCATGTTGTAAGCCACAACCTCGGCGTCTTTGAAATGCAGGGTTGTGGTGGTGTCGTTGAACCTCTTGATGGTTTGGCCGTCGTACTTTGCAAAAATGGCGGCGGGAGTGCTGAGCACGGCGTCAATCAGTTTCCCATCCAGGGCTTCTTTATCCGAGTAGCAGGAACTTTTGCGCACCGCGTCCTCAGCCAGAGCCAGGTTGCGGCCGCGCTTTCCCACAACTGAGCGCATGTAGGCGGCCGCGTCGTTTTCGATCTTGGCCTCCATGGTCTTGCCCACTTCGGCCCCGCCCAACACTACCGGGTGGGCCGCGCCGGAGTTGGTTCCGGGGGCCATCACCGCCAGGTCGCCGGCCTCCAGGATGAAGAAGCCCGCCGAAGCCGCACTCGCCCCGCTGGGCGCCACAAAAGTAATGACGGGCACGCTGGAAGTGAGAATGGCTGAGACGATATCGCGCATCGAACTCTCCAGGCCGCCGGGCGTATTCAACTCCAGAATGACCGCATCCGCGTGCGAGTCGTTGGCAAACTTGATGCCGCGCACCACGTATTCGGCGCTCACGTGGTGGATCATCATGTCCAAGCGGATTTCGACCACCCGAGGACGGTTCTGCTCACTCGCGGCGGGGGAACCACCTCCCGCGGCCATGCAGAGCAAAACCAGAGCCAGCTAACCAGAGGTAGCGTAGCAGTCTCAAGGTGCCCTTCTTTGTGTCGTGGGGATGTAGCATCAGCGCGTTCCAACTTAGCCCTGCAAGGGCGCCATTTAGTAGCCGGGGGCAACGCCGCATAAGCGTTAACCTGAGATCGCCACGACCGTCGGAGCCCGTCAGCCGACGGGCGGCAGAATGTGGCCCATGGCGAAAGCCATGGGATAAAGCATAAGCGTCGTGGGCAAGCCCCGTAGGGGCGACAGAAATATTGGACGGAGCGCAAGAATTCTGTCGCCCGTTGACGCGGGCTTGATCGTTAACCAACACCGGCCATCCCACGGCTTTCGCCGTGGGCCACAATCTTTCGGCCCTCCGGGCCTGCGAGAGTAGCAGCGAGAAGCATCTCGCGGACGGCGGCAGGCTTAGGTTAACGCCTGTGGGGCGTTGCCCCCGGCCACTAGATTCATCCCCTTCGGGGATTGCCGGGCTTCCCGATCCAACCAGAGACGCGAGCAGGGACCAGAAGAGAACTGTCCCCGCTACTTCATGCCCGAGATGATGCGCCCGACAACCTCCTGGGCCTCGCGGCTGTCCGGGTCGAGCTTCAGGGCCGCTTCCCCCTCCAGGCGAGCCTGATCGCGGTGATTCAGGGCAAGATATGCCCTCGCCAGACCGAGGTGGCCGGCAAAGCTGTCCTTAAGCTTCAGCGCCGTCTGAAATTCCGCCGCCGCTTCCTGAGGCTTGTCTTCCGCTTCCAGGATCTCGGCCAGACTCAAGTGCGCCTCGCTGTCACTAGGGGCTAGCGACGTTGCCTCCGCCAGCTCACGTTCCGCTTCGGCCAGGCGTCCCTCGCCGACCAGAGTCTTGCCGTGGGATTTGTGGACGGCGGCGTGCTGGTCGGCGGGCATAGCGGCCAGGCGCTCTTCCAGGGCATTGTGCACCGCCAAAGAGAGCAAAAGAAACGCGCGCTCGTCGAAGTTCTTCTTGAGGCGCGGCTGGGGCAGCACATCCCGCGAAGGGTGGGCTTCGAGGCCCATCTGGTGCTGGTGCAGCCACTCCATCTGGATCTTCTCCCCTGCCGCATCGCCTTGCTTTTCCAAGACCACGGCCAACAACGTGTGGGCATCCGAATCGTCATCTCTCAGCTTGATTGCCTCTTCCAGCGATGTTGCTGCGGCATTGTGCCGGTGGAGGTTCCAGAGCGCCACGCCGCGATTGAAACAATAGTCCGCATCGGTCGGATCCCCGGCATGGGCCCGCTCGAACTCCTCGAGAGCCTGCTCATCCTGTCCTGCCCGGGTAGCCAGCACGCCCGCATTGTTCGCAATCTCGTTCAAAGGGATTTCTCTTCCAATCTTCTCAAAGGCCGTCTTCGACGAGGGGTAGTGACCGAGAAAGTATTCGTCCACTCCGAAGAAGAAGAGCGATTCAAGGTAGTGAGCGTCCCCCGGGTTCAGCTTCTTAAGCCACTTGGCCGAGTTGGCATAGTCTTTCTGATCGAAATAGAAGCGGCCCAGGGCAAATGCCGCGCGGTGATCGGAAGGATTCAGCCGGTCGGATTCCTCGAGAAAGTGAATGCGCGCGGGATCGTCGGTGGCCAGGACGCCCCGCATGTAGTTCTCAAAAGCATCGAGGCGCACCTGCGGAAACTTGCGGCTGAAATCCTCCTCGGTGCCGACGGTAAAATGCGGATCGTGCGCTGCTTCGAGCAGCCACACTAATCGCGTCTGGAGGTCCACCAACTCCGCGAGTTCGCCGGTGGCTGCGATAGGAGGCGATAGCTTTAACTTTCGGAGGTCAAGCAGGCGCGCGGTGGCGGTGAGGCCGGCCCCCTCCACGTTGAATCTTCCGAAGACAACCCAATCCGCGCCCAGGGTCTGGGCCACTTTGAACTCACTGGCCACCGTCAAAGGGGTGTCCGAAGGAATGCCCAACTGGGTGCAGGCGACATCGCGCTCAGTCCGATTCAGAACGTAAAAGTCGGGCCCCGAAAGGCGGGAGGCGATGGTCTCCGCAAAGCTTTCTGAAACCCAGTTCAGGTCCGCCCGCGTGCTGCGGTTTTCGAAGGGAAAAACCAGAACGGCATGGACCTCGGAAGCGGCGGCAATTTGCCAGGAACCCAGAAGGAGCAGGAATAGTTGAAGGATTTTTCGCATTAAAAATCGATCCAGAATGTGTATTCTACTCCTTGATCCCCACCGGCGGGTTGTTCATCAATTCGACGTAAGCGGGGTTCTGGCTGATTTTCATAAAGTCCGGATCGTCGAGAATTCTCTTGCGGTCTTTGAACCCGTCTTCGAGAGCGCGACGCAGGCTGCGCACCGCATCCTCAGCGCGCCCCAGAGAAGCAAACACCTTCCCCAAGTAGAAATAGTATTCCGGATCGGCGCCGCGCGCTTCGATGGTGGTTCCAAACGCGGACCGCTGAGAGAAGATATTGGGATCAAGGCTCAAGGCAGTCCGATATTCGTCCACCGACTCCGTGTATTTCTTCATGTGCATGTAAGAAGTTCCCAGGTTCAAGTGGTAGGAAGCGGAGTCAGGATTCAGCTTGATGGCTTTCAGGTAGTACTTTACGGATTTCCCGTACTTCTTCTCCATGAAGTAAGTGGTTCCGATGTTGTTCATGGGCTCCGTGTAATCCTTCTGACGCCGAACCGCCTGGTTGTAAGCCTTGCGCGAGGCCGAATAATTCTGCAACTGTTGATAGGCAATACCGAGCTTGTTCCAAACAATGGCATTGGCAAAGCGAGTCTGTTTCAAAGCCCGGTAATAGAAATCAACTGCATCCTCGTAAGACTTACGAGCCATGAAAATGTCGCCGCGCTCCTCGAAGGTGAGCGGGTGATCGCTCGAGGGGGCGGGCTGCACCTGCCCGGGCCCGGGCGGAGGCAGGGTGGACTTGGACTGCTCCCCTTGAAACGCGAATAGTGAGTGCACGACAAAGAAACAAAAAACGAGGAAAAGCGTTTGTACAATGGGCCGCTTCGTTACGGGTTGAGCGAAAGTTTCATTTCTCATGTCTGAACCTCGCAAACCGCGTTCCTGTGAAGGGTGGAGTCATCAACCCGCCTTGTCATTCCGAGCGCAGCGAGGAATGTGCATTGGCTCGTTTGTCGAGGAGACGAATGCAGATGCTTCACTTCGCTCAGCATGACAGCCGATCCTCTCAGACGTTCTACTGCTGCGGCGCTGTCTCTTTTTCAGGCGGCGCTTGTTTCGAGTTCTTGCCTTTAAAAATCGACAGGAATTTCTTTATCAGCCCAGGCTTGTGCGCATTAGCAGGAGCCTCCGGCGGCTTGACCGGCCCGGCTTGCGTCGGTTGCGAACCCGGGGGTCCGGGCGGAAGCACCAAGGCAGGAGGCAGGCTGGGCTGGCTCTGGGGGTGGAAGAGCCTTCCCAGGAATCCCCTGGCCGGCTGCGTCGGCTGAGGTTCGGTTCCGGCAATGAAGTATTCGTTTCTGACGATCTTTGCGTCGCTCGAAGCCGAGTCTGTTTCAAATGGGACGGAAATCACTCCATCCGGCACCGGGAAGGGGTGTGGGTCCTTGTAAGCTGGAAGTTCCACGGCGCGCTTCATGAAATCCGTCCAGATCGGCAGCGCGCAGTACGCTCCGGTGAGCTTAATATCACGGTCGTCATCGTAGCCGACCCAGACGATGGCCAGCAGGTTTGAGGTGAACCCGGCGAACCAGCCATCGTGCGAACTCCCCGTCTTCCCGGCCGCCGGGGCTTCGAATCCGCGGCTGCGGACTCCGGCGCCGGTGCCGTTGTTGATCACACTCTCCATCAAATCAACCATGAGATAAGCGACGCGCGGGTCAAGCACGGGCCGCGTGACCGGCGCACTCCGCCAGAGGTTCTTTCCCGACGAGTCATTAACGGCCAGGATAAACTTTGGCTCAACGTATTGACCTTCGTTGGAAAAAATCGTGTAAGCTCCGGCGATCTCGAGGGGGGTTGCCACATAGGAGCCCAAAGCGATGGCGGGCGTCGCCAGCAGGTCTTTGTTGATCCCGGCGGCGATCGCGAGGTCCCGCACCTTGTCGTAGCCCACCATTTCCGCCAAGCGCACCGTGGCCACGTTCATAGAATGAGTCAGGGCCTCGCGAAGGGTGACCATCCCGTGGTATTCCTGCTTCAGGTTTTCCGGTTCGTAAGTAATATCGCCGAATTGAAAGGTGGTGGGCTCATCGTTAAGCAGGGTGGCGGGAGTAATCAGGGGCTGCCCGCCGTTTACCCCCGTGCTCAGCGCGGCCGCATAAACGAAAGGCTTGAAGGAGGAACCGGGCTGGCGCTTGGCCATCACATGGTCCAACTGGCTAGTGGCGTAGTCTCTTCCCCCCACCAAGGCCCGAATCTCAGCGGTGTGAGGGTCGAGCGCCAGGAGCGCCAATTGGGGTTGATTGGGAGTCTGGGCCTTTGCCTCCCTGCCGCGCTTGGTCTTGCTCAACGTTTCATCCACTTCGGCAATGCCCAGCCGCGCGCCCTCCGACGCTGCCTTCTGCAAATCGAGATTGAGCGTGGTATAAATGCGGTAGCTTTGCGAGTTCAAATCCTGGTCGGAAAACTGGGTCAGTAACCGGTCGCGCACCATGTCCACGAAGTACGGAGCCTCGCGACCTTCCACGTTCTGATTGACAACTCCCAAGGGCGACTCAGTAGCTTCCGCAGCCTCGACGGGCGTGATCATACCCAACTCGTGCATCTCGCGCAGCACATGGTTACGCCTTTCGAGGGCCCTCGAGGCGCGGTGATAAGGTGAATAGAGATTCGGGCCGCGAACCAGGCCCGCCAAGAGGGCCGCCTCGGGCAACCTCAGGCTGGAAACGTCCTTGTTAAAGTAAGCGTTAGCCCCCTCCCCGAAGCCATATATGGAAAAACTCCCCCGCTGGCCAAGATAGATCTGGTTTGCGTACAACTCCAGAATTTGTTCCTTACTCAGGCGCTTTTCCAGCAGCAAGGCCAGGAATGTTTCCTCGATTTTTCGGCGCCAGACGCGGGCGGGCGACAAGAAAAAGCCGCGAGCCAACTGCATGGTCAAGGTACTGCTGCCCTGCACGTTGCGATCGGCGCGTATGTCGGCCAGCGCCGCGCCCGGAATGCGCAGTATATCCACTCCGTGATGGGAGAAGAAGCGATGATCTTCCGCCGCCACGATCGCGTCAATCAGCACTTTCGGAAGGTCCGGATAACGCACGAGGCGCCGCTTGGAGCGGTTGTTGTCAAACAGCATCGTGATCACCTCGGGCTCGAGTTGGTAAGTCTCGAGGTTATCGCCGCCTCCGGCTGGGGCGATGGAAACCAAGCGGTAATTTCGGAAGGTCAGCCGGGCCGGCCCTTCTTGGGTCGCGGCGTCCGCGAAATATGAAAGCTGGCCGGGGGTGATTTCAATCGCATCCTTCGCCAGGGTGTAAGTGCCCACATCAGACCCCCCGCTGCCTTCGGCATAGAGGGCGCGACGCAGACGCTGGGCGACTTGCTCGGGGCTGCCCATCTCACCGACGAAGACGGGGGTGGGGGCGGAAAAAACCAAGGAAGCATTGTTGAAGATGTCGCCGCTCAGGCGCGCGTCGATAAGGCGGGAGAATCGAACGTAATAGTAAATGAAAAGTCCGGTGAAGCAAATCAGAACCAGCACGGCGCCGGCAATCACACCTTTCTTCCAGCCTGCCATCCTGGCCAGGCGTGACCACCCCAGTCTCGGTAACGAACGGGGCTTCGAGCGCGGTGCTGGCGCATATCGTTTCACGGGTTATAACGACAAGCTATCCGCCGACGGCGTAAAGTGAAGCCGAAGCGTATAAACGCTCAGGTCCACCGGAACGGTGTAATCCAAAATGATCGTGACGCGGTGCCCGATGGTGACCCTGACGTTGTCGGGAGTGAGTGGAATTCCATGGTCCTGGGCGAATTGTACCACTTCATTTGTTACATCACCCGGCGTCGCGGGCGTGGATCGTACTGCCAATTGCGCCGAGAGTTGACGGATGTGGTCCTGAAGCTGAAAGTTGTCCACGTATGCGGGCAGAGTCTTGATGGCGGCAAAAATCACTGCCGCCAGAAGCGCCAAAGCCAAAAGCGCTTTCAAACGCCCCGCAGCTTCTTCCCCTCGCCGCATGCCGGCCCTTCATTGCCATTCCCAACCCAGCCTGGAATTTCACTCCGCCCGTTGCGAGTGAGTTGAGCGAGGAATCCCGAGACTCACCCGGCTCCGAAGCGAAATTCCTCCCCCGCGCTACGGGCAGGGGCGGAATGACAACGTCCACAGTCGCTCGAGCGTCCCCTCAGGCAAGATAGTGCGCGCGCAGACGCTCCACAACCTCTGACAGCTTAACATCCGAAACTTGCTTTGTCGAGCGCTGGAAGATCTCCGCCAACCCCTGCGCGAACTTCCGTTTGCCCAACGTCACCCGGTAAGGCACACCGATCAAATCCGCATCTTTAAACTTGACCCCCGGGCGCTCCGCACGCTCGTCGAACAACACGTCAATCGAATTGGCCTGCATCTCTTTGTAGAGCTTTTCCGCCGCCGCAACCAGTTCGGCATCGTCCATGTTGGCCGCGGTCAGAATCACTTCGAAGGGCGCGATCGCCCGAGGCAGGAACATGCCTTCCGCATCGTGATTCTGCTCGACAGCCGCGCTCAGAATGCGCTCGACTCCGATTCCGTACGACCCCATGACCAGGGGCGTCTCCTTGCCGCTTTCATCCAATACGGTCGCGTGCATGGTTTCAGAATAACGCTTGCCCAGCTTAAAAATATGCCCCAGTTCCACCGCCACGCGAATCCGCATAGGCCGGCCGCAGCGCGGGCAGAGGTCACCCGGCATCACCACCCGGAGGTCACAATATTCGGGCTCGAAATCGCGTCCCGGCGTCACATTGCGGAAGTGCGTGTCATCGCGGTTGGCGCCGGTGATGAGGTTCTTTCTCCCCTCGAGCGCGCGATCCGCAAGGATCCTTATACCCTCGAGTCCCACCGGCCCCAGTGAACCCAAATGAGCGCCGTGCAGCCCGAAAGCCTCCTCGGGTGTTGCGGGGCGAAATACGTTCGAGCCCAGCGCGGTGGCTAGCTTCGTCTCGCTCAGGGTGTGGTCGCCCCGCAGCAGGAGAATCACCGGCTTGCTTTCCGCCATGTAAACCAGTGTTTTCATCAACCGAGCCGGACTCTCGCCAGTAAACTTCGCCAGATCGTCAATGGTCTTCAGGCCGGGCGTAGGAAATGGCTCGGGCGGCAGATCACCAGGCAAGTCCTCCACCGGCGGCGCCTGCCCCTCAGCCTTCTCCAGGTTCGCCGCGTAGCCGCACTCCGAAATGGCCAGTGAATCCTCACCCGCGTCCGTGGGGGCCGCAAACTCGTGCGACTGGGTGCCGCCCATCGTCCCTGAGTAGGCTTCGACAATGACGTATTCCAGACCACAGCGGTCGAAAATGCGCCGGTACGCGTGGTAGTGCTTCTGGTAGCTCGAATCCAGCCCGGCTTCGTTGAGGTCGAACGTGTAAGAATCCTTCATCCAGAACTGGCGCAGGCGCAACAGTCCGGACTTGGGCCGCGGCTCGTCGCGGTACTTTTCCTGGATTTGATACCAGATCTGAGGCAACTGCTTGTAGGACCGCAGCTCATTGCGGGCGATGTTGGTCATCTCTTCTTCGTGCGTCACACCCAGACACATTTCGTGCTGGTTGCGGTCAGTGATCTTGAACAAGGTCTCGCCGTAAGCCTCGTAGCGCCCGGACTCCTTCCAAAGTTCAGCCGGATTGAGCGCCGGCAAATGGAACTCCTGAGCTCCGATGGCGTTCATCTCCTCCCGGATGATCTGCATCACTTTGAGAAGCGATCTTTGAGCAAGAAAAAGATGCGCATAGACCCCGGCCGCTACCTGACGTACGTAACCCGCCCGCAACAATAAGCGATGACTGGGAACCTCCGCTTCGGCGGGGTCCTCGCGCAATGTGGGAATGAACGTTTGACTCCAACGCATGGATAGTGAATCCTTTCGGTTATTAGTTCTCAGTTCTCGGCCTGCGCCTCCTGGCAGGCTTTCAGGAACAATTCTAGCCTACTGCACTTCGTTTGTCAAGTGAAACTGAACCGGCCACGCAAAAAAGTCGGGCCGTTTGCAGTTGAGGCAGGCTTGACCCGGCCCTGGTAGGACGCCAGGAACTGTTTCAAAACCTCCTGTACCCGGAGCCCGCCGGGGCGGGCGCAAGAATGTGGCCCATGGCGGGAGCCGTGGGGCGAAAGCAGGGACGATCCGCTTGAAAAGCCCCAGGAGGGGCGACAGAACCGTCTTGATGATCGCACATTTTCTGTCGCCACGACGTGGCTCAGCGTGCTCTCTGTGTGCCGTGATCCCACGGCTGCGCCGTGGGCCACATTCTTGCGCCGCTGATGCGGCTCGGCGTCGGGTGACGGGCTTAATCTAGCGCCTATGGAGGAAAGTGGGGGATCATGTTCCGAGGGCGTTGCCCCCGGCTACTCATGTTCAGCCCCTCCGGGGCTGACCCGTCGCGCGGTCGCCGTGGATCCTGGGCGGTATTCGGTAATCTCTCATCAGCCGGGCGGTTTTGAAACCGCTTCTAGTCTGGCGACGGTCTTTCAACGGGGAAGTCCACATGTCCGCCGGGTCCGCCAAATTCCGCCATGACTTCCCCGGTAAGCAGGCGTGCAAGTTCTACAACCTGCTCCGGGGTGAGGACAGGAGGGGCCATGCGGGAAACGACTTTGTGTACGACTGTGTACACCCATTCCCGGTCGGGAGCGGCCGAGGGCTCAAGGGCCGGCGGTCGCGATATCAGATCGCCCCATTCTTGACTTGCCTCTGGATTGGTCGAGGTTGACCCAGGTGCAATGTCAGGGACAGATTCCGGAGCCGATGCAGCAGCAACCTGCGTAGACTCCGGCGCTGCCTTTGGAGAAGTGGATACGTTGAGAGCCTGAGAAGTTGAATTTAACTCCTCGACCTCTCGCGTCGTTTCGGGCCCGGTCGTCCCCGGCAAGATTTCCGGGGCGGGCTCTCGGTTGGGCTCGATAATCAGCGAGGCAGGCTCCGACCATTTATCTGGCCCCGTCAGGTCGACCAGTGGATGAGATGAGCTCAGCTCGTGAGGATGCTGGGCGTTTGACTCCTCGACTTCTCGAATCGTTTCAGCCGCAATCAAGTCTGGCTCAGGCGCAAAGGCTGAAAAGGGCTCAGGGATGGGCTCGACAAACACCGGATTGATCTCAGATGCAGCCTCCGGCGCAGTTAAGTCAACAAGTTGAGGAGGCGAGATCGGGATTTCTTCGGGTCTTGACTCCTCAACTTCCAGGCTGGTTTCGGGTGCGGCGAGGGTCGGCCCAGGGGCACGATCAAGGACAGGTTTTGAATCTGACTCATAAGACGGTCCAAGCGTCAATCCCGGGAAAGGCTCGCCGGCCTCGGCGGATGGTCCCGGCAAACTTCCCGTCTCGATTTCCGGGTGTTCATAAGACTGTCCAACATTCGTCACAATGTCATCCGCCACAGGTAATGGCGCGGTTGCGTCAGCCGACGGGATTTCCTCTTCCCTGCCCCAGTGGTAAGTGTGTTGGGAGGCAACGGCATGGCTTGCGCTGGATGCCTCTTGAGGGAGTGCGGACGAGGCGGCAAGCGGCGTCTCGGCAAGAGTAGGTGGGGATGCTGGAGCTTGCGTGGGAGTGGTCCACCGTCTCACCACGGCAACCAAGTCGTGAGGAGCGAAGGGCTTCTTGATGATGCCGTCAGCTCGTACTCGCGCTCCCCGCTGCTCGTCGTACGGCTCGAGATCGCTGCCCACCAGGAGCACCGGCACATGACGCAAACCCGCCGAGGTCTTCACGAATTCGCAGACTTCATACCCATCCTTGCCCGGCATGGAAACGTCGGCAAGGACCAGAACCGGCTGCATTGCAGGCAGCTTCTTGACGGCTGCGACCCCGTTCGAAACTGTCTGGACTTCGAAGCCCACGTCCTGAAGAATCCGTTGAGCTTTCCTCTGAATTATCGGGCTATCGTCCGCGATGAGGATCAATCGACCCACACGGCCTCCCTTCCAATGCGGAAGCGCCAAATGACGCGTGAAACAAATATCACCAGAGGGGGAGGAAGTCAAGAAAAGCAGGAGTCAGGAGTCGCGAGTCAGCATTCGAGATTCAGGAGTCGGGCGTTCGCTCGACATCTTTGGGCGGCATCCCAATACGCGTCCCCTTACGCCCCACCGTTGGAAGGGGTGAGAGAATTGGGACTGTGTCATCCTGAGCATTGACAGCCGCG
>CAWIUZ010000275.1:0-14655 GCA_963838915.1 uncultured Acidobacteriota bacterium
CGCTTGGCAAGGAGGCCAGCCGGGTCCGCAAAGAGGGTGATAAGGAAGTGTGGGCGCGCGAACTCGCGGGCGGCAACCGCGCCGTGGCCCTGCTGAACCGCGCTGCCACGCCGCAGGAGATTACAGTAAAGTGGGAAGACATCGGCTATCCGCCGCACTTTTCCGCCGCGCTCCACGACGTGTGGCAGCATAAAGACCTGGGGACGATGCAGGGTTCCTTCACAGCAACTGTACCGCCCCACGCCGCGGTAATCGTGACCGTAAAGCCGTAGGGATCGGGTGATCGGGTGATCTGGTGATCGGGTGATCGGTGCCTTCCGCGACCTTTGGCCCGGCCACTGTCATTCTGAGCGTAGCGAAGAATCTCTGTAGTTGCTCTTTACATCCCTGAACGCGCCTCGAAGTGGGGGGACTTTTCGCCATGAGAATAGCAGACATGGACCCCCTCACCCGACCCGCACCGGCTGGTGAAAACGCCGTCGCGGGCCACCCTCTCCCCCAAGGGGGCGAGCGTATTTAATGACCAGAGGTGAGCCGAATGATCATGAAATCTTTTCTCAGAATGACACGCGCCTGAGATCTGGAACCTGGAATCTGCGATTTGGCGTGCCTTCACGACAAAGCCCGTTCCGCCGATCACCCGATCACCGGATCACCCGATTCCCCGACTTATTTCGGCAACCTTGTTGGCCGATAAAACGTCGATATATACGGAAGTTTGAGATATAATCACCCCAGGAGGCCAGCCGTGAGATACGATCATTTTCGACGTGTACTCGTGGTTTGGGTCGCGGGGTTGCTCCTACCGGCAACTCTCTTTACACAACAAAAACCTTCGGCCCGCGGACCGCGTCTGAGCTCGGTCACCGGAAACGCGACGGTAAAGGCCCCAGGCGCTACCGAAGCGGTTCCAGCTCAAGTGAATATGCCGATCGAGGATGGCTCCGAGGTGTCGACCTCGGCGGCGAGTTCGGTGAACGTGCAACTGGAAAACGCTTCGAGGATTGAACTCGGCGAATTCAGCAAAGCCAACTTCACGCAAAAGGATGCGGGGCAAGAGGGCACACGACAGAATGTCATTATCCTCGATCAAGGTGACGCCCATTTCCGTTTCCTACCCAGCAAACAAGCTGGTTTCACGGTTCACATTGCCGACGCCACGATTTCCCCGAATGGCAAGGCCGCCTTTATGGCAGGTTTTGACAAGGGAAAAATGAATTTGCGCGTGCTCGAGGGCTCGGTTGTCGTCTCGGCCCACTCCGGCTCGCTGACTTTGGATAAGGGGCGGTTTCTGGAATACGACCCCGCAGCCGAACCGATGGCCGCGGCATCGCACGCGCGCGTGGTTCGACTCAGCTACCTGAGCGGCACGGTCACGCTCAAGCGGCCGGGCTCAGCGGAACAGGAAAAGGTGCTGCTGAACACGCCCATCCAGGAGGGCTTCGAGCTCTCGACGGTCGGCGCCAGTTACGCCGAAGTGGAGTTTGAAAACGGCTCCACTGCCCGCGTTGGCGAACACTCCAAATTGCTCTTCGATCAACTGGCGCTCGACGCCAATGGCAACAAGCTGAACGGCATGACTTTCGAGCAGGGATACGGCACGTTCAATTTCGTTCCCGAGCGCCGTGCCGCGAACCCACACGAACGAAATGCCGCGGTTAGCTTGCAGGCTGGCGATCAAGACGTTTATCGGGTCAAGATTGCAAACGCCACCTTGAACGCTGACGGCAAGTGCGAGTTCCGGACGGATCTGGCCGAGGACCGCTACCGGGTAGAGGTCTTCAAGGGTTCGGTCGACGTGGCACTTGATAATCAATCCATAAAGCTCGGCGAAGGCAGGGTCTGGGTGCAAGAGACCGCCAGCACCACCTTGGCTTCAAACACCGAGAAAGGGATTCCCAAAGACGATTGGGACCAGTGGACCGAGGCGCGCGATCACCAAGCGGTGCTGGTCGCCAAGGACGAGTCTGTCCACCCCACGGGGCCGGCCTACGGCTGGAGCGACCTCAACACCTACGGCGAGTGGGTGACGCTTCCCGGCAACAGGTTCGGCTGGTCGCCCTACGCGCAGGCGGGTTGGTCGCCCTACAGCTATGGCATGTGGAACTCGTACGGCGGGATGGGCTGGACATGGATCTCCGCCGACCCCTGGGGTTGGGTGACTGACCACTGCGGCATGTGGGACTTCGATCAGACCTTTGGCTGGTATTGGATGAACCCGATGTTTGGCTGCGGGCTCTGGTACCCTTCGATGGTCAACTGGTACGGCGGGCCGGGATGGTACGGCTGGGCGCCGATTCAGCCTGGCCATCCCAGGATTCCTCCGGGGCGTCCTCATCTTCCCGGAGTGGGTCCAGTCACGAGCAATCGGCCGATGCTGATTACCAAGGTTCCGGCCAGCGTGATTCAGAAGGGGCAGATGATTACGCCCCAGGTGGTGACGCGCGTTCCTGCGGCGGATGGGACCAAGATCGATCATCCACCGGCCGAAGCAACTCCGCAAACCATGGCTGCGAACAATGCCGCCGCGGCAATGCCCGGTCGGGCCGCTCCGCCAGGGGCGCACCCGGGCTTCGGCCATGCGACTGCGCCGGCTACCGTTTTGATGGGGGGCGATCCAGCCAGGGAAGGCTCGTTGCTGACCCACCGTGGTTTTCTTGGCGGAACTCGGGAACCCTTGCGCGCCGCTCAGGGCACAACCTTGGGGGACGCTATCCGGTGCAGGGCTCAGCGGGTGAGTTCCACGGAAGCGTTTCCACCGGCGGCGGATGGCACAGTCACTTCGGCGGGGCAGGCGGCCACGGTGGCGCGCCCGTAATTTCCAGCCGGGGTGGCGGGTCCGGGGTTTCCGTGGCGTCCCATGGATCCAGCGGCGGCGGCGCGAGCGGCGGCCACGGCTCAGGCTCCGCCTCGGGCGGTGGTGGAGGTGGCGTTTCCGGTGGCGGAGGCGGCATTTCCGCCAGTTCGGGCGGCCACTCGGGCGGCGGCTCTGTCGGCGGCGGTGGTGGTGGCGGCGGGCACCACTGAGCATTGGTGATTTCTGATTGACGATTTGCGATTTCGGGGGCGGCCCTGTGCGAAGAAACCCCTCACCCGGCTCGCTACTCTCGCCACCCTCTCTCCAAGGGAGAGGGCTGAAATCCATCATCGTTGACCGCCCTCTCCCTTGGGGAGAGGGTGTCCCGCAGCCGGCGTAGTCATCAGCCCGTCAGCTGACGGGGACGGGTGAGGGGTTACTTCCGAAGAATCCAAACTCCCGTTCCCTTCTCGAGGTTATCAGGGCAGGCAATTCAGATTCAACGAGTTGACGTGGCAGCGCAAGAACCAACTTCGGAATTCGAGTTAATACACGCTACGCGCCTTTGGAACCCGACACCTGACACCTAAACCATAATCAGCCCGTGGCGGATGGCCAGCGTAACGGCCTCGGTGCGGCTGCCCGCGCCAAGCTTGCCCATGATCGATGCCACGTGGAATTTTACGGTGTGTTCGGAAATCTCCAGGCGAGAGGCGACCTCCTTATTGCCAAGGCCTGCCGCCACAAGTTCCAGGACTTCGAGTTCGCGATCTGTGAGCGGCTCGACGAACGCGCCGGAAGTCCCCTTTCGAAGCGCGCCGGGAGCGCGCAGCAATAAGGCGAGGCTGGCTGACTCGAGCACCGTAAGGCCCGCGGCTGCCGCCTCAATTGCCGCCGCGATTTCCGGCCCGTCGATGCCACTCGGGAGCACCGCTCTCACGCCCGCTCGCAGCGCTTCCGCTACCGGCTCGGCGGCGGGATTGCGAACCAGCAGAACCGCCGCTGTGCCCGTGCTCGCCCAATCCAGAGCCTCGCGCGCGGCGGGGTCAGCAAGCGTATCGGCTTCAACCAGCAGCACGTCGGCCGGTAACTCGGAATCGACTCCTCGGGCGTCTTTGCTTAGGTCATCGACCAGCCGCAAGGCAGAGTATGGGCGCAGCAGGCTTTCGAGACCCGCCTTGGCCATGGGTGACGAGGCTTTGACTAGAACTCGAATCATGCTGTCGTTACACGCAACGCGGGCGGAGGTGTCATTCCGAATGGTCGTGGTTCTCTGAACCACCCAAAGGAATGAAAATCACAAACGTCGTCACCCCCGCGAAAGCGGGGGTCCATTATTGGTCCGGAACCCAATGGATTCCCGCTTTCGCGGGAATGACGTAATTCTCGACAGAGCGTAGCGAGGAATCTTGCCCCGATAGTTCCGATCCGCTCGAACGCAGGGCGAGATTCCTCGCGGAGTTTACCCTGAGCACCCAGAGCGAGATCCTTCGCTTCGCTCAGGATGACAGCGAAGGGCTCGGAATGACACCGTCGCGTGGTCGCCCGCGCTGCCCTCACTTCCCCGGCCTTTCACCCACCGTGATGTTCAATTCCTGAATCGCGCCCGCTCGAATCACGCGCGCCTGCACCTGTTTGCCGATGATGCCCGAGTCCGAAATTGATTGCAGGTCTTCGAACTCTTCGAGCGGTGCGTCTCCAAGGCTCACCAGGATGTCGCCCAGCAGAATTCCCGCCTTGTCCGCCGGCCCTCCGGCTTCGACCTTCACCACCATGATCCCACTTTTTGCGGTCAGTGAGAGACTGTCGCGTAATGCGTCCGGAATGCCAACCGGCTGCGCTCCAATGCCCAGGTAGCCGCGCGGGACGTGGCCCTTAGCCACCAGGACGTCCAGAACCCGGTTCACGGAAGTGGCCGGAATCGCCAGACCCGCAATCCGCGACAGGGCCGACGTGGCGATGCCCAGCAGGCGTCCGCGAACATCAACCACCGCTGCGCCGGAAGAGTTGGGGAACATGGTGGCGTCAAGTCGGATGTAATTGTCCAACCGGCCGCCGCGCCAGGTTCGCCACGGACCCGATATCGCGCTGATGACGCCCAGGCTGGCGTTCGGCCCGCTATCCGGGGATCGCCCGAGTATCAGAGCCAGTTCACCTGCCTTTACCGCATCGCCTCCGCCGGTTTGTGCGGCAGGGCTGCCCAAGCCCTCGGCCTTCAGTGCGGCAAGATCCGTTCCCGGGTCGCGCCCCGCCAGCACAGCGTCCGCGCGCTTTCCGTCGGGAAGTGTCACTTGAATGTCTTCCTCTCGCCGAATGGTGTGATCGGCCGTGACGATGATGCCGGGCCGCCAGACGACTCCGCTCGAAGGATAGTGACCGCGGGCGTGAACCGCCACAACACAAGGCTGAAACTCTTCCACAAGCTTTGCGACTTCGTTCGAAAAACTCACCAATGAACTTTGCATTTTTGACCTCCAATAGCATTCTGCAACCACCGCCACGGGTGCGCATCAGCCAATTGGCTAGGAAGAGCCCGGAAAATTGGCGAGGGAAAGGGTAGCGCAGAGTCCCGGGTGTTAGGACTCTGCGGCTCTTCTGTGTGGCGCGCCCAATGGGGCGTATAACGCGGGGTCATGTCACGTTCACGCCGCCTGGTGGTGTCCAACAAATTCTTCTTCAATACCTGCCGACTGTTGCCGCACCGGGTAAGGATTCGACGAAGAACCGCAGAGTCCCAACACCAGGGACTCTGCGCTACCACTCAATCCTGAATTTGCTAAACTGTTGATGCGGTGTAAGGCGCGATCATGATCCAGCTTTCATCGGCCGGAAAGCGATTCGGCCCCAAAATGTTGTTTGAAAATCTCGATTGGCTCATCACGCCACGGGCGCGCGTGGGCCTGGTGGGAGCGAACGGCACGGGCAAGACCACCCTGCTCAAGGTGCTGGCTCGCCTCGAATCGCTCGATTACGGCGAAATCAGTTTTACCAAGGGGATCACCTGCAGCTACTTGCCGCAGGACGGTCTGACTCTTTCAGGGCGCACTGTGCTGGCGGAGTGCATGTCAGTGTTCGGCGACCTGCTCGCCATGGAGCAGGAGATGGAAGAGTTGATGGGAAAGATGGCCGAACTCGATCCCGAGGGCGAAGAGTACCAGCGCGTGAGCGAGCGCTTCCATTCGCTCGACACGGAGTTCCGGCAGCGCGACGGGTATTCGCTTGAGGCCCAAGCGGGGCGGGTGCTTGCCGGTCTGGGATTTCCGGAATCCGATTGGCGCCGCCACACGGAAGAATTCTCCGGCGGCTGGCAAATGCGGATCGCCCTGGCCAAGCTCTTACTCGAGAAACCCAACCTGCTCCTGCTCGATGAGCCCACCAATCACCTTGACCTCGAAGCCCGCAACTGGCTCGAGGAATACCTGAACGACTATCCCCACGCTTACGTGCTGATTTCGCACGACCGGTTTTTCCTCGACGTAACCGTGGAAAAGATGGTCGAGATCTGGAATCGGCGAGTCCACTTCTATACCGGCAATTACGAGAAGTACCTGGCGGAAAAGACGGCGCGGCGAGCCCAGATCGAATCGGCTTACAAGAACCAGCAGGAGCGCATAGAGCAGCTTGAAGTTTTCATCAACCGCTTCCGCTACACGGCCACCAAGGCCAAGCAGGTGCAGAGTCGCGTCAAGGAACTCGAGCGCATGGAGCGCTTCGAAGTTCCTCCCGAAGAAAAGGCCATCCACTTCCGCTTTCCTCAGCCTAAGCCCAGCGGCAGGATGGTGGCGGAGTTCAAGCAGGTGGCCAAAAGCTACGGCGCGAAGCAGGTGTTTGCGGGCGTGAATTTCACTGTGCAGCGAGGCGACCGCGTGGCCCTGGTGGGCGTGAACGGGGCGGGGAAATCAACCTTGCTCAAGCTGCTTGCCAGCACCGAACCGCTGAGCGCCGGAGAATACCAGCAGGGCCACCAGGTGGAGGTGGACTACTTCGCACAGGACCAGTACAAGGCGCTGGATGCCGACGCTCGCCTGCTGGACGACCTGGCGCGCGCCGCGCCCATGGCCCTCAGCACCCAGACCGAATTGCGCAGCCTGCTGGGCAGTTTCCTTTTCACCGAAGACGACGTGTTCAAGCGTATCGGCGTGCTTTCGGGCGGGGAGCGCAATCGCTACGCCCTAGCGCGCATGCTGGTGCGACCCTCGAATTTCCTGCTGCTCGATGAGCCTACCAACCACCTCGATTTGCGCGCTAAGGATGTGCTGCTCGAAGCCATGGCGAATTACACGGGCACCGTAGTGTTCGTCTCCCATGACCGCTATTTCATCGACAAGCTCGCCACGCGGGTGTTCGAAATCGCCGCCGGCGAGGTGAATGTCTATCCCGGCAATTACGAAGATTATCTGTGGCGCAAAGAAGGGAGAGAGATTACTCTCGACGTTTCCGGGCTCGAGGATCTGGTCCGAGAGCGCGCCCCTTCGAGACAAACTGATGATGCCGGCTCAACACTTGAAGCGCCGGAGGCTGTCGCAGCGGTCAAAGCGAAACGCGTCAATCCGATCCGCCTGCAACAGATGAAGGACCGCTGCCGGGAGATCGAAGATCAGGTGGCGCGCCTCGAGGCCGAGATCGAAGGCCAGGCGCAGGAGCTCGCGCACTTCCGGAGCGCCGAGGATTCCGTGCGCTTGACGAAATCGATCGAGCAGCGCCGCCGGGAACTTGCCGGCCTGACGCGCGAGTGGGAAGAGACGGCAAAGGTCGTCGCGGAGCAGGAATGAGTCCCGCCGAAGGGGCGGACTGTCACAGCCCTTGCCGATGGCCCATAGGCGCTAACTTAGGGCTTAGAAGACCACGAGAGCCCGTCAGCCGACGGGCGGTAGAATGTGGCCCATGGCGAGAGCCATGGGATAAAACATAAGCGTCGTGAGCAAGCCGCGTAGGGGCGACAGAAATAATGGATGGAGCGCGGGAAGTCTGTCGCCCGCTGACGCGGGCTTGATCGTTAACCAACACCGGCTATCCCACGGCTTCCGCCGTGGGCCACAATCTTTCGGCCCTATGGGCCTGCGAGCAGCAGACGCCAAAGCGCAGAGCTTCGCTCTACGCCAGTCCGGCGTGCAGGAATCAACCGGGATGTCATCCTGAGTGCACATGGGCTTGCGGCCCACCCATGGAGATGAAAATGGCTGTCATCCTGAGCGAAGGATCTCCGCAGTTGCTCTTAATTCACTGAGCGCAAAATCAACTGCCGAGATTCCTTCACTTCGTTCAGGACAGGCTCTTCGCTTCGCTCAGGATGACAACACGGCACGGAGGGTCCGGGAATCTCAATCCCAGTTTTTCACTTTCGGCCAGATTTCCTTGAGGGGCCATTTGAGACCACTGCAGTAGTAGATATCGAAATGCTCGTAAGGCATCGAGTAGGGGTGATAGACGCTGGCGACTTTCTGGACGCTCGAGTAATAGCGCTCGAGGTCGTGCTGCTGACCCTGCATCACGATCATGCTCTCTCCCGTGTAGTCGCGCGGTCCCCAGTAGAAGTAGTTCATATACCCGCTGATGGCGGGCGGCAGGCCGTATTTCGGACCGAAGAGGTCGATCGCGCCCGCCTGGCCGTAATTCTGGCCGAAGATGGCGGTCTTGGTCCGAACGTCCGGCGGCAGGCTGTTGTAAACGCGCGCCACCGTGGCCGTCATCTCCTCCCAGCCGAACTGGTCCGCGAAGAGTTGGGGCAGCGGGCCCAGGCGGTGCGTTTCGATTCGGGGCGGTTGGAGGTGTAACTCCCGCGTGTAGCGAATGTAGGTTTCGGGCGCGAGAAGCGGAACGCTGAGCGGCGCGTACACGGCGCCGAGGACGACCATCAAGCCGGCGTAGGCGAGTTTCAGCCAGCGGCATCGCGGCCGGTCAAGCCACGTCTCCCACATGACGCTGCCGCCGGCGAACAAGACGGGGAATGCCGGGTAGAGGTAGTAGATGCGCGGGCTCAGCGTTACGATCACCGCCGCCGTGAATACCCAGGCCCACCCCAGCACGCGAAATGGGCGCCCCGGCTTCGAGAAGAAATAGAACCACAGGCCGGCGAGCCAGATGGGCAGAGTCAAGGGAAGCAGCGTCAGGATTTCCTGAGCGAAGAAGGCGACGGGCCCGAGAGGCACGTCGCGCCCGCTGCGCTGGATATTGGCGTGCGCCACGAGAAACGGGAAATGGCGGTGAATGTTCCAGACGAGGTTGGGCAGGAAGATCAGGAAAGCAATTGCGCCGCCCACCCACAGCCAACGGCTCGCCAGCCTGCGGCGCTCGCTGGTCAAGACCAGGCCCAGCACCAGGCCGGCGCCGAAGATCAGCATCGAGTACTTGTTTTCGAGACCGAACCCCGCGAGTATGCCAAACCAAATCCACAGTTTAGTATTGCCTGTTTTAATAATACGAATCAGCAGATAGACGCAGCCCAGCCAGAACAGCGGCTCGAAGACGTTCATGGTCAGCAGGCTGTCCAAGGCCAGAAAACCCGGCGCTACCAGAACCGCAAGGGCGGACAATCCCTGCGCAAAGCGCTTCCCGCCCAGTTCGCGAGCGATCAGAGCGGTAAGCACAACCAGCGCCGCCCCCGCTACGGCCGGAAGGAAGCGGAGTGCAGGAAGCGAATCGCCCAGCACCGAGCGCACCAGCCAGGTGATTACCGCAATCAACGGAGGCTGGTCAACGTAACCCCAGTCCAGGTGCCGGCTGCACGCCAGATAATAAAGCTCGTCAACGAAGTAACCGTAGTGCCGCCCAGCATACAAATGCACCAGCAGCTTGCAGACTGTTATGCAGAGCACCACGGCCGTGGCCGTGAAGGCAAACTGCTTCTCGCGAAGGGGGCCGGGCACGGGAGTGGGTGGGGAACTCATGCTGTGTTGGAGTCACACTATACAACATTTGGTCGGTCTCGAAGAAGCGCTCGCATTTAGTGATCTGGAACAAAGACGGAAATCGAAGGTCGATGTAACCGTGGGTCCAAAGACATTGGAGGCGTGATGTGAGCGCAAATCCGGCCGTAGTCCGTCCCGTTGTGCACGACTGGAGAGCAAGGCGAATTATTCGTTCATCACTACGTTGTGGAAATCAGCCGTTCATAGTCGGCGTGCGAGCCGATCCAAAACCAGAAGAAACCGTTTTTCCGACGGACCGCTAACGCGCGACACGAGCGCGAGACCCGCACCGACCAGAAAGCCCCGACCGGCTTCAGACGCAAAGACGGGTGAAAGGGGTTCTGAGCGAAAAGCTCATATTTTTTCCGGGCTTGTTCTTGGACATCTTCTGGCAGGGCCGTGAAAAGGGTCCAGAACTCTGGTGAGGCTTGAGATGTGAAGTTCACTATTGCTCTTGCCGAGGGCGCAAGCCCTTTTCCAGGGGAGTGAACTTGCCATCGTCGATTTGTTGATTAATTTTCTCGACCAGGTGATGCCCGCGACCGCCGGGAGCAAAGTCCTGCTCCATTTCGGCGTCCCATGACTCTGCTTCGAGCTGCTCGAACCAGTCGGCCAGTTCTCGACGCTCCGACTCGGTGAGTTCCTCAATCGCCGCCTTGATTGCTTCGACGGTCATGTCCCGAGATTAACTGTGCCAGGGCGTGAATGCAAGTCCTAATCCGAATGAGTAACGTTGCCGTTGCATTTCGAGAATCACACCGAGGCCTGTTCTGCAGCACGCCGCTGGAAGATTTCGATGTAGCAGTTCACGAGGGACACAGCGGCGGGAGTGATGCCGGGAATGCGGGAGGCTTGGCCGAGAGTGAGTGGGCGAACGCGCGTGAGCTTCTCCACCACCTCGCGCGAAAGGCCGGAGATCTTACGGTAATCGAACCAGTCAGGGATGTGGCGTGACTCGGCGCGCTTCATCTTCTCCATCTGTTTTTCCTGCTGCTGGAGATAGCCTTCGTACTTGAAATCGGTTTCGATGCGGCGGGATTCTTCGCGGGAGAGTGCCGCGACATGACCGACCCCCTCACGAGTCCGCATGTGGATTCCCGCTTGCGCGGGAATGACGTCGTTTGGCGTCGCCCCCGCGAAAGCGGGGGTCCAATTCTCGCCGCCAACGTTGAGTGTCCGCAGGCCCTCGCTGATCCATTCCATCAGGTCATCGATCTTGAGCTCGGAGCGCTTCAGGAGTTGCGCGCCGGTCAGCGGCGAGGGGGCTAAGAACTGACCGTCGTTCATGAGGCCGAGCTTGGTGTAAATCTCGCGGCCCAGCGGAGAACCGGGGCTCAAGCGGGTCTCGAGCAGGAACTTCGTGGCGGCGGAGATGCGCGCCTGCTTTTCGAGGAATGCCTGGTAATCGCTCTGCCGGATGGTGCCGGCTTGGAAACCGAGCGGCATCAAACGCTCGTCGGCGTTATCGATGCGCAGGTGCAGCCGGAACTCGGCGCGCGAGGTGAACATGCGGTAGGGTTCGTCGACGCCCTTGCTCACTAGGTCGTCAATCAGAATGCCGGTGTAGCCTTGCGAGCGCGTGATGGTCAGCGGGTCTTTGCCGCGCACACGCAGCCCGGCGTTGATTCCGGCCATAATTCCCTGGCACCCGGCTTCCTCGTAACCTGTAGTTCCGTTGATCTGCCCTGCCAGGAAGAGGTTGTGGATTTTCTTGCACTCAAGCCACGGGTAAAGCTCCGTGGGCTGCACCATGTCGTATTCGATGGCGTAGCCCGGGCGGATCATCTCGGCGTCCTCGAGGCCCGGTATGGACTTCACCATGGCCAACTGGACATCAATCGGCATCGAGGTGGACATGCCGTTCACGTAAATCTCGTTCGTGTCCATTCCCTCCGGTTCGAGGAAAAGCTGGTGTTGCGCCTTGTCCGGAAACTTAACGATCTTGTCTTCAATGGAAGGACAGTAGCGCGGCCCCACGCCCTTGATCTGACCCGAGTAGAGCGGGGCGCGATGCACGTTTTCGCGAATGATTCGGTGCGTTTCGGCGTTGGTGTGGCCGATCCAGCAGACGGTCTGGGGTTGCGTGATGGCCCGAGTGCGAAAACTGAACGGTGTGGGAATGGGATCGCCGGCCTGTTCCTGGAACTTCGAAAAGTCGATGGTGCGCGCGTCCAGGCGCGGCGGTGTGCCGGTCTTGAGCCGGCCGATTTCGAATCCCAGCCGGCGCAGCGCCTCACCCAGCATGACGGACGAGGGCTCGCCGGAACGCCCGGCGGGGTACTTGTTCTCCCCACAGTGGATGAGGCCGTTCAGGAAAGTGCCCGTGGTGACAATCACGGCGCCGGCCTCCACCCTGCGCCCGTCCAGCAGACGGATGCCCAGCGCGCGGAGGCCGTTAGCTTGTAGGGGCGGTTCGCGAACCGCCCCTACAGAATTGTCCAGCACGAGATCGACGACTTCAGCTTGTTTGATGCGCAGGTTGGGCTCGGATTCGAGAACCTGGCGCATTCGGCCGCGGTATTGCTTCTTGTCGGCCTGAGCCCGCGGCGACCAGACCGCGGGCCCGCGGCTGGTGTTAAGCAGGCGAAACTGAATCCCGACCGCGTCGATCACTTCGCCCATCACCCCGCCCAGAGCGTCGATCTCGCGCACCAGGTGGCCCTTGGCGATTCCGCCCACCGCGGGGTTGCATGACATCTGCGCGATCAGATCGAGATTGATCGTGTACAACGCAGTCTTCAGCCCCATGCGCGCCGCCGCCATCGCCGCCTCGCACCCGGCGTGCCCCGCGCCCACAACCACCACATCGTATTTTTCCGTAAAGCCTGACAACATGATTCAGCCCGCGCCCTGACCGCAAAGGTCTATATTAGCCCGAATGGCATCGGTAACGAGTGGTGGGTAGCGCAGACTTCGCGCTCTTCGAAGTCTGCGGCTCTTTGCTGGTAATTACGAAAAGCCGCAGGCTCTCTGAAGAACGAGAGTCTGCGCTTGTATCTACTCGCTTCAATTATGCCCTGGCACCCTTGGGGAGTGCGTTGATCACCGATCGGAGCAAGGAATTGACAGACTCAGAAGAGCCAAAAACCGAGGCCACGTCCGGATCGCGCACGATCGCAACCGCCCTGCCCTCCATCTGAGGGGCAAAGCGGTTGGGGCGCGATTTCCGATAATCAAATCGATGCTCCCGCCGCGCCTCGTCTGGCTTGGGACGCTTACTACTCGATGTTTTCATCGTACGCACCATTACGGCGGCTATGGCTAGAACCGCCCACGGAAGTCGAAAAGGTCGCGCAACGATAGTTGCCAACCGGGGAACAGATCGGAAATGAGGGTCTGATCGCCGGCGAGGATTGCATCCACAAAGTACTTCTTGCCCTGGAGTTTCAAAACCTCGACCGTCTTGACCTGTGAGTCGATGAGCCAGTACTCGGAAACGCCGGACTCGGCGTATATGGGTAGCTTTGTGGCGCGATCGTAGGTTGCCGTGGAAGGGAATAAAACTTCGACGACCAAGTCGGGGGGACCTTCAATCCAGTTCTCTAGAATAATCCCGGCGCGAGCGTTAGAAATGAAGATAAGATCTGGTTCGAGTACCGTGTCTCGGCTCAGGCGCACATCTAGAGGCGCGGTCCAAACCTCGCCCAGACGGTTCTTGATTACGAAAGGCCACAAGTTTCCAGAGAGGTTCTGAACGATGGCTTGATGTCGCGTTGCAGGAGCTGGAGTCACGTGGACCTCTCCACGCACGAGTTCGTAGCGCTTCCCATCGACCGGGAACTGGCGGAATTCCTCGAAGGTGATCTTCGGAATGACTTCGACGCCCATGAGCGCATTATACACCTTGAACGAAGCCTTCGAATTCAAAACAGCCGGCAGCCCGAGTTCAGCCTTCGTGACGTTTTTCAGCATCACAGAAATGTACGTTATTTCTTTGGTTGACAAAACCTGAACTTCCCGTTAGTGTACCGCCACTCTATGAAGATACTGGTGATTGGTTCCGGAGGACGAGAGCACGCGCTGACCTGGAAGTTGCGCGAGAGTGGACTGATGGAGGAGATCTACTGCGCGCCGGGCAACGCCGGCATTGCCCAGGAGGCGGAATGCCGGCCCGTGGACGTCTCGAATCCGGCGCAGATTCTCGAGTTAGCGAGCGAGCTTAAAGCCGACCTCACGGTGGTGGGGCCGGAAGCGCCGCTCGTGGCAGGCGTGGTGGATGAGTTCAAGCGGGCAGGCAAAACGATTATTGGCCCTACCCGCGCAGCCGCCCGGCTCGAGGGGAGCAAGATCTTTTCTAAGCAGTTCATGCAGAGGCATTCGATTCCCACGGCCAGCTTCAAGGTGGCAGAGAGTTTCGACCGTGCCGTCAAGGCGCTCGAGGAGTTTGGCCTGCCGGTAGTGATCAAGGCGGACGGCTTAGCAGCGGGAAAGGGTGTCGTCATCGCCCGCACTAGGGAAGAGGCGGAGAAAACTCTGGACGAGTTCATGCGCCAGCGGACTTTGGGTTCGGCGGGCGAAAGGGTAGTCCTCGAGGAAGCGCTCGTGGGCGAAGAACTCTCCTTCATCGTGATGACTGATGGCCGCGCGATCTTGCCTCTAGTTCCGACGCAGGACCACAAAGCCGTCTTTGACAACGACCAGGGCCCGAACACCGGCGGCATGGGCGCTTACAGTGAGGATTCGATTCTGGATGAACCCTTGCGTGCTGAGATTATTCGGAGCATCGTTGCTCCCACGCTGGTTGGGATGGCGGTAGAAGGAACGCCCTACCAGGGCTTTCTTTATTGCGGCTTGATGTTGACCTCGCAAGGCCCCAAGCTTCTCGAGTACAATGTGCGTATGGGCGACCCTGAGGCTCAGCCCATCGTCATGCGCCTGCGCTCTGATCTGGTGGAGCTATTGGTGGCGTTGAGCGAAGACCGCCTGGCGACCCTTGAACCGCACTGGAGC
>CAWIUZ010000276.1:0-3906 GCA_963838915.1 uncultured Acidobacteriota bacterium
CATCGCCTCCCCCCGTGCAGCTTATCAGCCCGCCCAGCGGGTTCGTGGGCGCACCCACCAATACCCTGCCGCAAATCCTGTTCAGCACGGTCCTCTCCGCCGCATCCCTTGGGCAAGTCTCTTTGCAGCAGGGAAGCACGTGTCCCGGATCGCCCGTCTCAACCACTGCTTCCTTGATCCTCGGAGATACGGGAATCCAGCTCACGCCCTCAACTCCGTTACTCCCCGGCACCATGTATACCCTGTGCGTGGCCGGCGTCCAGGATGTTGTCGGCAACACCATGGCCAGCCCCGTCACCAGCTCGTTTAAGACCGGAACGGGTGTCAACCTGACGTACCCGAGCATCGTGTCTATCACGCCTGCGAACGGGGCCATTGACGTGCCGGACAACACGAGCATCACGGTGGTCTTCAGCGAGCCGATGGATCCGGTCTCGTTCAATTCGTCAACCACCTTTGTGCTGGAAGATCCCACCGGAGCGGCAGTTCCGGCCACTATCACCTTCTCGCCCGACCTGACCACGGCAATCCTGACGCCGAACACCGCGCTCACGGGCGGCAGCCAGTTGTACTCGATTTACGTGGACTACAACGCAAGCGGCTTGACCGATCTGGCCGGGAACATCCTTTACGCCAGTTCGTACACGAGCTTTTACACCCAATGAGGCAGGGGCGGTCTTGCTGCCGCCCCGCGAGGGGCAACCATCAGGGTTGCCCCTGCCACGCTCGTTCCTAGTCTTCATCCGGCCAAACCAGACGGAGTGGTGTCCATGATGATAAGGAGAGGTGGACAGTCGTGCGCGCAGGCTGGCGGGGTGAGGTCTTATGGCGTGAAGTGGCCGCCGGCTGGAATCCACCCAGGCCTTGCTGGTGCCTCCCAGGACCTTATGCGGCTCGCGCGCGCACCGACTGGAATCAGAAGAGTTCCGTCGTCGAGCTCGAGATCGATCCCGACGGCTAGGACCTCACGCTCCTCGGGGATTCAGTGTTGGCTGATTTCATCATGGAAGGGTTTGCTGACGGTGACGACATTCCCCTCGTCCGGCGCTGACGGATTCTGCCCCCCGCCTCGGAAAACCACAGGTGGATGGAATCGAAGAAATGAAAGCGAGCGAAGTCGATCATTCGGTTTGCACAGGTTGAGGCGCCGGAGACTAGGAAAGAAGCGCGCTGTGGACCTTCTTTACTGCTGTGACGACGTCGTCCAAGTCGGCGTCGGACCATTTTGGACCGATGTAGAGGCTGGCATAACGGTTCTTCAGATCGACTGACCGGGGGCTGCACTCCGCCCCGTATTTCATGGCTTTTCCCCGTGGGGTATTGAACGACGGCCATCGCGGATGGGGTGCTACCTTGTCCTCGATGTAGCCCATGGTGGGGAGATTCCTCGTGCCCAGGATTCCGACATCCATCGGTACGTTTTCCGCGGTCATGGCCTTGATAAACTGATCGCGCAACTCGTGGGTGGGCAAAAGAAGGTCCAGGCTGATCCCGAGGTCGCCTTCCGGATCGTTGCTGGGCCGCAGCTTGAGACCGGAAAGGTTTTGAAGTTTTTCGGCCACGTAGCGATGCATGCGCCGATGATTCGCGAGCAAGGGTTCCAGCTTGCGGAGTTGGGCGCAGAGAATCGCTCCCGTCTCTTCATTCATGCGGTAGTTGAGACCGACCAGCGTCTCGCCCCCACGATCTCCTATCGCCCCAGAGCCTGGGCTTTGCGGGTGACTCATGCCCAGGACGGACCGGAACGTGGGCCTTAACCCACCCAGATCGTGGAATCGGATCGCGCGCTCGTAGAGCGCAGGATCATTCGTAATCACGCAGCCACCTTCTCCCGAAGTCATCATTTTGTGGGTTTGGAAACTATAGATTCCAATGTCTCCGATCGAGCCGGTGCGTTTGCCCTTGTAACTGGCGCCATCGGCTTCGGCGGAGTCTTCCAGAACCTTCAAGTTGTGCTCGCGGGCGATGGCCATGATTTTGTCCATGTCCGCCACGGTGCCCGAAAGGTGCGACGGTATGACCACTTTGGTGTGAGGAGTTATCTTCCGTTTCAAGTCATCGGGATCCATGGCGAAGGTCTCATTGATCTCGCAGAAAACGGGCAGCGCCCCCGCCATGATGATGACGTTGTAATCGGAGTGCCAGGTTTCGGCGGGAAGGATCACCTCGTCGCCCGGGCCCACGCCCAGAGCATTGATGGCCACGTGCAGCGCGGAGGTGCCGGAAGTTACCCCCAAGGCGTACTTAACGCCCATGAACTTTTGGAATTCCTCTTCCAGAGTCTTGACCTTTTTTGGCGGGGTGAAACCGTAGAAGCGAAACAGGCTGCGGGTTCCCACCGCTTCGTCCACTTCAGTTTTTTCCTCGACGCCAATGAAATTCGCCCCTTCGTAGTTTGTAACCAGGGGTGTGGAGCGGACGGGCGTCCCCCCGCTGACGGCGAGTTCCTGCGATTTCGCGTGCGCCAGCACGGGGACTGACGCTACCGCCGAAACCGTCGCTAGGAACGTGCGCCGGCTCATTTCGTTAGAATCACTTTTGCTCATGGGTCACCTCGGCAACTTGAATTGTGTTACCGCCAAAGATCAGCCCTTTGAAAGGAGGCAATGCCGCGAAACATCGGAATACCTTCGTTATGCTAAACAACCCCTCCGCGAGCCTACCACCCGCGTCAAAATAGTCAAGTGGTTTCTGGTGCGTCCCCAGTCTGGTGACAACCGTCGCGCCGTAGGGGGACGGCTTGCCGTCCCCGCATTTCCGCTGGCCCCGACGCGGGTAGGGCAAGCCCTACCCCTACACCGCCCGAGTTCCACCGCGTGCGGCTATCCTCCCGATTGCATTCCGACCACTTCTTCTGCTATAGCTATGACGGCTTTCAAACTTTGGGATTCTTACTCATAATCAGATGAATGGGGACAATCATGTCCGGTCGATTCGTGGGCTTCGTTGGTGGATCGCTGGTCTGCTCTTCGCTTCCACGGTTATCAATTTCATCGACCGCCAGTCTTTGAGCGCCCTGGCCCCCTTCCTGAAGGTTGAGTATCATTGGTCCAACCAGGATTTCGCCATAATCCTCATTTCCTTTCGGATCGCCTATACCATCATGCAAAGCGTGGGAGGAAGAATCCTTGACAGGCTGGGTACGAAGAGAGGGCTTTCCCTCACGGTGGCATTTTACTCTCTGATCGCGGCGCTTACTTCGACGGCGCGAGGATTGGCCGGCTTCAGCATTTTCCGCTGTCTGCTGGGAGCAGGTGAGGCGCCGAATTGGCCCGGCGCGACCAAGGCCGTGGCTGAGTGGTTTCCCGCCAAAGAACGGGCCTGGGCCGTCGCTCTCTTCGACAGCGGTTCATCCATTGGCGGGTTGCTCGCGCCCTTTATGGTACTTTTCATGTATCGCCATTTTCATAGTTGGCGCCCCGTCTTTCTCGTGACCGGGAGTCTCGGCTTTCTTTGGCTATGGTTTGGCGGGGGGTTTATGGCAGCCCCGCGGGACATCCGCGAATCTCCGCGCAAGAACTCGCCTACATCAGCCAGGGTAAGGCGAGCGCTGCTCAAGTGCAGGGA
This sequence comes from uncultured Acidobacteriota bacterium, assembly GCA_963838915.1. Taxonomy (GTDB): domain Bacteria; phylum Acidobacteriota; class Terriglobia; order UBA7540; family UBA7540; genus CAVROP01. Next base: position 3,568 of record CAWIUZ010000276.1, read on the forward strand.
CAACCGGCCTCGGTTCGCCAGTTGCTCAAATACCGCCAGGCCGGGGCATTATACTAGGACGCTTTCTCCTCGACCCTTATTGGTATTTGATGTCGGAGTGGTTTGCCATCTTCCTGGTCAGCAAGGGGTTCAGAATTGAGCAGAGCATCATTGGGTTCTGGCTGCCTTTTGTGGGTGCAGACCTGGGAAATTTTTTTGGCGGGGCTCTCTCCAGTTGGTGGATTTCACACGGCTGGCCGGTGGGCCGCGCCCGGCGCACCGTCATCCTGATTTTTGGCCCGAGCACGCTGACGCTCCTCGCCGCGGCCTTCACCGGCCGATATGCTCTGCTGATTGGGA
>CAWIUZ010000277.1:0-15470 GCA_963838915.1 uncultured Acidobacteriota bacterium
CCCCGCAAGAGCATCAAAAGTGCCCGTTGGCTTGGTGCCTGAACTGCTGGGAGTTCGGATGAGGAACCCACTCCAGTTATCATTTTCCTTCGGAGCCTGGTATCCCCGCCCGAGAATCCGGACAGAACGATTCGTAACCCAAACGTCGACCTTGACCGGTGCGATCAAACGTCGTCCGCAGTTGCTCGTGGAGATGTAGGGTTGGACTGCGATGGACATGTAAGTGCCGACAGCTCAAGTAGGTAGGGCTGCCACCGCCAGATGATCGCTGTCCCAATTGCCTGTGGCTACGGGCAACTTCGACCCTACACAACTTCAGTCCTAAATTTGACAGGAAAAGCAGTCTGTTCTACAAAGGATATCGGGTTCCTCGCATAAGTCACCGCCTTCATTTCCACTACCCCATAGCTACTCCGGTGGGCGCAGAAACGACCGTCTAGCCACCCGATTCGCATGGCGGCCTGCCAGTCGCTTCAGACTGACGAACGGAGGCGGCTGGTGTTTATGCAGGCCGGAAATCACGTTCGACTGCAGCGGCGACAAAACCGCCTGATTGGTGACCACGTGGCAGTTAACCGGGACTGATGCCTCCCGAGCCTTTGGTTAGGGGAGGCAAACGGGGAGAGGCAACAATGAATGAAGACACTAACAGCACGGTCGTCCGAGTTGCTGCTGAAGACACAAGGCCGTCAAACCGGAACGGCGCTCGGAGGCGTACTAGGCTCAGCCCGCGCTCGTTCCGCGTACAGAGGGACGAACGAGACTCAGTGCTTCCCAATGAATTGCGCAGCGGCGGTGACGGTATGAGTCGTCTTCTCACCGTTGAGGAGGTGGCTACGTTACTGAATGTCCCCCAGAAGTGGGTGTACCGGCGAGTCGGATTGAAGTCACCCGATGGCATACCGTACTTGAAGGTGGGCAAGTACCTGCGCTTCCGGGAAAGTGACCTCTGGGAATACGTTGAACGCTTGCGAAGGAATTAGTGGAGGCGCTATAGTGCAGAAGCAGCAGCCAGCTGAGAGCCCGAATCAACGCCGCAAATCACTGCGGAGGATCAAATGATTCGGCGCTACCAGAGAGGAAGTGTAAGGAAGAAGAACGGCAACTATGTTCTGCGCTATCGCGAAGATTGCTTCACGCCGGACGGCAAAGCGGAACGGCCTCAGAAGACCGTCATCCTTGGTCCCGTCTCGGCATTTCGTGGGAAGAACGAGGCTCGGAAAGCCGCCGATAAGGTTATGCAGCAAGTTAACCAGGTGGCTCCACGGCCTCAAGCCAGCATAACGCTCGGTGAGTTTTGGGCGGAGCACTTCAAGCCTAATCTCGTCGAGAAAATGAAACGGAACACGCGCTCCATGTACGAACAACTATGGAAGAACCACATCGCGCTCGCATTCGAACGTGTGCGGATGCGGGACATATCTGGTTTCGAAATCGACCGATTTGTCACCACTAAGTACAAGCAAGGCTACGCCTCTCAAACCGTCCTGCACCTTCGGTCCGTATTGAGCAAAATGTTCAAGACAGCTGTCAAGTGGCGCTGGCTTGCCGAGAATCCAGTGAGAGACATTGAAGCACCTCCGACAAGGGTCAAGAGACAGCAGCGAGCCCTGTCGGTGGAAGAAGTGAGTCTTTTACTCGATCGCTTGAAGAATCCGGTTCGGCTCATCGTGATGATCGGCGTCACTTTGGGCTTACGAATCGGTGAGATTCTCGGGCTGTCAGTCGAAGACTTCGATCACGGCACCCTGCACGTTCGTCGCTCTTGGTGCCGGGGGCATGAAGGCGGAACAAAGAACGGAAAGGATCGCGAGATTCCAGTGCCGCCTTACTTGGGAGAGGCGCTCGAAGAGTATCGAAGGGGGCGCCCGCCCAGCGGTTGGCTGTTTGTCGGCGCCGCGGGCAAACCGCTAAGTGACCGCAACCTGATTCAACGCCACGTCTACCCAATCGCGGGGGAGCTGGGCATCCCTCATTTTTCCTGGCATTCACTGCGCCACACCTTTTCCACGCTCGGGGGAAATGAAGGAACAATACCGGCTGTTGTGATGAAGCAACTGCTGGGTCATTCGAGGCTGAGCACCACTGATCGATATATGCACGATCTCGCCGGACCCAAGAGGGAAGCGGTGGAGAAGATCGAAAACTTGATTCTCTTCCCGCACAAGAAGGCAAGCGGAGAATGAAATTTCTGATTCAGATGTGGCCCAATGTGGCCTACCGCTTGGTAGGTTGTGATGCTAACTTGTTGAAAAGTTTGGTGGACCTGGAGAGGTTCGAACTCTCGACCTCATGACTGCCAGTCATGCGCGCTCCCAACTGCGCCACAGGCCCAAACTGTTTAAAACTCAGTAGATATTGACCTCAACTGGACGTTTTCCGCCCATTCTAAGCCGCTGTGAACCCATGTGAACCCAAAACGTGATTCGGGCTTTTTTGTGCCCTCTTCTCCACTTCGAGTCGCAATCGGCGGTCCTGGCGCTTGCGGGCGTCATACGCGAACACTTTATGCGTGGCGTCTTGCTCATCCCTGGCGTCCGCAACATTATACCTCGCAAATATCCTAGCATCCTTGTGACCAGAAATCAACATCGCGCTGACTGCGTGGCGCTGACTGCGCCACGCCGGCCCGGATCAGGTTGCGGACACCTGTCCTCCGCAAGTCGTGGAAAAGCCTTCCTGGGCAGCCGGCCGCCTTCGTGGCTGCGGCCCACGCCTTCCTGAAGTCGTGGATGCGCTCCGGGCCGCGCGCCGGTTCGTCTCGGGAAGCATCTCGATAGCCGGAACCATCTCGGGGTTGACGGTTCCGCCCTTGCGAGCAAGTGACTAGGCCAGGCGGAGAGCGGCGAATTCGCGGTTAATCGTGCCGTTGTCGGGGCCCTAGCACTTGTGCGATAACAGCTCCATTCATCGAAGTCACGGAGTAGACTGTGCCATGCCTTCTCAGTCTCGAGTTGCAGGGCTTGCCCTGCTGGTTCAGCGCCCAACTCGAGGATCTCGGCTGGAGTCGGGAAGAATTTCGCGCGCTCCATCACTTTCTCGCATGCATACTCGAGTTGCTCTAGCCCAAGTTCGTCGTGCGCCGTGAAAAGGCGCTGTGGACCAGCGCCTTTTCACGGCGCACGGCGATCTTAGGCTAACGCCTGTGGGCCGCTGGCATGGGCTGCGGTGGTTCGTCCCTTTGGGGCTGTAAAAGTGCACCCTGTGTGCGCTCGGTTTTCGCGAAAACGTACGACCAGCGATGAACGGTTGGCGAGTGGGCAGTCTCTCCGACTCGCGTCTAGGCGATAGGGTACAATAACCAACTACATCGAACACGGAGGCAAACCTTGGCCGAATTCCAGCCCGGCAAGAAGCTGGTCTTGATTGATGCCATGTCGCTGGTGTTTCGGGCGTTCCACGCGCCCATGCAAATGGATTTGCGCTCGCCCAGCGGAATGCCCACGAAAGCGATCTATATCTTCGTCCGAACCCTGCGGAAAATCTTGAAAGATCACCGGCCCGATATGGTAGGCGTGGCGTTTGACCTCGCGGCTCCCACCTTTCGCGACAAGCTATTCGAACGATACAAGGCGAACCGACCGGAGTTCCCGGAGGAACTGGCTGTCCAGCTTCCCTACGTGCGGCGATTCTGCCAGGCGATGGGAGTTAAGCTCGTTGAGAAAGAAGGCTTCGAAGCGGACGATGTGATGGGCACGCTAGCGAAGAGAGGGTCTGACGAAGGCCTGAACTCATTCATCGTGTCGGGCGATCAGGACCTATATCAGCTTGTCGACCAGCATACTTTTGTTCTGAAGCCTCGCGGCGGATCTGTGGACCGGGAGTCGTTTATCGTTTCGATGACGCCCGGCGAAATTGTGGAGGAAGCAAACCAGGCACGCCTCGCTACGCATGAACCCGAGCTTACGGAGGATCAGAAACAGTCCATCAAGAAAACTGAAGAGGGCAAGCTCCAAGAGGCTCTGGACAATGTGAAACTCTCCAATGTGGAGCTTGAAAGCGTGCTGAACGTAATAGGCGTCAAACCTTCCCAGGTCGTTGACTGGCTGGCGTTGACCGGTGATCCCAGCGACAACATCCCGGGTGCCCGACCCTTTCCGGGTCAAGAGCCGCCTCTTGCGCCGGGGGCCAAGAAGCGAAGCTACATCGGGCCGAAAGGGGCAACCGATCTTATCCGCAAGTTCGGCACACTCGACAAGGCGCTCGAAAACTACGAGCAGGCGGAAAAGCAAAGTTACCGCGACGCCCTGCGGGATTTCAATAAAGAAGCGCTGCTCAGCCGCGAGTTGGCCACCATCCGGCCAGACGTACCCCTGGACGTCGCTCCTGCCGACCTCAAGACTGCGTCGCCGGATTATCTTGAACTCCGTGCCTTGTGCCAGGAGTTGGGTTTTACCTCGATGTTGCGCGAATTTCTGCAAGAGGCTCCGGTCCCGGTCGAGGCAGCGGCGGAAGCGGAAGAGCTATCGACGCCTGAGTCGGTGAGCGCCTGGCTAAATGCTTTAGAGGAGCATGCCACCGTCGCGATCGGGCTGGCAGTCGAGGGCGAAGAGAGTTTTGCCGGGCAGCTTCGGGTTTTGGGTTTTTCGGATGGCAAGCGGCTGGCGACTGTTTCCGCCACGCCTGGCCTTCTTGAGCCCATGAAGTTGTTTCTCTCTTCCCGGGCGCACAGCAAGGCAGTTCACAACTCCAAGCTGCTTCGAATTCTGCTGGCCAAGAACGGCGTGACGCTCGCCGGCGTCACAGACGACACCATGCTCTATTCGTACTTGCTAGATCCGCTGGCCTTGAGCCACTCGCTCGAAGACTTGATGCTTCGCCGGCAGGGGCGCAAGTTGTCGGGCTCGGCAGCGGACTGGGCGGACGGCACGCGGCAGCTTGCCGCACTGCTCGTGCCTGAAATAGCTCGGGAAGAATTGAAACGTGTTTATGAGGAGATAGAACTTCCGCTGTCGAGTGTTCTGGCGGACGTGGAGGCATTCGGCATCCGCCTCGACCCGCGCGTTCTGGCCGGCATGTCGGGCGAGTTCGATAAGGATCTCACTGGCCTCACCCGCGAGATCTATGATCTTGCCGGACAACCTTTCGACATTGACTCGCCGAAACAGCTCGGCGATGTGCTGTTCGATAAGCTCAAGTTCCCCGGGGGAAAGAGGCTGAAAAAGAGCGGGCAGTATTCGACCGACGCTTCGGTTCTGGAAGGGCTTGCCGAGAAACACGAATTGCCGCGCAAGATCATTGAATACCGCACGCGGACAAAGCTGAAGTCGACTTACCTTGACGCGCTTCCGAAATTCATTAACCCTCAGACGGGCCGCCTGCATACTACCTTCAGCCAGACCGGGTCGCGCACCGGGCGCCTTTCGTCATTCAATCCCAATCTGCAGAACATTCCGATTGGCGACGAATTCGGGCTGCGCATTCGTTCGGCGTTTGTCGCCGATCCGGGCTGCCGGCTGATCTCGGCTGACTATTCGCAAGTGGAGTTGCGCGTGCTGGCCCATCTGGCGGACGATCCCGTCTTGATTGAAGCATTCACGCGCGGCGAGGACATTCACGCGCGAACCGCGCAGGAGATTTTCGGCGTGCCCCCAGCGCTTCAGAACCACGAGCATCGCAGGATGGCGAAGGCCATCAACTATGGCGTGGTTTACGGGCTCAGTTCCTTTGGGCTGGCGGAGCGCACCGGCACCAGCAAAACCGAAGCGCAGCGGTACATCGATGCTTATTTCGGGCGCTACAGCAAAGTGAAAGAGTTTATCGAGCGCCTCATTGAAGAAGCGCGCACCAACGGACGTGTGCGCACTCTCTTCGGCCGTCTGCGGTCCATTCCCGACATCAACAGCCGCGATGTGCCTTCCCGCAATCGAGCCGAGCGCGAGGCCATGAATTCTCCCATCCAGGGCACTGCCGCGGACCTCATGAAACTCGCCATGATCAAAGTGCACGCGCGCCTGGAGCGTGAAAAGATGAAAACGCGCATGCTGTTGACCGTGCATGACGAACTTGTATTCGAGTCGCCCGAGGCGGAGTTGGAGCGCGCCCGCGAGATTGTCGAGGCCGAGATGGAGTCAGCGTACCCGCTCAAGGTTCCACTGCGCGTAGATATCGGCGTGGGGCTGAACTGGAGAGAGGCAAAGTAGAAAGCAGAAGGCAGAAGGCAGAAGGCAGAAGGCAGAAGGCAGAAGGCAATGCTCCTTCGAGGAGCAGTTTTGGTTCGAGATTCGCCAAGCGTCGACGGCGTTCAACTTGAGACGACAGCCCTCTCCCTGGGGAGAGGGTGGCGAGCGTAGCGAGCCAGGTGAGGGGTTTCTTCGTCGCGCCGCCATAAATGCTCGTTCCGTGCAATAGACCCCTCACCCGTCCCGCTCCGGCTGATGAAAGCGCCGGCAGCGGGACACCCTCTCCCCAAGGGAGAGGGCGATGTCAATCAATCGACTCTTGCCTGCTACTTTTTGGGAGCAACTGATGAATGATAATACCTGCGAGCACCCCCAACGTATCATCAACTGCGTGGCGCCGATTCGCATTTGCGACAACGGCGGCTGGACAGACACCTGGTTTGCCAAGCACGGAAAGATTTTCAATATCGGCGTCTATCCCTACGTTGAGGTGCAAGTGGAAGTGTTTAAGAATGCCGGCCGGGAGCGTGATGTCTCGGTCTTTGCTGAGAACTACGGAGAACGCTTCGCTGCGACGGGCGTGCAATCCGATTGGGGCCGACACGCTTTGCTTCAGGCAGCCATTGCGCGTATGAAGGTGCCTGCCGAGTTGGCATTGAAGGTCGCGATTTTCTCGGAAGCGCCGAGCGGTGCTTCGACCGGCACCTCAGCCGCCGTCGCGGTGGCATTAGTGGGAGCGCTCGACCGACTTACCCAAGGCCACCTCACTGCTCACGAGGTGGCGTACACGGCACAGGCCATCGAAACCGAAATGTTGAAGCTGCAATGCGGGATTCAGGACCAGTTGTGTTCGGCTTTCGGCGGGCTCAATTATATTGAGATGTTCGACTATCCGCGCGCTGCCGTTTCACAGATTCAGATTCCCAACGCGCTTTGGTGGGAACTCGAGCGGCGGCTGGTTTTGATCTACTTCGGAAAATCCCACAGTTCGTCGGTGGTGCATGAGAAAGTGATCAGGGAACTCGAGGGGTCTGGGCCCGAGTGCCGCAAGCTTCAGGACCTGCGGGCAACGGCCGAAAAAAGCCGTGATGCTGTTCATGCCGGCGATTTCGTGGCGCTGGGAGAAGCTATGATCGAAAACACCGAAGCGCAGGAGCGGCTTCATCCTGACTTGGTCAGCCGCGATGCGCGGCGGGTGATCGAAATCGCGAAGCAGCACGGAGCCCTAGGGTGGAAGGTGAACGGCGCTGGAGGCGATGGCGGTTCTCTTACCATTCTCACCGGCACAGTTTCGCATGTGAAACGGGCGATGATCCGCGATATTGAAGCCGAGAATCGCCTGTTCAAGAATATCCCCATTTATCTCAGCCGCTACGGGCTTCGGACGTGGGAAAGGGCGGCGGACGGCCGAGATCAGTAGGCAGAAGGCGGAAGGCAGTAAAAGAAGTTCGAGGCGCCCGGTGGGTACGTGCCCGGTCAGCGGATGTGGTCGGAAGCGCCGAATTCGTGCGTGGTCACTGAAGCATTTCCGTAAACTCTTCTGTGGAGACCTTGGCCTGTTGGAGAATTCCGTGAAGCGTCCCGATTGCCAATTCGCGGTGAAGCGGTACAACGCAGCCGATATTCCCTTGACTTCTTTTCCCTCTTGAGGACCACGTGACTGCCACGTTGCCGGATTTGCCTGAACCCAAGTCTCTCGAGCGCCCGAATTGCCTCTTCTCCCGACACTCGCCGCAGCTTAGGCATAAGTTGCCTCAAAGGTTGTCAGGAGCGCACGACCGAATTGTGGCAAAGGGAACTCTTCCAGATAGAGCTCGGTAGCTTCTTTGAGATTTGCGAGAGCATCCTCGATGGTCGCCCCTTGGCTCACGGTTCCTAATTCAGGACATGAGGCGACGTACAAATCCTCTTCTTTATGAATCACCGCCGCGAATGTCTGCACTTTCATTGGGAAGTCCTCCTGACTCCATAAGCTCCTTCTTGGGATTTCCATCGCATATTTCCGCACCACAGATTATACCTCTCTGTGTCTCCAATCGTGGCGATTCGATCGCTTCGTTTGTTCGAGGACACCGGCTACAGACTGGTGCAATAAAAGGCGAGAAATGATACACTGAATTCATCAGCACCCGGGGCGCTCCTCAGGAACCGAGCCGGAGTGCCGCGGAACCAAAATCTCAAATCTAAAAAAGGGAGAGACTGCTTATGTCGCTAGGAAAACGATGTAGTGCGGAGTTCTTTGGCACGTTCTGGCTGGTTTTCGGCGGTTGCGGAGCTGCTGTTTTGGATGCAGCCTTCCCGCAGTTGGGCATTGGCTTTCTCGGCGTGGCGCTGGCCTTTGGGCTTACCTTGCTCACCATGGCGTACGCCATCGGCCACGTGTCAGGGTGTCATATCAATCCGGCTGTTTCCGTCGGGTTATGGGCCGGTGGACGGTTTCCCGCTTCGGAGCTGGTTCCTTACATCATCGCGCAGGTCCTGGGTGGGGCTGCCGGGTCGACGGTGCTCTACTTCATCGCCAGTGGGAAGCCTGGGTTTGAGCTGGGCGGATTCGCGTGCAATGGCTATGCCGAGCATTCCCCGGGCGGATACTCTCTCGGGGCATGCTTGCTGGCGGAGATTGTTCTGACTTTCTTCTTCCTGTTTGTGATTCTCGGCTCCACACACGGTCGCGCTCCGGTGGGCTTCGCCGGTATACCGATCGGCCTGAGCCTTACGCTCATTCACTTGATCGGAATACCAGTGGACAACCTTTCAGTGAACCCCGCTCGCAGCACAGGGCCTGCCCTCTTCGTGCATGGATGGGCACTCGGGCAGCTCTGGCTCTTCTGGGTTGCCCCGATTATCGGAGCGGCGATCGCGGGTTTTGTTTACTCGGGACTCTTCAAGGCTGAGAAGTAATCCTGGTGCAGGCAGTCGCTCATGCCCGTCGGCGGACGGGCAGCCAGGAATCAAGAAATGTCATTCCGAGCGGAGCGAGGAATCTTGCTTTGTGTCGGACCGGTCGCTCACGGAAGTTCGGAGCGAGATTCCTCGCTTCGCTCGGACTGACAGCCTGTTTGTGACCGCGTACTTCTTCACAGGAGCGGAACGGATGGATTATCGGAAACTCTTTGAATTCGATTTTTGGGCAAACTCCGAGACTCTTGCAAGCTTGAAGACAATGCCTGATGGCGTCGAAAAGGCGAGAAAAGCCATGTGCCACATCATCGGGGCGCAACAAATCTGGCTGTCCAGGTTCGCGAGTCCTGCACCGCCCTCAGCACAGCCGTGGCCGGACCTTACGCTCGAAGAATGTGGCGCGGCGATCGAGGATTTGCGGCAGCGGTGGCGCGGCATCCTCGAAGGACTCACTTCCGAAAAGCTTGGGAGCGATCTCACCTACCTGAGTCTCAAAGGGACAGAGAACAAGACTCCTGTTCAGGACGTTCTGATGCACCTCATTTTGCACTCGGCTTATCACCGCGGGCAAGTGGCCTCAGCCGTACGTGAGGCGGGCGGCAAGCCGGCGCCGACGGACTATACCGTGTATCTCAGGAGCTCTAAGAAGTGACGTGCCGGGCTGGGCGGTGCCCTGGTTTCAGCGTAGCGCTGACCTTTAGGTCAGCATGTGCCGAGCCTTCGCTCCGCTCAGGGCAGGCTCTGAAGGTCGGCGCTACTTCCCCGCTTACGGCCTCCCGGATTCTGCTGAAGGAAGTCTGACAAGAGTGAAGTCATCGAGGTCGTTGCCTGCGTGATCGAAGGTGACGGGACCGGACGCGCCCTGGTAGTTCGAGAGAGCAGCCAGCGTATCTCGCAGGCGGGCGCGGTTGGGGCCCGAACTCCGCAGCGAGGCGGCAAGAATCCGTATGGCGTCGTAGGCCTGAGCTGCAGCCGGGATGGGAAATTCTCCGGTCCTCGCGTGGTAGCGTTTCTCGAAGCTGTCACGCAGGGTCTTTTCTACAAGGCTCGAGCCGAGAATCCAAGTATTATTCTGGCCGGCGACGGAACGCGTCTGCGCTGCTTCCTGGCTCAGGTAAAACTGGGTTGTCGGAAGTGCCTTGAGAAGTGGCTGGAGTAATCTCGCCGTTGTTTCTGCCCCTGTCCAAAACACCAGTGCTTCGGGTTTGGCCGCGATGATTTGACTCACCGTTGAGTCTAGTTTGGACCCCATGGGGTTGACCTCGATCTCGTCGAACGGAGGTGCGCTCAGTGCGTGAGCCGCCTTTTGAAATTCCTCGCCGCCGATTCTCCCGTCATGATTGCTATTCGTGATCAGGATCACCTTCTTAAATCTGCGTTCGAGGTAGATGTCGCGCGCAAACGCCCGGGCCTGTTGCGTGTCAGTGGGGGCAAGCCGAAAAATCCAGGGAAGGTTGATCTCGGTTGTGGAAGGGTCGGTGGAAAGCGTGACGATGGGGATTCCAACCTTGTTCCCAACCTGCTCGGCAAGATGAGCTGAATCGCCATCGAGTGAGGTGAGGAGCACCGCCGCGCGGTCATCGAATACGAGGCGCACGATTTCATTCGTGGCGCGTCCCCAGGAATCGCTCTGGTCGCGGGCGACAATGGAGAGGCGGCGGCCGCCGGGGAAGGGGCTCGCGGCTTCGTCTTCGATTGCCAACCTTGCGGCCTCGAGCAGCGCCTTGCCTTCGTTCTGGCGAACTCCGGTGAGCGGCGCCAGAAGCCCGATTTTGATTTCAGGCCCGGGCAGATCATGGCTCGTATCCCGCCCCGGCCCGGAATAATTCACTGCGTCGCGGGGAATGACCGCGTAGGGTTGGGGAGAAGTTTGAGAGAGCGTAGGAGAGTTGCAGACGAGGAGTGCGGCGAGAAGCACAGCGGCGCGGGGCACGGTAGCATAGCCGGATTTGAGATTTGAGATTTGAAATCTGAGATTTGAAATGTGAGATTTGAAATTCCGCAAAGCTATTGTCCGCCACGCCCGCCGGAGGTGCTCTCGGCGCCCTCGTGCCCGCCTTGACGCGGGGCCAGCCAGTACTCAAACTTGCCGTCCTTCACGCGCGCCATCGTCACCGGCGAAATGTTGTTCAAAGTGTGATCGAAGAAAGCTTTCCCGGCCACGCCGTCGTAACTCTTCATCTGGTAATCGCGCAGAGCGGCCATGATTCGGCCACGGTTGAGCCCCACTTTCTCGATCGTCGATGTCAGGATATTCATGCCGTCATAAGCGTAGGCCGAGTAGTCGATCGGTTCCTCGTTGAAACGTTCCCGGTAAGCATTCCGGAAGGCCAGCCATTTCGGGTCCTGGCGGGTGGGATCGAGCGTCGTGGTCACGACTGTGCCTTCAGCAGCGGCGCCGGCAATCTCGAGCAACTGCGGGTAGGCCAAGCGGCTCCCACCAAAGGCCGGCTGGTTCATTCCCATGGCGCGCATCTGTTTCAGGATCAAGCCCGCCTCGGCGGCTTCGCCCCAAATAATGACGCCTTCGATTTTGGCGTTCTTCAGCATGGCGAGTTGTCTCGAAAAGTCTTTATCGCCGCGCTCGAATTTCACCTCCAGGATCGGCTGGCGGCCCATGCGCCGCGCCTCGTCGGCGAACTTCTCGACGCCCAGCCGGGCGTAGCGGGTTTGAGTTCGAATTATGCCGATGCGTTTCAGCTTAAGAGTCTTGAAAACGTAATCAGCCAGCGTATAGCCCTGTTGGCGGTCGTCGATAAAGTCGTGCATCAGCCACTGAATGCGAGTCTCCGTCACCGTGGGGTCCGTGGTGCCGACGTTCATGATGGGGACCTCGAGGTTGAGACGTCCGCAGCGCGATGTGGCAGTTCTGGCCGTCCACGCAGCCCAGCATGGCCCAGCAGTTCTCGTTGAATAGCATCTTCACAAGTTCAGTCGAGGATGCGCCCCAGAGGGCGGATTCGTTATGCACTTTGAGTACATAGGGCTTGCCGTGGAAGCCGCCGCGCGCGTTCGCCTCGTCGAGGGCAAGTTGCGCGCCGTGCAGTTGGGGAATTCCAAAAATAGATTCGGGATTGTTTTCGACAGGGGACATGAAACCGATAGCGACTTCGCCCAACTTGGCAGAGTCCCCGTCAGGCCGCTTGTCCGCGGCGCCGTAATAGGCAATCGTATCCGTCTGGACAAACCAGTCGTAATAAGGCTTTGTGAAGCGCCGGTAGGGCACCGCTTCGTCCGGCATGTTGGCGTAGCGCTGCGCAGGCTTGTCGTCGTCGGGCTCTTTGTATTGCGGCCAGGCCGGCATCGCCATTAAGAATAGTGTAAAGATGAAAATGAATCGTCGCATTATGGCTTCTCCGGGAAAAAGCCCTCTGGGCCGTGGAAGCAACCCCTCACCCGTCCCGCACCGGCTGAAGAGAGCGCCGGCTGCGCGCCACCCTCTCCCCAAGGGAGAGGGCAAGAGCCTTTCGTTGCCTAGGACGATAAGGCTAGAGTGGCATTCAAAGCTGAGGTGGGCTTTGTTTCCTCCGTGCTTCTGACTGCTGACTCCTGATTTTTGACTCCTGTCTTCTCACGCGCAAACGACACAATTCTCGCCAGAGTTGCGGCGTCGATGGCTTGCAAGCCGTCGCATTTGGGCTCGCCGAAGGTCAGATCCGCGACCTCGATCAGCAGTCCGTGGCTGCCCATCTCAAGCGCGGCGCGACTGGCCGGCTCGACCATGGCCGAGACCCCGGTGGCGTGGCTGGGGTCAACGACGACGGGGAGAAAAGTCAGCATCTTGGCTGCCGGGATCACGTTGAGGTCGAGCACGTATCGCGAGTACTCGCCGGAAGGGAACCCCCGGATTCCGCGCTCGCAGAGCACAATGTCCAGGTTGCCTTGCTTGGCGATGTACTCCGCGGCGCCCAGCCATTCGCACAGGCTCGCGGACATCCCGCGCTTCAACAGAATAGGTTTGCCCGCGCGCCCCACCTCCGCCAGCAAAGCATAATTGTGCATGTTGCGCGAACCCACTTGCAGCATGTCGGCCACTTCGGCCACTTGGCCCACCATGCGCGGGTCCATGACTTCGGTGACAATGGGGAGGCCGGTTTCCTCGCGAGCAATGCTCAGGATGCAGAGGCCCTCGAGGCCGGAGCCCTGAAAATCGTGCGGCGAGGTGCGAGGCTTGTAAGCGCCCCCGCGCAGCATGTCTGCGCCCGCGCGTTTCACCGCGTGCGCTAACCCCACCGTCTGGGCGTGACTCTCCACCGCGCAGGGCCCGCCGATTACGATTGGACGCTTCCCGCCAAACCGCACGCCAGCGACGTCCACGACGCGTGTGCCTCTCTCTCCGTATTGGGGGTTGGCTGCCCGGCTTACAAGCGGGCAAATCTTCGGGATGTCGTCAATACTGACTTGTCCAGCAATTCTCATTGCCATCCCTCCCTGTGGAGTGCGGCAGCGTAGCTGCCGCCGTAGCGCCCGCAAGTAGCGCTGACCTTTAGGTCAGCACCTTGGCTGCTGACCTGAAGGTCGGCGCTACGACGCAGCAGGCCCCCGCGCCACCCTTATTGCCCGTTGCTACCGCTGTCGCGGTCCGACTCAAAGATCGCAATCGCCTCGATCTCGATGAGCAGATCCGGCCGGCACAGGATGGCCTGGATGCCTGTGGAGGCCGGCAGCGGGTCCAGTTCCTGCTCTTTGAAGAACTGAGTGCGAATTTCGTTGAAAGCTTCGTAATCGCGCTCGATATCGCGCAGATAGCAGGTGGTGCGCACGATGTCCTTCCACGTTGCCCCTTCGGCTTCGAGCAATCCGGTAATGTTCTGATAGGTTCTCCAGCATTGGGCGCGAAAGTCGCCCGCGTGGACCGTCCTGCCGTACTCATCCACGCTGGCCGTGCCGGAGATCAGCAAGATGGTCACGCCTTTAATGTCCAGCCGCAGCGCGCGTGAAAAGGAAGAGGGCTTGGGGTAGTCGTAGGCTTCGTTGAGCGTTTGAGGCGCCCTAACGGCCTTTTTGGGCATGGGCTTGTGCGACTTCACCGCTGCTACGGTGGGATGTGATCGACGCATAGAGTTGACTCTCCTTCTGAGGTTCGCGAATTCCGTGGCTCAGCCCTTGGGCTGTCGCCACCCAGATGTCCTCGCCTTGGAAATCCATATTTAGGATGTAATTATGGGCAAGGGAGGTTGATGTCTCGAGCTTGTTTTTCTTCGTATCGGGCCAGGTGATCTCGATCTCTCCGTGGCCGGTCTGCTTTGTGGGACGATAGCTGACCCACGTGTTGGTTTTGTAATTGAGGTAACTCAGACCCTTGTCGGTGCAGACCCAGACATCGTCGCCGCGGGATTTAGGGGCATTGATAAAGTCCGAAGCCAGGCCGCTGTCTTTGGTCAGGTAATTATGCCAATTGCGGCCGTCATAACCGCTGAGGCCGAAATAGGTCGAGGCCCACACCATCTTGGTGTCAGGGTTGTAGGCGACATTGGAAACGATGATGTGCACGAGTCCCTGATTGCGGAACAACACAATTTCCATTTCCTCGTCAGGATCGGTGTAAGGCTTCCAATAATTGCCGGCCACATCGTATTCGAGCAAGCCCCCGCCCCAAATGGCAAAGTACATCTTATTGCCCGCCGGAGCGATGCCGTACGACCAGGGTTCATGGAAGGGCGCATTCTTTTCGCTCCAACTCGTCCACTCGCCGGTATAGGTGTTCAGGCGGCTGACGCCCGCCGTGGTAGCGACCCAGACATACTGGTCGACGACGGCAATGCCGTAACAAATGTCATTCAGCAGACCGCTGGTGAGGTTGGTGAAGTTTTGAAACTGGCCGCCGGACAAATGGCTGACTCCGCCGAAGGTGGCAATCCACACGTCGCCGGTTTTCTTGTCCACCGCGATGCCCATTACGGCGCGCTGCACCAGGCCGTCTTCGGTTTTGTAAACGCGTTGCACTTTTCCGTTCTCGATCAGCGCCAAGCCGTCTTCAGTCCCTGCCCAAACCCGGTTGCCATCCACGGCGACGCAGAAGACCTTCGGGTCCGGCATCCCGTTGGCGGTTGTGAAGTTCTCCCAGCGGGTGATGAGGTGCGGTTTTGGCGCCGATGCGGGAGAAGACACGTTTTGCGCCAGACCGAGTGATGACGCGGCTAGAATGATGGCTGTGCTTAGGAGCAATCGCTTCACGTTGTTTCTCACCCCCCCGGTGATTCTCAGATTCCGAATTCCAGATTTCAGATTTCAGATCCTACGGCCTTGCAGGGTTCGAATATCACAAACCTTAAAGTCTCAAATCCTCGATCCCGAAACTCATACGCTCAAACCAAATCTCGAGGCGTTTCAAAATCTAAAATCTAAAATCTAAAATCCCTAGGTCTTCACAGTGTCTTCAAAAACTCAATCAAATCGTTCAACTGCTCTTTGGACATGTCCGAGCTTACGCCGTGTGTGTCCTTG
>CAWIUZ010000278.1:0-13131 GCA_963838915.1 uncultured Acidobacteriota bacterium
CGCGACACCCTCTTTAACCTCATGGCCGCCCACAGCTAGCCACCATAATTAACCACGTGCTTCTTCTGTGCCTGCCATTCCTCGCTGGAGAAGATACGCGGGCCAACCTGAATAAGTCTCGGGAGCATATTGAAGACAAATACCGGTTCCCACGTGGACCCGCTGCGAGTCCGAAGGCCGCTGCGATTCAGCTCTGCGGCAATTCTGGAAAAAGGCATATCCTGCACGATGCCATCCAGCATTTGGATGAGAACCTGGGTCTCGGCAGGGTCCTCGACGAGGTGCAGGCAGTCATCGCTCACGCGCAGACCATACGGGATTTCTTCGCGGGCGTGATCCTGTCCCCGCAGGGGTTCTTCAACCTCGCGTTCCCACTCGAGGGCGACGAGTTTCCATCCATCCTCCGCCCTGAGCCTGAGGTACTCCGGCTCGAGCGGCTTGCTCAGGACTTCGCGTACACGTTCCAGCCTGGCCATAAATCCTCCTTTCGAAAGCTGTCAGCTTTCAGCTCTCAGCATTCAGCGAACGTCGTGATTACCTGATCTTGCTGAGAGCTGACGGCAGAGAGCCTCATTTCAAACGTCAAAGCCGCCAGCCCATTCTGCTATTCCCGATCAAATACCAGGATGTTCGGCTTGCTTTGACCGGCAGGGTGCACGGTCATCTTCAAGGTCTTGAGATCGGCGGAGAGCTCGATCTGCCGGGTGGTCACGACCTTGCCTTGGATCTTGTCGGTCATTTCCAGAGTGTTATCGTTCACCCGGTGTCCGGAGGAAACAGTGCCAGCGGGCACATCCGGGCCGGCGTCCGGGTAGTCTTTCCCGTCGAATCTCATGTTTTGAGTCTCATGTTCGGAGGGGGTAAGAAATGAAAGGCCGTCAGTTTCGAAGGGCTGGATCTCGAATTCGTAGACTGAGTTCACCTTCTCGCTCGCGCTTTCCCACGTGCCCGCGAAACCTGAGCCGGCCGATGCCCGTTCGTACACATAATCCAGGCTGAGCGTCGACCCGTCGGGCTGGTTAGCTCGAAAGGTGTCGCTGAGCGTCTTGCCGTCTTTGGAAAGTTTCCATAAGCCCGTCAAGAGCGTGCGGCCCTCCTTCTTGCGGACAACTTTCCAAGTGTCGGGCGCCTCGACGGTGATGGACAGGGTAGTCCCGAAGATGCCGGGTTGATCCGTGCCGTCGGCCGCGATAGTCTCGACAGAACCACCGCCAAGGTCGAGGGCGTACTTGTTTGCGCCGACCGCCGTAACTTTCATTTGGTCGGTGAGTTTGCTTTTCGACGGGTTGAGCTTCCATTTGCCTACGAACGGGTCGTCCGCTGCCCGTAACGTGCCGATGGCCAGGAATGCGACCAACAGCAACTGAAAAGTACGCTTTGACATGAAATCCTCCTTTAGAGGTCCCGGAAGGCCCCCTCACCCGGCCCGCCGCGCCTCGCGAAAACGCCGGCTGCGGACCACCCTCTTCCCCAAGGGGGCGAGGGCTGCAACCGCGGAGTGGCACGCCATTCCTCTTCCCTGTCATCTGTCCCCTGGCGTCTGTTCCCTGTGAGTAGTCATGAGTCCTGCTTTCTTGGAGTGCGGCAGCGCTCACTGCCGCCTTTCAGCGGAAGAGCAGCCAGTAGCGGCGACCTTTACGTCTGCAACTACCGTGCTGACCTAAAGGTCAGCGCCACCCACCCAAACGTCGGCGGCAGCTTCGCCGCCGCGCTCCCAACGGCAATCTCTCACTTAACCGCCACGACGACGAGCGTGGCGTCGTCTTCAAATCGGCCGCCGCTGAACTTGTCTACTTCGGCTAGGATCCTCTCCTGCAATTCTCGCGCGCTGAGGTGGCGGTTCTCTAAAAGCACGGCGGCCAAACGCTCTTCGCCGAATTCTTCGCCGTCCGCGCCGCTGACTTCCGTCACCCCATCGGTGAAGAGCACGAGCCGGTCACCGGCGGCGAGCTGAACTTCACCCCTTTCGTATTTCCAATCGGGGAACAGGCCCAAAGGAACACCGCCTTCGCCCAGGCGCAGGCACGAACCGTCTCGATGCGCCAGAATGGGAGAATTATGTCCCGCGTTGGTAAAGACCAGACGATTGCACGTGCTGTCCAGCAAGCCATAGAAGGCAGTAATGAATCTGTCGCGAGAAATGTTATTGCAAATGATCCGATTGACCTTGCCGCAAAGATCTTCAGGGGAAGCTTCCTCGGAGGCCAAAGACTTGAGCGCCGCCTGCAAGTTGGACATCAGGAGCGCGGCTGACATCCCTTTGCCTGCGACATCGGCGATCGACATGCCAAGCTTGCTTTCGCTGAAAGCATGGACATCAAAGTAATCGCCGCCCACGACGCGCGCCGGCAGCCACGCGCCCGAAATCTCAAAGCCCTCCATCTGCGGGATCTCTTTGGGGAGAAACCCGCGCTGCACGGCTTCGACGTCTTCGCGCTCCCGTTCTTCAGCCTGCAACTGGCGGCGGCGCGATGCGCCCAACTCGAGTTGTGTCCGCAGAATCTCGATCAGATGGGAGTTGTTCCACGGCTTCACCACAAAGTCGCCCACTCCCCGGTGCATGGCCTCGACCGCCAACTCAACACTGCCCCAGGCAGTCATGACGACGATAGGCACAATGTTATCCGTCGCCTTGATGCGGGAAAGCAGATCCAAGCCCTCAAGGCCCGAAGTCGTGTCGCGGGTGTAGTTCAGGTCCAACAGCAGTAGATCGAAATCCCTGGCTTCAAGCGCCTGCAAGGCAGCCATCGGTGAGCCTACGCCTTCGGCTTCGTACCCCTCCGCCTTCAACAGGAGACGAAGGGCTTCCACAACATCCGGCTGATCATCCGCGATCAGGATTCGCACCGTGGCCGATCTACGTGTCTTCTCAGGGTCCAACACCATCGTCTCCATCGCCCCGCCTCTTCAAAACTTCCAGCTTTTGGGTCTTAGCCGTCACCTTAGGCAAGGGCAAGAAATGGACCAATCGCAGAATGTTGCTAAATCGTTGTCTAGGAAGGTCTTATTAGATTTGTTGAGGCCCCGGCAGACAGCGGAGTGTCCGCTTTTGGGATTCCACTGTCCAATTTCGGACAGGAGGCAGGATTCAGGAGTCCGGAGTCAGGAACCGTTTGGCGCCTGAGATCAAATGGCGGTTCTCCCTGTCATCCCCGCGGAGGCCGGAATCCATCGTCTTCCTGACGAACAATGGGCCCCCGCCTTCGCGGGGGCGACGTTTCCGGGGGCGTTGCCCCCGGCTACTCAAGTCCAGCCCCGTCGGGGCTGCGTCCTCGGTCGTTGATCGGGTTTCGCGGGAAGCACTCAATTGCCTCACCTCTGCCGCGCGGTCTTGGGGAATTCAGCGCATTCCGCGAGGTTCTGAAACAGCTTCTACGCACTGACCACTGCCTCACTTGATCGCCACGATTTCGCGGCGCCCAGACCTCGTGAGGAAGGTCTTGAAATTACCGCCCGGGACCAGGCGCTCCATATCTCGATTGGTGAGGACCGGGTAGCGGAAGGGCAGATTGGTTTCCGGGTCCGAGCGGAACGTCATAAGACTGTCGAGCCACCAGCGCGTTCCGGCGCCACTCGCCAGGTTAGGTTCGCGGAGGAGACAAAACAGCAATCCTCCGGTTCGAAGATACGACCAGAGTCGCGTCAATAAACCAGGGATCGCCTCGTGTGGAAGCAGGTCAAAGAGGTGCCAGCAGGCAATCACCGATAGTGAGTCAGGAGGAATGGGAGGAATGTTTTCGAGAAAAGCATCCGTCAGAAAGGTCGTGGTCTTCCCCAGCCGCCGGACAAATTTGGGGTCAAATTCCTGGGCGAGCGCTATCAGGTCCGAAATGTAGAGTTTGGCTCCCCGCTTGAGGAGAAGATTGATCGTGGCCGGGTGCGCAGGACCACAATCAAGGATATGCGGGTGCTTCACATCCCGAAGGTTCTGCCACAACCATTCGAGGGCACGACTCGGTGCTGTCGGGGGAGTTGTGCGAGAGCCCTGAGAGTCGAAGAATGTTTTCGTTGGGAACATCAACAGCCGAAGCCGGCTTATCCGCTCGTTCCCGAGGCGCTGCGCGGAGCGGCGCTGGATGGAGCAGCGCTGGGTGGAGCGGCGCTGCGTGGCGAGGCTCCCCGGGGACTCTCCTTGGGCTCATCCCGAAGGATCTCAATGCTGCCTTTGAAATAGGCCCCTTCTTCGATGGCCACTGCGCCTGTCGCAAGGTCGCCAACCAGATGCCCGCTGCGGCGAATTTCGACCTTCTCCTTCGCCGCAACTTTGCCTGTAAGGGTGCCCAGGATCACGGCTTGGCGAGCTTTGATCTCAGCCTTGACCTGGCCGGTCGCTCCGACCGTCAGGCAATGTTGTTCGAGGGAGAGGGTCCCTTCGAACTGGCCTTCAATCAGCAGATCCTCATCGGCTGATAATTCACCTTTCAACACCACCGTTTGACCGAGGACGGTCTGGCGGGTCGTGCCGGACGCTGGGCTTGACGATCTTGAAGTCATCTCATTCATAGGCGTTTCCTGTCGGGGAGAAGGCGGAGGCGGCGGAGGGGGAGGCGAGGTGTGCTGCACGTCGTGCGGCTCCGTCGGCTGAGTTTTCTTGTCCCGCCACATTGACATCGCGGCTCCATCCTTGGTAAAGGCCGCTCAGGTCGTTACTCTCTGGCACATTACCGCCGAATATATTACATGCTATGGCCCGGGAGTGCAATTCAAAAAAACAACCGAAAAATCCCTCCTCAGAACGTGCCTCATTGCAGCGTGGAGCTCGGACTTCCGGGTTTGAGGCACGAGGCTCTTCGTCAGGTTACCGACCGAGCAGATGATGACTGAGGACGGCCCGGGGGACGCGCCCCTGACAAGGTTTTTGGGCTTGCGTTGTTTGGAAATCAGTTCATACTGGGCCTGGTTACGGATATGGCGTCCGGGCTCGCAAAGCGGTTTCCCCAGGATGAAAAGGCGGTGGCTCCTGGCCAGGCGGTAGAACGGGGCGAGATCCCCACCAGCGCAACCAGACACTTCTCTATGGCATTGGTGGGAGGACTTGCAGCCTCGGTTCTGCTATATCGTCTTTCCTCTCCGAAAACTGAGTTCCTGGCGTACCCGCAAATCGTGGGTTGGCTGGCTTGCATCCTATTGCGTGGCATTCACACAGCGACTACAACGGACTTCGTCCTGATTGCGATCCCGATTAATGCCGCCATTTACACGCTGGTTATCTTCCTTCTACTCCGCAAGTTTGGGCGGTCGCAGCCAAAGTAACAAACTGAGCCGATTTTCGGGGCTACCTGTTGGATCGAGATACGACTCTGCCTCCGACAATGGTTAATTCCACACGTTCGTCTTTGATTCTTTCCGGTGGTATTCGGAATAAGTCATCAGATAGAACCACCACATCTGCGAGTTTTCCAGGCGTGATTGTCCCTTTGTCGTTCTCCTGAAAGGCGGCGTAGGCGGCGCCAAACGTATAAGCGCGCAAGGCTTCCTCGACCGTCAGACGCTGTTCCGGGAACCAGCCGCCGGGATTCTTCCCGTCGAGAGTAGCGCGTGTAACTGCGGCGTAAATGCCTGACAACGGGTCCAGGGGCGCCACGGGCCAATCCGAACCGAACGCCAACACCGCACCGGCATCGAGCATGGATTTCCACGCATAACTCGAGCGCGCGCGCTCATGCCCTATGCGCCTTTCGGCCCAGCGTCCGTCGTCGATGGCGTGATACGGCTGCATGGAAGCGACGATTCCGAGCTTGCCGAAGCGCGCAAAATCTTCCGGGCGCATGTGTTGCGCGTGTTCGACGCGAAACCGGTGTGCGGCCGGGTGCTCGCCGCCAATCCGCTCGTAAATATCGAGAAGACTTGCCACGGCACGATCACCGATGGCATGAGTACAAATCTGAATTCCCGCCTGGTCGGCCTGGCGAGCGATTTCTTCGAGCTTCGCGGGCGGAGCCATGATCGGCATCGGCAAGCCGCTATTGCCGGGATCGTCATCGTACGGCTTGAACATCCAGGCAGTGCGGGAGCCCAGTGAGCCGTCCGCGAAGGCCTTCACCGCTCCCATCTCGAGGTATTCGCTGCCCATATCATGAGAAATTCCGGCCGCTTCCAGATTCTTCCAGTTGGCGATGGGAGTAATCGCGTAGATGCGGCAAGTGAGCCAGCCCTCGAGCTCCGCGCGCCGCAGTAGTTCAATTTCGCCCGTGAAGTTTCCGTTCCACGCTTCCGGGCCGACGGTGATGTCGTGAATCGAGGTCAGCCCGACGCGCGCGGCTTCCTTGAGGGCGGCACGCAAGGCTTCTTCCATTTCACTTTCGGAGGGGCGTGGGATCACCTTCGCCACCAGGTTCTGTGCCTCGTCCTTCAGGACCCCGGTGGGCTCGCCGGACTTCGGATCGCGAACGATCACACCTCCCGCGGGGTCCCGTGTGTCCTTCGTGACGCCGGCGAGTTCGAGCGCCAGCGAGTTCGCGAGCGCCGCGTGGCCGTCGTACCGGCTGATGAAAACTGGCGTGTGCGGCGTGACTGAATCAATCAGCCAGCGACTGGGTAGCTTCTCCGAAGGCCAGGCCTCCTCATCCCAATCGCCTCCTCGCATCCACCTCCCAGGAGGCAGCGTCCGCGCCTTCGCCGCGATCCGGCGCACGAACTCCTCTTCGCTGCGCGCGTCTTTCAGGTCGACGGAGAGAAGCTGAAAGCCACCCTGGATGAAGTGCGCGTGGCTGTCGGTCAAGCCGGGAACCGCCAACCGCCCCTTGAGATCAATTACCGTCGTATTGGGGCCCTGGTAGGCGCCGATTTCTTCGTCGCTGCCTACCGCCAGAATCCGTCCGTTGGCAATCGCGACAGCCTCGGCTGTTTTCGCCGCGCCCGCCGCGGACTCGCTGGTCCAGACCTTCCCGTGCAGAAGTATCAAATCAGCCCCCCGTGGCAACTCACTTGCCTCCACTGGCGATTTTGTTTGTGTGACATTTGTAAGCATAGCTAAAGAAAGCAACGAAACGAGGAATAATACTCTGCCTATTCCATGGATCGGTCCCCGTAGCCAGATGAACATTCGACATATATACAGTGAGAGAATCCTCCGGCGCAAGCGCTTTGGAGCGCGCGACGTGGTGACGGACCTGTAGGGGGACGGCTTGCCGTCCCCTCGTTGCGGGCCGACGCCTCCGGGGTAGGGCAAACCCTACCCCTACGCAACGCACGTGGAACGGGGGTTGGCTCGCGGCTGGCGCAGAGCGAAGCTCTGCGCCAGCCGGCGGTCCACTCGAGCTGTTCATTTAGCGCTGGATTTCAGTGTCTTCTGAGTAGCTTCGGCGATCAGGTCGCCCATGCGGGAGGTTGTGACGGCTCGGGATTTACCCGGAAGGTCAGGCGTCCGCTGGCCGCGTTTCAGGACTTTTTCGATGGCCGTTTCGATGGCCTGCGCCTCGGTCTCCATGTGAAATGAATGCCGGAGCATCATGGCAGCGGAGGCGATGGCGGCAATGGGGTTGGCGCGATTGCGTCCGGCGATATCCGGCGCAGAGCCGTGGATGGGTTCGTACAACGCATGATTCTCGCCCAGGCTAGCCGACGGCAAGAGGCCGATGGAACCCGTCAGCATGGCGGCTTCGTCGCTCAGGATGTCACCGAACATGTTAGTGGTGAGGAGCACGTCGAAACTGGTTGGACGGTCGATGAGCCGCATGGCGCAGTTATCCACGTACAGGTTCTCCAGTTCGACGTCAGGATAAGCCTGGGCCACGCGCGAAACCACCTCGCGCCAGAGCCGCGAGGACTCGAGCACGTTCGCTTTGTCTACGGAGGTGACCTTGCGCCGGCGAATCTTCGCGAGTTGGAAGGCCCGGTGCGCAACACGTTCTACCTCGTGTTCGCGATAGACCTCCGTATTGATTCCCACTCGCTCCCCGTCCTTGGCGAAGATTCCCCGCGGATTGCCGAAGTAGATTCCCCCGGTCAATTCGCGGACAATCAGCATGTCCGTGCCGCGAACCCGGTCTGGTTTAAGCGCGGAGATTCCCGCCAGCGAATCCAAGACCCGGACGGGGCGCAGGTTCAGGTAAAGCCCCAGCCGCTTCCGGATCTCGAGCAGACCCTGCTCGGGACGCACTTCCGGCCGAACGGAGTCCCATTTGGGCCCGCCCACTGCACCCAGCAATACCGCCTGGGAGTTGTTGCAAATGGAGATGGTTTCAGCCGGAAGAGGCGAGGCCGTCGCGTCCAGCGCGGCTCCCCCGATCAAGCCGCTTTGAAACCTGAAGGTCGGCCCAGCGAGAGCCTCCACGGCCTGTAAAACCTTAAGGGCCTCAGCCGTCACCTCCGGCCCTATACCATCGCCCGGCAGCACCGCAACCCTATGGAGACTCTGCATAGCTTTTCTGGTTTATAGTATACAAGATTAACAGGTAGGATTGCAAACTTTGGAGGCTAGGCAAAGACAAGCTAACGGGTAAAGGTTAAAGTGTAAAGGATATAGGCAAAAGACCAAGTGGGACCTAGCCTTTAGCCTTTAAACGTTAGCTTTAGACTTTAACCTTTACACTTTATCAGTATCCTCCGGGAAGAAGCCGGTCCACTGCCTCATTCTCGTGCACCGAACTGGACGCAACGGCTGCCCCTTCCTCCTTCAGGCGTTTCAGTTCGTAGGCTGCCTTGTTGGCCGCTTGCAGGTAGGCGCGCGCGGCGGCTTCCACCACGCTGTGGCTGCTGGACTTTCCCGTGAACTCGCGTCCGTCATACCGCGCCCGGATCGAGACCTCCGCCACGCCGTCCGTGCCGGGGCCCACGGTGTGGACTGAGAAGTCAGCGATGATGCCGGTAATCCCGATGATCCGGTCGACTGCCCGAAAAGCTGCATCGCAGGGTCCTTCCGCGGTCGCCGAGTCGTGAACGACTCTGCCGTCCTTTTCGAGCTCGACAGTCGCCGTGCTGCGACCCTGGGTGGAGGTTACGCTCTGCAGCAGCTTCAGAGTATACATTTCGGGGATATGCTTGAAGCCTTCCTGCACGATCGCTACGAGGTCCTCGTCGTAGATATTCTTCTTACGGTCCGCAATCTCGGTGAACAACCGGTAAGCGCGTTCGAGTTCGGGCTTCGCCAACTGGTAGCCTAGCTCTTCATAGCGCTTGGCCAGCGCGTGCCGGCCGGAGTGCTTGCCCAGCACTATCTGGTTCGAAGGCAGGCCCACGGTTTGAGGCGTGATGATCTCGTAGGTGATGGCGTTCTTCAGCACGCCGTCCTGGTGAATTCCCGCCTCGTGAGAAAAAGCGTTGCGGCCCACAATGGCCTTGTTCCGTTGTACGGCAACTCCGGTCAGACGCGTCAGAAGCGCGCTCGAGGCATAGAGTTCTTCCTTCGCGATGTTGGTGTGCACGGCCAGGGCGTCCTTGCGAACGTAAATGGCCATCACCACTTCTTCGAGCGCGGCGTTGCCGGCACGCTCGCCGATGCCGTTGATGGCGCACTCGACCTGCCGCGCCCCGCCCCGGATCCCCGCGAGCGTATTCGCGACCGCAAGGCCCAGGTCGTCGTGAGAGTGGGTGCTCAGGACGACCTTATCCGCACCCGGCAGGCGCGATTTGACGTCGGCAAACAACCGCTGATACTCCGGCTCCAGGCAGTACCCCACGGTGTCCGGCAGGTTAAGGGTCGTCGCTCCGGCCTCGACCGCCGCATGGCAGCACTCAATCAGATAATCGCGATCGGTACGGCCCGCGTCTTCCGGAGAGAATTCCACATCGGCGCAGAAGGACTTCGCGTGCCCCACCGCCCAACTGATCTGTTTCAGGATCTCTTCGCGAGTCTTGTGGAGCTTGTACTTCAGATGAATATCCGAGGTCGCGAGAAAGGTATGGATGCGTGGCCGCGCGGCGTCTTTGATCGCCTCCCAGGCCCGGTCGATGTCCAACTGGTTGGCCCGGGCCAGGGCGGCAATAACGGGCGTCCGAATCTCCGCGGCGATGGCTTTGACGGCGTCGAAATCACCCTGCGAAGCAATCGGAAAGCCGGCCTCGAGGATGTCCACCTGCAAGCGCTCCAATTGCCGCGCCATCTCCAGCTTTTCCTTAAAATCCATGCTGCATCCGGGAGATTGCTCGCCGTCCCGCAGCGTGGTGTCAAAAACATATACTTGCTCAGACATCGCGCCTCCGACAACTGCCGTGCTCACCGCCCATCTCACATGATGCTACGAAGAACCCCAGGAGCTGTCATGCTGAGCGTAGCGAAGCATCACTGCAGTTTCTCGCATGCCGTCGGGCCGAAAAGCAACTGCAGAGATCCTTCGCTGCGCTCAGGATGAGAGCGGAGAGGTCTTTCACAGCTACCCAGCGAGCAGGTCGCGTGTGTGTCGCTCTTGCCCTTCAATGATTCAATGGCCCAATAAGTCAATGAATCAATTCTGCTCATTGTCCGACCGGTCGGGCGGTCGTGTCAATTGTTTAAGTTGCCCCACGACGCTCTCGTGGTTTGGCTCGTAGCGCTGGCCTTCAGGCCAGCACTTGCCGACCCTTCGCTCTGCTCAGGGCAGGCTCTAAAGGTCGGCGCTACGCCAATCCCGGAAAAGCAACTATCCTGCCACTTCTCTCCGCCAGCGAGTTGGAGTAAACTCGAATCACGCGCCTGTAGCTCAGATGGATAGAGCGGCAGCCTTCGAAGCTGAAGGTCGGGGGTTCGAATCCCTCCAGGCGCGCCAGTTCCTCATTTCTTGACCGCGCCGGGATCATGTCGGACGGTTTCCTATATGAGGTCGCGATCGGGCTAAAGGCGATACACGATGAGCTTCACTCCCTCTTCGAGAATCACAAGGTAGTCCTCTCCGGAGATCGTCACAAGGATAGCCGTTGGGGGGCCTTTGACTGAGCACGGCACTCTCAGCGCCTCTTTCCGGTTAGCGACGGAAACTACCAATAAGCTGACCGCGGTGTATTTTGTGTTGTCCCAAAAGGTTTCATGCGAGCGAGTACAGAGATAGAGAGCAAACCGCTCTCCAACCCCAAGGTCTATAATTTGGCAACTGTTGAAGTTGATTGCTTCGTGGGTTAGGGCGAAGTCCTTAGGTTCAAAATGAAGTTGCTCAGCCACCCGATAAAGCGCATCTTGCGGATGGTAGATATCCTTTACCGAAGGAGCATCAGCTACCTTGACAAGTTCGGGACAGGATCCGCTGGGGTCAGTAACCGAGTAATCTCTATGCGAGGAGGCTCCGGAGCCAGAATAAGAGCCGTATACTTCCGTGTAATTACACGTCAGAGAAGGCTGTAGGTCAGGGAGGAGCAGCGAAACGGCTTTATGGGTGACTGAATACGCCTTATCGAAATGTCCGGGCTTTCCGGTCCCTGTGAGGTTTGATTCGGTTATCAGCACGCCATCTTTGTTGAACGTCCAAAGGCTGCCTGCGTACATTGGATCCGTGGAACTGCGGGCTGAGACGACTTTCCAACTCCGCAGGTCGATTACGGCTACGGTTGCCCTGGCGTCCCCTAGTCCAATCGTGGGAAGCGGTGGGATGTTCCACGTTTCAGTGCGGACGACGGCGTAGTGTCCGTCAGGACTCACGTCGAGGCTTCCCACGCCTTTCGCGTCGTACTTCCCCAGTTGATCAGGTGTGAAGCCCACGATCGTGAGTTGCTCCTCGCGTGGAGAAGCCCGCCCTAGCCCGGTGACGCGAATCAACCTCCAGCGGCCTCCGCTATGAGGGACGAAAACCAGCACTGCGCTGTCGGGAGCGCGGGCAAGATGTGGGAGGAAATGCGTCTGCTTCGAAGTGTGCAGTTTGTAGACAAAGGCGGGCGCCTGAGGATTTGGCGGCGTGCCGAGTGCGAACAGAGCAGTGGCGAGGGCGAAATAGCAGGCCCTTATCATGTCGCGAACGGTAACAACCGGCACTTGCATTTTGCCCCTACGCCCAGGCGTTTTCAAAAAACCGAATCCAATTGCCGTGCATGATGGCTTCGATGTCGTGCTCCTTATAGCCCCTCTTGCGCAGGATATCGGAAATCTTCTGCAGATCGGCGATGGTGTCTAAATCGCACGGGGACTGTTCGGTCCCGAACCCGCCGTCCAGGTCGCTGCCGATCGCGGAGTGGGAGCAGTTCCCTGCAAGCTGGCAGACGTGGTCGATATGGTCGACGACGGCTTCGAGCGTAACCACGGTGTTCGGAGTCTCGCCCGACACCCAGCCGGGGTAAAGCATCCACTCATCGCAGACCGCGCCGATCACCGCCCCACGGCCGATGAGATAGCGGATTTGCTCGTCCGCTAGCTGGCGGTCACGTGGAACCAGGGCGCGACAATTGTTGTGGCTGGCGAGCAGCGGACCTTTGAAAAGCTCCACGGCTTCCCAAAAACTTGCGTCAGACAGGTGGCTGATATCGAGAATCATGCCTACCTCGTCCATGGCGCGGAGAAGATCCCGTCCTTTCGGCGGCAATCCTCCCTCTGTGCCGGTGCCGTGCGCATAGGCGCTCACTCCGAAATGGGCGGGGCCGACCACCCTAAGCCCGTCGTCCCACCACTCGCCTACTGAACTAGGCTCGAGGATGGGGTCCGCGCCCTCCATACTGAGAATGAACCCGAGCGGGGTGGAATCCGAGCTGCCCGCTTTCCACTCTTTGAGGTGGGCTTCGACGGAGCGCCAATCCTTGAGCATTCGCAGTACGCCGCGCGATTCCATGATGCGGTAATAGGCGAGCTGGCCTTTGGCCATGGCGCAGGCGACGTCCCGCGTCCGATAATCGAGCAACGGATCGCCGAGGCCGCTCGACCGAGCCAATACCGTGCCAAGGCACAGCGCCATTTCGCCTTTGCGCATTTCGGGAAACGAGACTGTGTTCCGCCCCCGGCCCCGGCCCACCATCCCTGCTTCGGAGGCGCGAATCTCAGCCACACTGCGCGTGAGGTCGCGATTCCAGTTCAGCGCATTCCACGATAAGTCAAGGTGCGAATCAACAATAATCATGCAGCGTTCCTCCCATTTGGACTGCGGCAGCAAAGCTGCCGCCTTTCGAACGCGCCGTCGTGCAGTAACGTCGAGCCTTAGAACCTGCCCTGAGCGCAACGAAGGGTCGGCGCCCATGCCACTAAGCGAAAGCTCAGTGCTACCTCGCACAGCGACGGCGGTAGCTTCGCTACCGCACTCC
>CAWIUZ010000279.1:0-5630 GCA_963838915.1 uncultured Acidobacteriota bacterium
GGGCTATCCGCTCACGCCGCGTTTTCGTGAGCTGCTGGCGGCGGGATCAATCTTGTCGTGAGCCGAGTGCAAGGGCCTGCCCGGAGCGGAGCGAAGGGATGAACCCCGGACACGAGGAGATCGAAGTGAACTTCGAAGAGTTGGCTGAGCTCGTCGAGCGAGCGCGCCAGGGACAACCGTTGGGCGAAGCGGATTGCCAAAGACTGGAGCGGGCGGTCCGGGCGCTGCGCTATTGGATCGAGCAGATCGGCGACCAGGACGCGATCCTCAGCCGTCTGCGTGCGCTGTTGGCCAAGCCGAGCACGAAGGCCCTGAGCCAGGCCGAGCCGATGCCGGAGAAGCTGGCCATCCTCTGGGCAAACTGTAACGCCCATGCTCGCCGTCGTTTTGTGCAGGTGACGCCCAACTTTCCCCAGGAGTGCCAATTCGTGCTGGAAAGCTTGCGTGACGTCTACCGCTACGATGCGGAGGCCGAAGAACGAGGCCTCACGCCCGAAGAGCGGCTGCGCTTCCACCAGGAGCACAGCCAGCCGGTGATGGAGGCTCTCGAGGCTTGCTTCAAAGTCCAGTTCGCAGAAAAGAAGGTGGAGCCCAACTCGGGACTGGGCAAGGCGATCTCGTACTGTCTCAGACGCTGGGACCGCTTGACCCTCTTCCTCCAGCAAGCGGGCGCGCCGCTGGACTCAAACCTCGTCGAGCGGGCCCTGAAGAAAGCCATCCTTCACCGAAAGAATTCTCTATTTTATAAGACCCAGAACGGCGCCGAGGTGGGCGATCTGTTCATGAGCCTGATCCACACGTGTGAATTGAACGGCGTCAATCCCTTCGACTACCTCATCGAATTGCAGAAACACGCCGAGGAGTTGGCCAAGCATCCGGCGGCCTGGATGCCGTGGAACTATCGGGAGACCCTGCAGCAGACCGGTACAAGTCGGCCTTCCACTTAAATCCCTTTGGAGTAGAATACGTTCGACCTGGCCGAAAACGATAGATTGTAGCCAGGGAGGAGAGTCACTCGGAAAAAGCCGAAAAACACACCCCGGACGAGGCGAAATCGGGAAGGGTCTTTGGCCATTAAGGTTTTTTGGCCATTAATCGAGCCGAGCTATTGCCTTTTCTGGCTTCCCCCCAGTTCCTTTAAGAAGGAAATCGGAGGGCTTTGGGGCCCCATCGGAGGCAAGAAGATGCGGGGCCCCGGCAGCCAAACGAAACGTGTCCGCCGCGTGTTTCGTTCAAGCTGGCTGATTTGCCTCGCAATTCCCGGCTCAATGGCGGCCCCCTTTTTAGCGTTGAGCCCCAGGTTAATCCACCGTCAGAGTGACTGTCGTGCTGTGCGTCAGCCCACCGCTTGCAGGCGCGCCGCTGCCATAGACCCCCGTGAACGTCAGTGCGAATGTAGCCTGCGTATGGTTAATGGCTAGGTCAGGGCTGACCCCCACCGTTACTGTGCTGGTCGCACTCGTTGATCCCGACGGCGTCACGGAAGCTGGAGAAAGGCTGCAGGTGATCACACCCGCAGGCGGCACGCTGCAGGATAGCGCGACGGTCCCCGCGAAACTATTCTTGGGCGCAACGGTTACGGTCAGCGTGCCCTGCGAACCAGGCTTGAGGGTTATCGTATCAGGCGCAGAGATCGAAAAGTCGGTAACCGGCTGCGTCACCGCCGAAGACTTACTCGAAGCGAAATTTGTGTCCCCGGCGTAGCTGGCCGTCATGCTCTTATTTCCTGACGTTGCGTAGGTGATTGTGCAGCTCCCGGTGGCCACCGAAGCCGTGCAAGTATCACCCGTGGCATCGCTCAACGTCACGTTCCCGGTAGGCGTACCGCTTCCGGGTGAGACCGGGACAACCGTAAACGTGAAGGTCACGGATTGGCCCGCCACCGAGGGGCTGGGCGAGCCTGCGGTGATAGTGGTTTTCGTTTTCGCCTCATTCACCGTCTGCGTCACGCTCGCCGACGTACTGGAAGCAAAATTAGAATCCCCACTGTAGCTGCCCGTCAATGTCTTGCTGCCCGCTGCGGTAATCGTAATAACGCAGCTTCCCGTGGCCACCGTCGCGCTGCACATGTCACCAGCGCCATCGCTAACTGTCACGGTACCGGTAGGCGTGCCCTTCCCGGGTGAGACCGCGGCAACCTTAAACTTCACGGTCACCGGCTGACCCGTTACGGAAGTAGTGGGGCTCGATGCGACAGTTGTGGTCGTGCTCGCCATATCTACGGTTTGGGACACACCTGAAGAAGCGCTGGTATTGAAGTTCGTATTGCCGTTGTAAGTGGCGGTGAGGGTTTGGGCGCCGGCTGCGCTCACGCTGATGTTGCAGCTCCCGGTGCCGGAGGACAAGGTTGCCTTGCAGGAGTCTCCCAGTTCGTCACTGACAGTGACGTTGCCGGTTGGATTGGTAGTGGCCGGCGCTACAGGCGCGACGCTTACGCTTACGGTGACCGCCTGGCCCGTCAGGGAAGGATTGGGTGTGGTGGCGCTGATCGCGACTGTACTGTTTGCCATCTCAGCTGCCGTCGTCTGGGTGCCGGTCGCGGCAATGTAGTTACTATCGGCCGCCCAGCTCGCCGTCAAGGTGCAAGTGCCCGTCCCGCTCTTCATGGTAACGGTAGTTCCGGAAACCGAGCAGATTCCCGAGGTCCCCCTGTAAGTGGGTTTGGTGCTGGCGTTGGTGGTGCTCGCGATGGTGAACGTGGACTCATAGACAGCATTTGCGGGAGCGCCCGTGAAGGTCACCGTCGGGTTGGCCTTAGTCGCAGCAGTTGATTGGGTGGCAGAAGCGGCAAGGTAGTTGTTGTCGCTCGCCCAGGTGGCGGTCAGTGAGCAGTTGCCCGTGGCGGCGGTCATGGTTACACTGTTGCCGACGATCGAGCAGGCGCCGCTGGCCGTCATCGTGGCCGTGGTGCTGGCATTGGTGGTGGCCGTCACCGTGAAGGTGGACTGATAGGCGGCACTAGCGGGAGCGCCCGTGAAGGTCACCGTCGGGTTGGCCTTAGTCGCAGCAGTTGATTGGGTGGCAGAAGCGGCAAGGTAGTTGTTGTCGCTCGCCCAGGTGGCGGTCAGTGAGCAGTTGCCCGTGGCGGCGGTCATGGTTACACTGTTGCCGACGATCGAGCAGGCGCCACTGGCCGTAATCACGGCCGTGGTACTGGCATTAGTTGTGGCCACAACCGCAAACATCGACTGATACGCAGCGCTGGCCGGTGCACCGGTGAAGCTCACAGTAGGTTGAGCCTGGTTAACCTGCAGGGCGCCGGTGGCCGAACTAGCCGCGAAGCTACCCTGTGCGGCGTAGCTCGCGCTCAGGCTGTGGCTGCCGCCTCCAAGGCCGCTGATGCTAAAGACAGTTGACCCGCCGGAAAGCGCCTGGGTAAGAGAAGCGCCCCCGTCCACGCTCAATGAAACGTTGCCGGTGACAGTACCCTGGCTAGAAGTGACCGAAACCGTTATGCCGGCCGCGCTGCCATAGGTGATGGTCGGGGCGGCGACAGTCGTCGTGGTGGCCGCCGCCGTTCCGGTACCCGTCAATGTGATGGCCTGCGAAGTGCTAACTGCGTTATCGCTGACGATGATGGAGGCGCTTTCGGCTGAGGCGGTCGAAGGGGTGAAGGTCACACTGGCGCCACACCCAGAGCTCGCCGCGACGGACGCCGGGAGAGTGCTACAAGTGTTGGTTATGGTAAAGTCCGCGGCGTTTGTGCCAGCTACTGAAATGGCAGTGATGTTGAGCGCAGCGCTGCCGGTATTCGTCAGTGTCACGGTCAGGGAACCGCTGGTCGTTCCCACTGGTTGGCTCCCGATGTTTAAGCTCGCCGGAATCGGCAGCATGCCTGCGGCGTTGGCCGGGCTGAGCTTCACCACGAACGCTCCACCAAAGCTTGAGGTAGGGACTAGGGTGGAAGACGACAAGAATTCACTGGTTCCGAGAACACCCAAGTATGCGTTTCCTGAGCTATCTAAAGCGACGCTGGTGATCCCGTCAGCCGAAGAATAGGGGGTCTCGCCCAGGAAAGTCGAAAACAATGTCCCACCATTGGGGTTAAACTCAGCTACGAATCCGCATCCGCCGCCGCAGTTGTAAAACTCGTCAGGCCATTGATTCATCAAGGGGGGCAGGTAGAGGGCGTTTCCGACGACGAAAGCGTCGCCATTCCCATCGACGGCGATGCCGGAGCCCTCTGACGCACCAGGGGGAGCCCCAAAGTAAAAGCAGTAACTGGGTGACGTGGCGCCCTGCGCAAACTTCATTACAAATGCCGTACCACCGATGGTCGAGCCTTCGAAGGTGTTACCTTGTGTGAAAGAACTGGAATTCGTATTCGGGAATGGGGCGCCCCCGTCCACTATGGGCGCTTCGGTCTGGCCAGTGAGATAAACCGCGCCGGTAGTGTCCACGGTAACGGCGTTCCCTTGGTCAAAACCCATACCGCCGAGGTAGGTGCTGGAGAGAAGAGAAGCCGCGCCGGATTGGGTTGTGTCTACAATCGTCAAAAAGGCGTCCGCGCAGGATTGAGCGCAATCGTAGGGATCAGTAACGCTCGCGATGTAGTTCCCGCCAGCGCCCAGCACAGCCTGGACTGCGGCGACGGAGGCGGAATCTCCAAAGGTTGGCTGGTACGCGTTTTGAAGCGGGAAATCCGGAGAACTTGTCCGACCGGTGACGTAAGCGACCTGGTTGGCATCCACAGCGATGGCGTACCCCGTGTCCTGAAGGAGCCCAGCCATAGCTGATCGGTTGTCCTTGCGAGCCTTGGATCGTCAAATTGATGCCTGACCCGCCCAGGTAGGAAAAGTAGGTGAGTGAATTTGCGCCCGATTGGGAAGGGTCAAATTTGGCCACGAACGCACTCAAGCCACATCGTGCATTGGCAAGGGTACTTACGTTCTCCGGTGCGGCGCAAGCAGACTGGAACCCAGCGCTCGGCCAGTTGATATCCTGGGTCCACCCAGTAACGTAAATTTTGCCGGCACCGTCAACCGCGAGACCGTTCACCCAATCTTCGAAATAACCCACTGGAGTCGGTGACCCACTATTGACGAAGGTCGAGTAGTCCAACCCTGATCCGTCTTGCTTCAGGACTGAAACAAACCCGCACTCAGAGCAGTCCGAGCCGCTCGACCAAGCGTTAGCCGAACTTTCGCAGTTGAGGGCATATTGAAGTCGTAAGTGTTTTCTTTTCATCAAAGCGATCTTGCAGGTCGGCACTACATTTTCAGCCTCGGCGACTGGGGCTGGGCAGCCTCCTGGGGGGCCTTGATCCGGGGTGGGGGCTGGGAAGGCAAGGTGAGGTTAAGCTGGTGCAGCATCAACGACTGATCCGGTTCTGGCTGGGTGTAGCGGGGCATGATCAGCCAACGACCGTCGGTGGTGGGCAGGCAGACATCGAGCATCTGCAGGGTGGCCAGTTTTTCCAGCACCGCGCGGGGCGTCAGGCCCGGCGCTAAGGCGGCCAGCCGTTGCTTGAGGGTCACCGAAAGGGCGTAGGCCAGGAAGGCCACGAAGATGTGGGCTTCCACCCGCTTCTCCACCTGGTGATAAATCGGACGCAGTCCCAGTTCGCTCTTCAAGGTTTTGAAGGCCGCTTCAATCTGGGTCAGTTGGATATAGCGTTCCCAGAGTACTCC
>CAWIUZ010000280.1:0-6423 GCA_963838915.1 uncultured Acidobacteriota bacterium
ATTTTTTTTGTCTTTTACTGGTTCAGTTGGTGTTGCTGGAAAGCAGCGACCTCAGCACAACGATTGAAAAGCTCCAGTCCAACCTCAAACTGAACCCGGACTCACCCTCTGCCCACATCGCCCTTGGGAAGGCCCTGCGCGTGAGGGGCGACTTCGTGGGGGCGATTGTTGAATTCCAGCAGGCGTTGCAGCTGAGTCCGACTGACGGTGGCGGTCATTATAATCTTGGCCTCACGTTCGCTAAAGAGGGTAACTTCGAGGGGGCTAAGTCCGAATTCCTAAGAGCGATTGAACTCCGATTTTGTTGTCCTCAAGCCTACTACCATCTAGGCGTGTTGCTCGCCAACTGGCCGGATAAGGCAGACCCCTCGTCGGCGCGCGATGCGTTCCAAAAAGCTCTCATGTACAAGCCTGATTTCGCCGAGGCTCATGCACACTTGGCGTCAGCCCTCGCTGCATTGGATAAGCCTGATGACTCCGTGGCGGAGTTCCAACAGGCGCTCAACCACAAACCGAACTATCCCGAGGCATACCTCGGTCTAGGGCAGACGCTGAAGTATCGCGGCGATGCGGACGGCGCGATCGAAGCGTTCCGTAACGCTATAGCGCTTCGGTCCAATGACGCGGATGCTCATTTGCAACTGGGCCTGTTGCTGACCGAGCAAGGGCAAGTCGAACTTGCGACGGCGGAGCTTAGGCAAGCGGTTCGACTGAGTCCTGATTCCGAGAAGGCCCACTTTAGCTTAGCGAGAGCGATGTCTCTCGCGGGACACTCGGAGGCTGCCCAAATTGAATTTCAGAAATCCCAGATACTGCACCAAACAGAGAAGAAGAAAAATGAAGCTAGATTTCTGAACAATACGGGTCTTTCCTGCATGAAGAGATTAGATCTCGATTCGGCCGAGTCCAATTTCAGGAGGGCCATTGAACTCGCACCGGATTATGTATTACCCCATTACAATCTAGGTTTGGTGCTGGCCTCGGAAGGCAAGCTTAAGCCTGCCATCACCGAATTCCGCGCTACCTTAGCCGTCCAGCCAGCCAATCCCAAAGCTCACCTCAATCTTGGGCGGGCATTGCTGCTCGAGGGAGATACAGGGGCCGCCATTTCTGAGTTTGAAATGGCCCTGAAACTGCAACCCGCTTACCCGGACGCTGACAAGGCATTGAAGGAGGCCGCGGAAAAGCAAAAGGCTAGCGAGGTGAATAACTCGGAGCGGCGTGAGCGTTAATTCCGCCGCACGTGACCTGGAGTATCTACGTGCTTAGAATGAAACCAGGATACCGCATGACCCGATCCCCCAGATTGGCTTTTCGTGCCGCGCTTGCATATGTCACATGTGTGTTATTGCTCTCTGCCATGGTTGTGCCGGCAACGAAGAGTCAGAGTGAGGACTCCAATACGTCGGCATTTCCGGACCTCCGTGACACTCTGCCGGATCTTACGGTACCGCCGATGACCTTGGGTGCTGCAGCACCGGGCCGCCGCGTGCGTCAGACCTGTCCGGGATTTGAGGGGACCGATATCTATCACGCGCTCTACCTTCCCTTGGATTGGAAGAAGGGCGAACGGTACCCGGTGATCGTCGAATACGCC
The DNA here is from genome assembly GCA_963838915.1 of uncultured Acidobacteriota bacterium. GTDB lineage: Bacteria > Acidobacteriota > Terriglobia > UBA7540 > UBA7540 > CAVROP01. The sequence goes on from CAWIUZ010000280.1 coordinate 1,598, forward strand.
GGCAACGGTCCGTACACCAGCGAGTTTGGAGATGTTTCGAGCGGCAGACTGGAAGGCTCGAAGCTTGGCTTCGGCATCTCGGGCGGGAAGCACTTTATCTGGGTTTGCATGCCCTTCGTGAATTCCGAGGAGCGGCGAAACCAGATCCTGTGGTGGGGCGACACTGAAGCTACGGTGCGCTACTGCGAGACGGCGGTAAGGTCGGTTTGTGAGGAGTATGGCGGCGACCCCTCGCGGGTGATTCTAGCCGGATTCTCGCGGGGCGCGATCGCTTGCAATTACATCGGCCTGCATGACGACGAGATTGCTGATATGTGGCTCGCGTTTATTCCATACAGCCACTACGACGGGGTGCGGCGGTGGGACTGGCCTGGGAGCGATCGTGAGTCTGCACTCGAAAGGCTCAAGCGTCTGAGAGGCCGGGCATCCTTCGTCTGCCAGGAGCGTTCCGTAGAGGATGAGCGGGCGTACATCGACTCCACGGGAATCATCGCCCCCTTCACGTTTTTGGCCGTTCCGTTTCGAAACCACAATGACGCGTGGACCCTTCGCGATAACCCCGCCCGAAGAGCTTTGCGATCATGGGTAGAAGAAATACTCAAAACGCAACCCGGCACGCACACCATTCGCGGACGCATCACAAGTGCGGATGGCCAACCTCTCGCGCATGTCCGCATCGGCAGCGGCAACCTTCATTTCGCATACACGGACGACACCGGCCGATTCGTTCTAGCAGGCCTGATTGATTCGAGGCGCACCGTCACCCCCTCGCAAAAAGGAAAGGTATTCACGCCCCGCAGCGTGACAGTGGAAATGCGGGGTCAAGACATTAATGGGCTGGCGTTCACGAGTTCCCGCTAGTGTCGTGTCCCAGAAGTTCGTTGAATACGTCAGCCCGTCAGCTGACGGGCGTAAGCGAGTAGCCCACGGCGTAAGCCGTGGGTTCGTGAGGCCCTCCCTCACCCCCGTCCCCTCTCCCGCTCGGGCGGGAGAGGGGTGCCGCAGGCGGGGTGAGGGCCGTCAAACCCAGGGCTCACGCCCTGGGCTACTTTCTGGCGCCCCTGACGGGGCTGCTGACGCGTGGCCGAATCGTCTCGACTTATATTGCGAATCACTGGGACAGGACGCTAGTGCTTAGTTGTGTTAATAAGCGCAATTATTCTGAGTGCTGGAAGGGCGGGGCTTCAGCTCCGCCCCTGGAGTTTCTACATTTGTGAGTCCGTGGCCATTTCATGCCCGGAAAGCCTGGGAGCGCGGGCTTCCAGCCCGCTTGCCCAGATGCGAGATGCGGGCTGGAAGCGCGCGCTCCCAGGAATGTAGAAACTCGAGCGGCGGGGCTGAAGCCCCGCCCTTCCGACGCCAAACAGATAATAACGCTTACTTCTGCAAGTAAGAACTAGCTGCGTCAGCGAGTCTGCTAGGCCTCGTATACTCTCACTTCGTAGAGCCGTGCGGCTTTGGCCCCGTAGGTCGAGTGGAAGTTGAGCCTGATGCGATCGGACACAACCGGATCGAAAGAATGAACCTTCTTCCGATGATAGTTGTTTCCCTCGGCCGCCACTACCTTCCATTGACTGTCGACCCATGCTGCGACGTCGTACTGCTTTACGCATTCGTACGACCGGAAAAGTGGCAGGTCAATGTGACGGTTAACGTCAGTGTCAAACGTAATGTGGATCTGACTGATCCTGGTTGGGCGGGAGAGCGACAACTCAATCCACTGAGGAAAAGGCTGTGCCGGGTCGGACGTATAAAAATTAGTCCAAAGATCGGGGCGCGTACTGCCACGCACCAGGTTGGCGGGCGAGTATGGCCGCTGCTCGGGGGATAGACGGATACAAAAGGACTGGCCACCCGCTAATGGCCGCCAGCGGTTGCCGCCCGGGAGGTCTGCGGGGGTTGTACCCACAGGTACCAGCGAAGGCTTGCCGGGTTCGTCGGCATGCAATGCCCACGCGATGCCCTCGTGACCGCCTATGTATGCATAATAGAACTTCCCGGGCTTGGTTTTCGTATTCAATGCGAATCGAATGAATCCTTCAAAACCCGGCTGGATCACTGCGGAGCTACTGGCCAAATCACCGGAGGCGCGGAAGTCCCAGACGTGCTCCGCGTCTCGCAAAGCCAATTTCACTTCTGCAGGAGCCTTCAGCGTCGACTTCAAGAGAAGTTCTATTGCGTCGATATGGTCCGTCGAAACGGGAAAGAGTTGCGCGAGCGGAAGTCCTGCGGCTCGAAACGAATCCGACCTGGGGAATGCCAAGGGGCCTTCGCTACTGGCAGTCACCTGAGCGGTGCGCGCCAGGTCTCGAAGGTCGCGGTTTGCAACTCCCGGGATAAAGCCATCTTGTTTAATGAGCAACTGCTGCAATTCTGCGGCATGACTCCGAACAATATCTCTCGGCGCAGAGGAGTATCGGTGGCACAGCGCGGCGGCCGCGCCAACGGCTTGGCCGACCACCGTACCCGTCGTAAGTACACGCGATGAAGAAAATGCTATATAGCTTGTACTTATCGGACGCCCTGCCATTAACAGATTTAGAATATTGCGTGAGTAGCAACATCTCAACGGAATCCCATACGGTATTGTGCCGAGCTTCGGCCAGTTCGCATCGGAGCTCGGCTCCGGGTAAGGCGGCGTCCTTCTCTGCAATATTCCTCCGGGGACGTGGATGTCGATTCCCCAGCCTCCGTGGGCGATATCATCATCCCGGATGGATGGATTGCGCACATCCTCTTGACGAAGGACGTAGTCGCCAATAATGCGCCGCGACTCCCGCTTGTAGGGCCAAAAGCCGACAAACTCCAGGGCGTAATTCGCGGCCCTCGCCCGGACTTGACCGGCTGTACACCGGTTCTTGATGTGATCCCATACGCCCAGCAATTGCCGAAGCGCCTCATGCCGGATCTTTTCGTTGTCCTTGATGGGGTGGAGGGGAACGCCCACTTCAATCCACCAGTACCCTGTTTCAATCGTGGAATTGTCGAGCAGATCGAGGCCGCCATGATCCCTTTCAGTTAAATCGGCCTCAGTGTCAAACTCGGCTGCCCATTCCGGTTTTCTGAATTCCACGGGCTTTCCGGTGTTGCGGGCGCGGAAGTAAAGTGTGTTTCCCATGAGCTGATTGCTCGGGAGTTCGCGAGCCAGTGGTTCCTGGTAAGTCTCGTAGGGTTCTGCGCCCCAGCGAAAGTCCGCCCCAGCGCGATAACCCAAAACGCCATCCCCCGTGGCATCTATAAAGAGGGCTCCTTTGATTATGAATTCCTTTTCAGTTCCTAACTGCGCCCCGTGGATGGCGAGAATGTGTGCGTCGTCGAGCATTCTTACTTCTCGCATCGTGGTGTTCAGGAACAAGGTGAGGTTATTTTCCCGCGTAGCCCATTCGTAAAGGACAAGGTCCCAGTGACAATTCATCATTCCTTCAATGTAGGGCTCCCAATTACGAACCCGCTCCTCGGTTCGAATCTCTTCAAGGAGGCCTGACTCTTTGATCCAAGGTGTGAAGTCGCAGGTGTCCTCCGGATAAAGCCGGACCTCGCTGGAAGAGTTTCCGCCGAGCGTCGAACGCTCGTGAACCAATGCTACGCGGGCGCCATTTCGAGCTGCACTGATCGCCGCACACGTGCCGCAGATGCCGCCTCCTACGACCACAACTTCGAATTCCTGCTGGACCACTTCGATGGTTCCTGGGCGGATATATCCGCCTACGACCGTGCTCCCGCCGGCTTGGGTCGCGCCGTACTGGGGTCGATCGCTCGGCTGGTCAAGTCCAATAAGATGACCGGGAGCCAGTTCTCTGGCCTCAACCTTCCCCATCCGCGAACTTCCCAGCGCCATCATCAATCGAGACATCAGACTTCTTCGACTCAGCGACATGCCAACCTCCTTTGCCTTGTCCCTTTCACTTCCCCGGACGATCCTTACACATTCGCCCGACCGCGTCACAAGCATCGACAGAGTATTATAGGGTAAGCGTAAGATCTAAAGGCTCGATTATGCATGGAAAGCGGGCGTGAAGGTCAAGTGCATCGATGCCTTTTCGCCGCATGGGGAGAAAAAAGCGTTACCCTTGTTTTGGACTTGCGGGCGGCCGACGTGCTCTTCAGTTTTGCCGCGCGAGATCGCGGCAACCCTCCGACTGGAGGCCGATGGCATCATCGGCAGGAATTCGTTGAGGAGGATCCCCAACCCTGTGCGGATGAAAATTGACACGCAGGATTTCGATCTGGTGTTAAATTGCTGCTTCGGATTGTCCATTGGAAAGGCCACTCCCTATGAGACTTTACCAGCTTGTTTTGATGATAACTCTGCACGCCAGCCTGGCGCTGTGCCAAGGAGTTGAATGCGACCTCCACGAATACAAGCCGCTCGCCGGGTTGAAAGCGGCGGTAGTCGCGGGGGAATTGCAGGTGACCTGGCAGGGAGAAGGCGACCAGCAGTTGCGCGCTGCCTTCGCCGTGGTGAAGGGTCAGCCTGTGGTAAGGGAACTTGCGGTCCGCAAAGGCGCGGCCGGCTGGAGGGTGCTGGCGCGCAATCTTTCGCCCGAGTTCGATGTGGTCAGCGGCCGGCGGCGCCTCTCCGAGCAGCAGGCAGGGCCTCTCCGCGCCCTGGGAATCTCCATGACGCCCGACGTTGTCGAGAGGGAGAAGTGGAATGCCTTTTGGGATGCGCCGCTGGAGGTTCCGGGAACTCCCGGCACCAATCTGGACTTGCCCCGGACGGCACAGGAAATTCGCCGGGCCACGGCCAGTTTCCAAGTCAAGAGCTGCCGGGTCAAGACCGATGGCGCACGCTTGGAAGTCACCTTCCCCGGCCTCTCTCTGGG
>CAWIUZ010000281.1:0-20043 GCA_963838915.1 uncultured Acidobacteriota bacterium
GGATGTACTCCGGATTCAGCTCCGCCACGCACCACATTTTTTTCCCGCCACGGCTTGAGGTCGTGGCTGAGCAATAAGATCCGCGCCGTCTCCCGGCCCACTTGGGGCACCAGTTTGCGTTTGACGGCCTGTTCGGCGACCAGACGGACGGTCCAACGGGCATAGCCTTCTGGCGGCTGGCTACAAACCATGGCAACGATCCGCTGCTTCTGCGGTTCGTCCAACAGTTGCTCGGCACCCCGCCCTTGCCGCTCGTAAAGCGCACCCGGCAACCCGCCGCGCTTATACCGATGGACGATCCGCCGCACCGCTTGCGGGGTCAGATGCACCATCTTGGCCACCCTCGGCGCGGTCAAGCCCGCCGACAACTGCTCCAAGGCGAGGGCCCGCAGGACCACGCGCACCTGCTGAATCCCAGCTCGCAAAAGTTGCCGAAGCTGCTTCTGATCTTCTGCAGATACTTTCACCTCAAGGGGGCGTCGCGACATGCCCCAGTATAGACCCAAAGATTACCCAAAAACAATATATTATAGAATCTTTTCATGCGGTCAAAGACCTAGTGTAGTCTCTTCCGGATCACAAGCAGCAAGCGACCTGCATTGCCCGGAAAAACTGCATCTTCACCTTCTCCTCGATTGTCCACCATGCCGGACCCACTATGGCTGTGCAGAACCAAATGCTCCAACACTCTGATTACACACCACGATGAAGAGGTGCACGCAGCCGGTTTGAGCGGCTAACCCTGACACGGCGCAGCACGTGAAAGAACTGCGCCTGAACGCACGAACCTCTGTTTGGTTGCACCCATCGGCACTTGGTCGGTCAATCGGGTTAGGGCTAAACAAGTGAAACTAATAGTAGAAGTGGGGCGATTGAAATCTCTGACCCACGGTTTAACAATCTGGCCAAATAAGGGTATCTCATTGACTTTGCGGCACGGTTGGCAATTCCACGTCATTGAAAAAAACGTTCGGAACGCCCAAGTAGCTATTTTGTACTCGAGAGATTGCGACCCCGCGCGAGAGGTGTGTCCACATCGATCTCGTTGGAGGTGGCGGTCGTAACTCTGCCTGGCCCTTTGCGTCGAAGGCCGCACATGATTGGCACACAGCTGCGGTCGAGGATCAGCATTTATGCCGGTTTTGAATGGGCGGTACTGATCGGGAAGTCAGTGACATCTTCTCCTGACTTTGCCAAGACAGCAGACCCATCATAATAAGGCATGATTCTTTCCTCCGGCTGCAAAAGGGGCGGCGCAATCTGCCGTTAAAGGGACGGGTACAACTCAGCTATGATCGCGACCGAAAGTCCCCTTCTCGGACGGAGTCCCACAGGGATCGAGGGGCTGAAGTTCCGCGACGATAGTTTGATTGGGAAGAAACCCTGGCGCGGTCTTTCTCGCATACCGGCGGCTGTCACCCCGGCAGACTTTGGATGAGGTGAATCGAATGCCGCTGTTTCCAGGGAGTGCAGCAGAAGCAAGGCCCATATCAGTGGGGGATAAGGAATTCGAGGAACCAAGCCTCGCGTAAGGTGTATTCCACTGAAAGCAAATGTGTTACTACCCTTTGAGGTGCGGTGCCGAAATCGTAGACCTCTTGTCGTGAAAGCAAGTGGTACCTAAATGGTACTCGCCTTTCGGTATCATCCTCGGGGGTACTTCTATCTCATTGGATTCATGTTGGTTATGGTACGCCCGGGGTGATTCGAACACCCGACCCCTTGCTTCGCAGGCAAGTGCTCTACCGAGGACGGTTCGAATGACGCGGCTAAGAGGATCAACGATGAGGAAGAAAATCAAGCTTCAAGTTGAGGTCGCATTAGATGGGAGCGTTGAGCATAGGGCTATGCAAATTGCTCGTGAGGAATTCGGTGAGGTGGGCCAAGCGACCATACCTCTGGATGATAAGGGCGAGCGTTGGCGCGACGTCTCCGTTGAAGAGCTCATACCAGACGTAGAAACAGCGATTATGGAACTTATTGGGGTGAATGATCTACTTAAGCAGGCAGGCGTTGAGGTTACGGCTGTAACGTGCCTTGCGCCCCAACGAGAAGAACCGGGCCCACAAGAGGAAAACGATGTGGAGGAACAAGAGGGTAGGAGTATGAAAGACGAGGAAGGAGGGGGAAGGGAAGCGGAACTGGACGAATTCGAAACCGGGGTCTTTCTGTGTCGATGGCCGAACGGTGACTTTTCGATAGTAACGGCAAACACCCGGCGAGAAGCGCTTGTCCAGCTTGACGAATGGGCAGGAGCGCATCCGTCCTTCTTGGTCCCGCTGGAAACCTGCTTGGTTGACTTTCAGCTGAATGACCTTGGCGAGATTAAGCTAAACGAATTCGGCGAGGTAACGGATCGTATTGTTTGGGAGCAATGTTACCCAGAGCTCGATCGCATTCTTTCCAGCCCAAAGATGGCGCTCAGCGGCAGCAGACAACATGACCGCGACGCCAGGAATCAGATTCGGCGCGCTGTCCGCCATGAGCGCACTCGGCTGTGGAAAAACCAGCCGGACCCTCTGCCTTCGAAAACTGACGCCGGGCGCCGTCTCCAGAAAGCGATGTGAACCGCGGGGCCCGTTGCGGACTATTATGTTGAGCAAACAGCAAGGCAAATTCTGGAATCCGAAGTCGGCGAAAACGGTAAGCCGAGCTAGACCATCAATGTCCCATCGCTTAATCGGCGACCGTGCGATGGCGAGAGTCACCCATGTCGAAAACCGCACTCCGCCCTCCACGGCTCCGGGGAATACGGTGTATCGGGCAGTGAGTCGAGAGTTCAGTATGAAACAAGATGGAGGCGCAAGAATTGGGACCGAGTGGCTGGGACTGAGACAGGTAACACAGTACGCCGCCGTCTCTGAGAGGACTGTCAGAACGTGGATTCATGCGTCTGTCGATGCGCTACCGGCAGTCCGGGACGGAGGCAAGCTCCTCGTGCGACGATCGGAGCTAGACGCCTGGCTCGGAAGGCACCGGGTGAGGCCGTTGGATGCCATCGATCTTGATGGTATCGTACGCGGAGTTCTCCAAGGGTTAGCCCATGGGAGTTAAAGTTCGAAAGCCAGACGGCTACAGCGCTTGGTGTGTAGTCATCGATCACAAAGGCCAGCGCAAAACCATCGCCGTCGGCAGTCGCGCTGCCACCGAACGGGTGAGGCGCGAAGTGGAGGTGCGCCTCGCGCTCGGTGGGAGAGAGTTACTGGAACATCAGGCGCCCGCACTACCCACTTTTACGGAGTATTCGAAGGAGTGGCTGGCGCATGTCGGGCATGAACGTAAGCCAAGCACAGCTGGCTTTTACGGACAATTCTTGCGGCTATATGTATTGCCAAGGTTTGGGGAATCGAGGCTCGACACTATCGAGCGGGAAGACGTAAAGCAACTTATTTGGGAGGTCAAGGGGCGCGGCTTTGCCAAGAACACGATACGCCTGGCGGTTACGACACTTCGCGCGGCACTGAATGGAGCCGTCGAGGATGGATTAATCGAGCATAACCCGGAGCAGGGTCTTGGCCGCTTTGTGAAATCGGAAAAGGTAACACGTGGAGGCTACGTCGCTCAAGCCGAAGGAAGTTGAGCGGCTGTTAGAGGCCGCCAGAGCGCAGTTCGCCCTGGCCGACTATGCGCTCATCTTCACCGCGGTTCGGGCAGGTCTTCGCCAGGGAGAAATTGCAGCCCTGCAGTGGGGCGATATTCAATTTGGCGACAGAGAGGACGATGAGGACCGTTACATTGTTGTGCAGCGGAATTGTGATCGGCGCTGGTCGCACAAAATGCTGACCCCGAAGAACAAGAAGCCCCGGCGGGTCGACATAAGCCGGGAGGTCAGACGTGTCCTTCTGCAGTTGCGGGATGACAGGCTTGTCAAAGCTTTCACTGAGGGCAAGTCCGATATCTCCGATGTGCTTGTGTTCCCGTCAGAAGCTGGCACGCCGATCGAGATGAACAATTTCTCCGAACGGGTATTCAAGCCACTGGTCTCGCATGCAGGGCTCCGCCAGATCCGCTTTCACGATCTTCGTCACAGCTATGGAAGTTTGCTCATCCAGGTGGGCGCCTCGCTTGCCTACATACGGGACCAGATGGGACATAGTTCGATCCAAGTGACTGTGGACGTTTACGGCGATTTGATACCCGGCGCGAATGTGGCATTCGTGGACAAGCTCGACGCAGCCACCAGTCCGCAAGAATCCGCCAGACAGCCGCAAGAAGGAATGCCACGGAAATCGGGCGGATTCAAAGAAGCACTTTCGAATGACTGGCTGGGAGGCAGGGATTCGAACCCCGATACGCAGATCCAGAGTCTGCAGTCCTACCGTTAGACGACCTCCCAGGATCGATGACTTACATTACCATAGCTATCGGTTGGAGTTCAATTAACGGTCGCAGGGTAGTGTCTCATTTCGAAGTAGAGGCGGCTTCACCCACCATTCGGCGAGATAAACTCAACGCTACAAATCCAAACTCAGGCACACGGATCGTTGCGGATGCGCGACACGAAGTTTGTAGATTTTTGTTACTTGATTCCGGTTGCCAACTGCGGACAATAATTGCCGATCTAAACTCTTGACTGTCAACTATCGACTGTCAACTGTTGACAGCTCTGTCAGAACAAGCGGAAGCTGACTTCCACGATGACGCGCACTGGAACTGGGGTGGCGTTGCGCATAGCGGGCTTGAATTTCCAGGTCCGCACAGTTTCCGTGGCCTTTTCATCGAGCCCCAGGCCGAGAGGCCTTACCACCTTACAGTCGGTAACGTTGCCCTGGGCGTCTACGACGATCATAAGCACCACGGTGCCCTGATATTTGGCCTTCCGAGCTTCCTCGGAGTAAGGCGGTTCAGGTTTAAAGATGGGGATAGGGGCGGTGACGCCGCCGCCGACGCTATAGATTCCTCCGCCCGTGCCGCCGCCTTCTCCGGGGCCCAACCCGCCGCCTTTGCCGGACCCGATTCCGGTACCTTCACCGGACCCTATGCCGCCACCCGTTCCCGGCCCGTTGGAAGGCGGTCCGGCAACACCCTGCGGATCGCCCCAGTTGGGCAAATTGGAAGCCATCTGGGGGAGTTTCAACTCGGGCGGGCCGAGCAAGGTAGGCTCGACCTGCAGGATGGGGTGAAGATTTCGAATTACCGCCATGGGGGGAGCAACTTGTGTCCTCGAAAACCTGGGCACTGCGCCCTTCGAGGCTGGCGTAGGTGAGCGGTCACCACCACCGCCGCCACCCCCGGCCTTCTTGCCCGCCGCCTCGATTTCGGCCAAGTAGGGCGAAATGTCGATCACTTCACTCTTCGCTGATACTTTGGCCGGCGTTTTGAACCCGGAGATCAGGAACGGCAGCATGATGATCGCAACGCCCACCAGGTGGACCAGCAGGGAATTCATCCAGGAACCCGACTGCGGCTGGTAGTCTTGCCACATGTTGGGCACGTCGACGGGGTGGGAGGTAATCGGGATCGAGGGAGGCTTCGGTTTCTCGAATAGCGCCCTCAATTGATTGCGGATGTCGAAGATCCAGGGACGCATGTCCGTGGCGGGCAGGTCCATCTCGCCACGGTAATACTCACTGTTGATCTTCGGCTTTTCAAAGAGCGACTTGAGTTGGCTGGGAAGGTCAAAAATCCAAGGACGCAGGTCCGTAGCCGGCAAAGTGACCTTTCCGCGGTAATATTCTCTTGGAACGGTGCTCTTCGGTTCGTGGAGCGACTGCCAGATCTGCCGGAAAAGAGAAACCGGCGGAAGCGCCGAATCCACAAAAGTGAGGCGATACTCGGGTTCCGGGTTGTGGGCGGCGCCGGGAGGGTTGCCCTCCGCCTTGGCGCCGACCTGGGTATCGCTCGTTGCCGTCACACTCATGTCGTGTCCCCTGGGCGTTTTTCAAAAACTCTACAGCAATTCTCCTGGCCCTAATTCAATGATGGCCTCAGGCCCTCCGAAGTTGCATCGGGTATCAATTATTCCTTTGTTTTCTTCTCAAACCCATTCTACCACAGCCTGACTTATGTCAACGCAGTTCAAGCGGGCTCTCCCGCGGTCAGGCGGATGACGTGGCTTCGACCGACGCACTCGACGCATTGAAGCCGGCGTAGCGCCGACCTTCAGGTCGGCACGTGCTGACCTAAAGGTCAGCGCTACCGGTAAACGCAATCTCCACACGCCACACTCGTTGACGCAGTAAAGGCGTCAGAAGTTGCATCTCAGCTAGACACCCTCTTTACACGTTCTCTATAATACGTGCTGACTCACTCAGCGGAGGACGAATGCAGAAGACGCTCGACCTGAAGCAGACACTTAACCTTCCCCGAACTCATTTTTCGATGAAGGCCAATCTCCCTCAGAATGAGCCCAGATGGCTGGCCGAATGGGCGAAGGGCGACCTTTACGGCCAGATTCGCGCCGCCCGTAAGGATGCGCCTATCTTCACTTTGCACGATGGACCGCCCTATGCCAACGGCCGGATTCACCTGGGGACGGCACTCAACAAGATTCTGAAGGATTTCATCGTCAAATCGAAGACCCTGGAGGGATTCAACGCCCCTTACGTGCCGGGCTGGGATTGCCACGGGTTGCCGATCGAAATCTACGTCGACAAAGAGCTTGGGGGACGGAAAGCGCAGATGAGCGTAGTGGATATCCGGCAAGCCTGCCGGCGCTATGCGGCGAAGTACGTTGATATTCAGCGGCAGGATTTCATGCGCCTGGGAGTCTTCGGCGAATGGGACAAGCCCTACCTTACAATGAATTTCGAGTACGAGGCGGAGATTGCGGAGGCCTTCCTGAAATTTCTAGCGGGCGGCTATGTTTACCGCGGCAAGAAACCGGTGTACTGGTGTATTTCCTGCAAGACCGCGCTGGCGGAGGCTGAAGTGGAGTACGAAGACCACCGCAGCCGCTCGATCTATGTGCGATACGCGGTATTGACGGACCCAGCTAGCCTGGACCCGGCGCTCGCGGGGCGCAAGCTCTACGTCATCATCTGGACCACCACTCCTTGGACGCTTCCTGCCAGCATGGCCGTGGCATTTAACCCGGAGTTTGAGTACGTGGCGGTGGCGGAAGACGGCGGTGATGCGTACCTCGTCGAAAGCCGGCGGCATGAGGCGGTGATGCAGGAAACGGGCCTCAACGCCACTGAGATTCTGGCCAGAATTCCCGGTCGAAGACTGGATCGCATCGAGCTGCAGCACCCGTTTCTGGACCGTAAAATCCTGGGTGTGCTGGCAAATTACGTGACGGCGGAAGACGGCACGGGATGTGTCCACACCGCTCCCGGCCACGGGCGGGAGGACTACCTCACTGGCGTACAGTACGGGCTCGACACCTACTGCCCGGTTGGGGACGGGGGAGAATTCACCGAAGGGCTTCCGGAGTATCTCGGCAAGAAGGTTTTCGAGGCGAACGAGCCTATCACGGAACTGCTGAAAAGCCAGGGAATGCTGGTAGGGCCGGCAGGGTGGCTGAGTCACGCCTACCCGCACTGCTGGCGGTGTCACAACCCCGTGATTTTCCGCGCCAACGAGCAGTGGTTCATCAATATCGACCACCGCGAGTTGCGCGAGAGGGCTCTTGACGAGATCAAGAAGGTGCATTGGTTGCCGAGTTGGGGCGAAGAACGCATCGCCAACATGATTGCCGAGCGGCCTGACTGGTGCATTTCCCGGCAGCGCATGTGGGGGGTCCCCATCACCGTCTTCCACTGCGAGACCTGCAAGAAGCCCTTGCTGGATCCGAAGCTCGCGGAGCACGCGGTGCAGTTGTTCAGAAAAGAAGGCGCGGACGCCTGGTACGCGCACAGCGTCGAAGAACTCTTGCCGCAGGGGGGCAAGTGCTCGGAGTGCGGCGGCACGCGGCTGCGAAAGGAGACTGACATCCTGGATGTCTGGTTCGATTCCGGCTCCAGCCACTACGTGGTGCTGGGGCACAGGCCGGACCTTCCCTGGCCCGCGGACGTTTATCTTGAAGCCGGGGACCAGTACCGCGGCTGGTTTCACAGTTCGCTTCTGGTTGCTCTGGGCACCCACGGCATGGCGCCGTATCGCGCGGTCCTCACGCACGGTTGGGTTCTCGACGCCGAGCGCCGGGCCATGTCCAAGTCGCTCGGAAACGTCATCGATCCCAATGAAGTCATCAAGACTCACGGGGCTGAAATCCTGCGGCTCTGGGTGGCTTCGGTCGAGTTTGGCGAGGATGTGACCATCTCACCCGACATGCTGGCCCGGCTCTCCGAGGCCTACCGCAAACTGCGCAATACGTTTCGTTATTGTTTGAGCAATCTTTACGACTTCGACCCGCAAAAGGATTCCGTGAAGGGCTCCGAGCTCGAGGAGTTGGATGCCTGGGCGCTCGAGCGGACGGCGGACTTGCTCGAGCGAGTCCAGGCCGCTTATGGGGAGTATGCTTTCCACAAAGTGTATCGGGCGATTTACGATTTTGCCACCGTCGATTTGAGCGCCTTTTACTTTGATATTCTCAAAGACCGCCTCTATACCGCTCCTGCCCGCTCCGTGCGGCGGCGCTCGGCGCAGACAGCGATTTGTTACATTGCTGAGGCCTTGGTTCGAGCCGTGGCTCCACTCCTGCCGTTCACGGCCGAGGAAGTCTGGGCGAATCTCCCGGGGCTTCAGGGGCGCGAAAAGAGCGTGCATCTCACCCGATACCTGCGGCCCGAAGAACTGCGAGCGCAAGTTCCGCCCGAGTATTCCGAGCGCCTGGAAAGGTGGCCGCGCCTGATCGAAGTCCGCAATGCCGTCCTCAAGGCGCTCGAAGTGGCGCGGCAGGAGAAGTTCATCGGTGGCTCGCTGGAAGCGAGGATCTGCCTCGTGGCAGAGGGTGACGTTAAGGGCCTGCTCGAGGAATATCAAAAGGCGCTTCCCACAATCTTCATTGTTTCGCAGGTCGAGCTCTGCTCGAGCCCTGCGGCTGACGCGCTGGAAACCGAAATCCCCGGACTGAAGATCAAGATCGAAAAGGCCCTGGGCAACAAATGCGAACGCTGCTGGAATTACTCCGAGCAAGTAGGTAAAGACAGCCGCTACCCGACGGTGTGCGAGAGGTGTTCGGAGGCGTTGCGGGAGATAGAAAGCAGTAGTCAGTGATCAGTTGTCAGTTGTCAGTTCTCAGTTTGCGTCCGCTCTCGACGCTGGTCCGGTGTACGTGGTGAGCGCTTATCTGAATGCCGTCGGCGGTAGATTAGCGTTTTGCGTCAAGAGCTCGTTGAAGAATTCAGCCCGTCAGCTGACGGGCGGCAGCGAGTAGCCCACGACGCAAGCCGTGGGTCAGACGACCGCGCCCTCTCCCCCGTCCCCTCTCCCGCCCCAGCGGGAGAGGGGTGCCGAAGGCGGGGTGAGGGCCATCCAACCCAGGGCTTGCGCCCTGGGCCACACTCTGGCGCCCCTGGCGGGGCTCCGAAAAACGGGCTGGAATTAGAAAGGGTCTTTCAATGAGCTCTTGCTGCGGGACAGTACGGTCGACTGAAAACTGACGACTGAAAACTAGTTTATGCCAACTCGAGTCAATCGCTTCTCACGCGCGGTTTGGGCGGTGATCGCCATTGCAATATTCGTTGCGGACCAGGTGACCAAAGCCGCAGTCGAGGCCTCAATTCCGGAACACAGCACGGTGCCTGTGGTCCCCCACTTTCTCAATCTCGTTCACACCAAGAATGCGGGCGCCGCCTTTGGTTTGTTCTCGGAATCGCCATCGGCCTGGAAGACCGTGGTGCTCATCGTCGTCTCGAGCTTGCTGCTGGCCATGGTCATCGGCGTCGTCTGGCGGAATCAGCAACTTCGTCGCGTGGCGGGCATGGGACTCGCCCTGATCCTGGGCGGGGCGCTTTCAAATCTCTTGGACCGCGTCCGATTCGGTCGAGTTGTGGATTTTGTCGACGTTTACTTCCGGTCGTATCACTGGTACACCTTCAACCTGGCTGACGCTTCCATTGTCGTCGGGGCAGGGTTCCTTGTGTTTGAGTTGCTTTTTTTGGACTAAAGAGGTAGCACAAGCACTAGTGCCTGTGCTTTACATGGTGAACTCCCAGCGTCCTGTCCTAGAAGTTCGTTGAATCTGTTAGCCCGCGGAGCGGGCTTAAGCGAGTAGCCCACGGCGTAAGCCGTGGGTTCGTGAGGTCCTCCCTCACCCCCAAGGCCCCTCTCCCGCTCGGGCGGGAGAGGGGTGCCGCAGGCGGGGCGAGGGCCGTCCAACCCAGGGCTCACGCCCTGGGCTACTTTATGGCGCCCCTGACGGGGCTGCTGACACGTGGCCGAATCGTCTCGACCTCAATTGCGAATTATTGAGACGCGACACTAGCGTCATTCACGGGCAAGAGTGCCTGTGCCACTTGTTCTTTCTCGCCATGGCCGAAGCGTCACGGGTCTCGCAATTCGTATTCCGAGTTTCCGAGAGCGGCGAACGCCTGGACATCTTCCTCACCCGGCAAATGCCTGATTGGAGCCGCAGCCAGATACAGCGGCTGATTCGCTCCGGATTAGTCCGCATTTCCGAGCATCCGGCGCGCAAGGGCGGGGAATTGGTCGAAGCCGGCGATCTTATCTCGGTGCGCGCGGAACGAGAGGAATTGGCGGCCTCGCCCGAAGCCTTGCCGCTTTCCATTGTGTACGAGGACGAGGATCTGCTGGTGGTGGACAAGCCTGCGGGAATGGTGGTGCACGTTGGCGCAGGCGTCAAATCAGGCACGCTGGTTAATGCCTTGCTATATCACGTTGTGACCCTTTCTGCGGGCGGCGACGCGTCCCGTCCGGGCATCGTACATCGTCTCGATAAGATGACTTCGGGGTTAGTGGTTGTGGCGAAGAACGATGCCGCCCACCGGCGACTGGCAGAGCAGTTCAAATCGCGCACCGTCCGCAAGACCTATATTCTTCTGGTTCATGGTAACCTCACGAGCGATCAGGGCCAAATCTCGAAGCCCGTGGGGCGCGATCCCGTTCGGCGCACCCGCATGAAGGTTGGGGGGCTGCGACCGCGGGAGGCGCTTACCGGATACAAAGTGCTGCGGCGATTCCCCGGTTTTACGCTGCTCACGGCACACCCCGCAACCGGCAGAACGCACCAGATCCGCGTGCACTTCGCGGCCATCGGGCACCCCATCGTCGGCGACACAACTTACGGCGCGCCGGGCAAGTTGCGTGTTAGAGACCGCGAAACGCCGACGCTTTCGCGCACCTTTCTTCATGCGGGTTCCCTGGAGTTCCAGCACCCGCGCCTGCACCAGGCGGTGAGCCTGTCGGCGCCGCTTCCTCCGGAGCTGTCAGACTTCCTGCGAGACCTGGGGACGTAGCACGGCCACTCTTGGCTGTGCCCCTACTTACCGGGCACAGGCAGGAGTGCCTGTGCTACGCTGACTAAGAATTCTGGCGAGTCACACCCTGGCGCGGTATAATTGCGGCGAGGATCCAAAAAAACAAGGAGGGAAAATGAAACGACTTCTCATGGGGGTTCTGGCACTGGGATTGCTCGCAATTACGGTGGAGAGCGCACTTGCACAACGCAATCCGCGTGCAACAACGCAGATCAGCATTGGCGGAAAAATGGTCTCCGTGGAATACGGTCGTCCTGCCCTGAAGGGACGAAAGGTATCCGAGTTGCTCGACCAGTTGAAACCGGGTGACTTCTGGCGGCTCGGAGCCGACAAGTCCACCACATTTTCGACTGCGGCTGATCTCCAGTTTGGTGACACGACGGTTCCGAGCGGAGAGTACAGCCTTTGGGTAGGGAAGGCGGAGGGCAATTCGTGGAAGCTGGTGTTCAACAAGCAGCACGGGCAGTGGGGAACGGACCACGACGCTGCGCAGGATCTGGCTTCGACGCCACTCAAGGAAACCAAGGCTTCAAACTCTGCCGAGACGGTCACCGTTAACCTCACGAAATCGGGTGCAGGCGGAATGATTGCGATTCAGTGGGGTGACATGAAGCTGACAGCGAGTTTTAAAGCGAAGTAGAAACGTACTGTCAATTCGAGCGCAGCGAGGAATCTCGCCGAGGTTCCTTGCACGGTGCGACCTGTAACAGAGCGGGATTCCTGGCTGCGCTCGGAACGACACCAGAAGTTTCTGGAACAAATCGCCAGAAAGTGTGTCTAGGTGAGTAACGCAAACTTTGGAGGGTAAGTGTAATCATGGTAATCATCGTACTCGGAGGTGGACTTTTCGCAGGCGCAGCAGTTTTTGCAGCATTGAAAAACACGAGCAAGGCAAGAGAATCCAAGGTCACCAAGCTGGACATTAGCTAGGCCGGAAGTGCCTCAACTTGCAGGTTACAGGTCGCCTCCTAATCGAATAATCGTCACGACAACTTGGGTTGGAGGTTCGGCTTAGACGCAGCGGTGGTCGTGTGGCTGTGACTGGCGACCAGGGGAAGTTGAGATGATCGGCAAGGCCCTCAAGCAGCGGGACTGAACAGTCAGCGGGTAAACGCGTTTGACTGTCATCCTGGGGAGTTATCATGGGCCTGCGGCCAATCCGAGGCAATGAAAATCGGTGTCGTCCCCGCGAAGGCGGGGACCCATTATCAGTACAATGGATTCCCGCTTTCGCGGGAATGACGTGAATTTCGGGGAAGCCGAAGGCGACGAGGAATCTCGCAGTGCCTTGAAAATGCTCAGAGCAAGATGCCTCGCGGAGTTTACCCTGAGCGGCAGAGCGAGATTCTTCGCTCCGCTCAGAATGACAAGCGAAGGGCTCAGAATGATACTATTCAAGGGTTCTGCCGCAGTTTCGGAAGCCTCGTCGCCGCCGACGCGTGATGAGAAATCGGCGTCAGGTTCCCGTCCCCGGCGCTACTGGCCGCTGGCGGAAGCCGTCGTGGCGTTCAGCTTCGGGGCATAGTAACCGGGACGTGTGCGGACGGCCAGCTTCGAGTGATTGCCGCTGGCGAAGGCGTCGACGCGAACATTGCGGAAGGTGCCGTCTTTTCTGGCATTGGTGGGATAGTACGCCAGGGTGTACTGGTTGCGAATGTCGTGCGCGATCTGCTCGCAGGTGCTCTGTACATCATCAAGGGATCTCGGAAAGTAGGCTTCTCCGCCCGAGACTTCAGCAAGCTTTTCGAGTATTTTCTGGGCCCGATGTGCGCTGCCGCCGTGCATTTTGAACAGGCCTCCGGGCTCTTCCGACCCCAGAAGGCCAATCGTATAAACGACGGCATCGGATTTCTGCGCGTAGCGCAATAGTTCGTCGAACGTATAACGGCTGGCGTTGTCCTCGCCGTCCGTAATGACGAGCAGGGTCTTCTTATCGCGGTTGCCCAGCTTCACGTGGTCAAGTGAAGCGTATACGGCATCGTAAAGCGCCGTCCCTCCTCGGGAATCGATCTTCTCCAAAGCACTCTTCAGATCTTCGATGTTGCTGGCAAAATCTCCCGGAGTGTCGAGATAATAGACATCATTGAAATTGACCACGAACGCCTGGTCCTGAGGATTGGACGTCTTCACGAAGGTCAAGGCGGCGGCATTTACCGCCTGGCGTTTTTCACGCATGCTGCCGCTGTCGTCGATCACAATGCCCATAGTCACCGGGACGTCGGCGTGGCTGAACACTGAGAGTTTCTGCAGCGCGCCATCCTCATACACCCGGAAGTCGTCGGACTTGAGATCGTTGACCATTCGTCCCTTCTTGTCGACGACGGTAGCGTGAAGGACGACCATATTTACGTCAACATTGATAGTGTATTCGCGGCCCTTCTTCTCAGGCGACGGAGTCTGCGGATTGGCAGGCTGGGGGGCTTGCGCGAGAAGGCAATTACAGAAAGTGAGGGCCAGGCAAAGTGGGACTAAACCGCGAGACTTCTTTCTGATCCTGAAGTTCATACTATTGTGTAGGTGCATAGTAACCAGTGCGCGCATAAACCTGAAGCGGAGGCAACCCCCGGGGAGGATCGAGCTTTACCTTAATTCGCCTCCAGCGACCATCGCGAACCAGGTTCGAGGGGTGATACCCGATCACATACTGGTTCCTTAGCTCAATGGAAATTTTCTCAGCAATGTCGGGTAGCTCGTTCGCATCCTCGACACTGAACATCCGGCCTCCCGATACTTCCGCCAAGTCGGCCAGCAGGCCCGGACCGCCTGCTTCCTCAGGCGTGCGTGCACGAGAGGACAGCGGCTCGAATATACCGACCGCGTAGATCTGCACGTCGGACTCTCGAACTGCGCGCTTGATGTCATTCTCCGTATACCGGCTGTGATTGTCGCCGCCGTCCGAGATTACCAGCAAGGCTCGCCGGTTGGTCGTGGCTTTCTTCATTTCGCTCAACCCCAGGTAAATGGCATCGAGCAACGCCGTTCTCCCGCCCGCTTTCACAAATAGCAACCGGTCCTGAATGTTCTCGAACTTCGAGGTGAAGCCCGTGATCAGGTTCGGACGGTCGCTAAAGTTGATGAGCATGAACTCATCCTGGGGGTTAGATGTCTTGAAAAACTGTAAGGCTGCTTCCTTGGATTTTTGAATCTTATCACTCATCGAGCCGCTGCTGTCAAATATCAAGCCTACCGAAATGGGCGCGTCTTCCGTAGAGAACGATGCGATCTTCTGCTCAACCTTCTCGTCGTATACTTGAAAATTGTTCTGCTCGAGCCCGGTAACGATCCGGTCGAACGGATCGGTGACGGTCACATTAATCACCACCAAGTTTACGTCCACCAAAAACGGCGCAACGTGGATATCGGGCTTGCGGACGGTGACTTGATTCGATTCAGGGTCGCCAGCCGATTTCGGCGTGTTTGGCTTATCAACCGCTGGTGGAGGCGTGGCATTCGGCTGCTGGGTGCCTTGCGCGGCAGTCGCCTTAATTGCGGCAACGCCCAACAGGCTTCCCACGACGAGGCTCAGCATCCAGAGTCGCGAAACCCGGTGCTTCGATAGCGCATTCATCCTCGCGGCCCCTCCCCAGGCAAGTAAGTGGGAGGCGCGCCCCCGGCCTGCCCCTAGACTTGCAGCCCTACCTGGCTCATTGACTTATTTTAGCACAGTTCCAAAATGTCGTCCGCAGCCAGTTGCCGCAAGCGGTAGCGGCGCGCCCGCGCCTCGGATTTGAGGAGATCCAGCGCAGATGTGAAAGAGCAGGGAATTTCTCATTGACAAACCGCGGCACCACCCGGATAATTGACCGTACCGATTCCTTCCGAGAACGTCCATTTCGGTACAGACGACCTGGCGGGATATTTCTAGACTGCAACGGGCATTTGGGTCTATCGAGCTCAGGTCGCAATATCTCCAGCCCATTAGACATTGCCAAGGAGGATCATGGGTGCAAAGTACATCTTCGTCACCGGTGGTGTAGTCAGTTCGCTGGGGAAAGGTTTGGCTTCAGCTTCGATGGGTTGTTTGCTCGAGGCTCGAGGACTCAAGGTCACTTTTTTGAAACTGGATCCCTACTTGAACGTCGACCCGGGAACCATGAGTCCGTTTCAACACGGCGAAGTCTTCGTTACGGACGACGGGGCGGAAACCGACCTTGACCTAGGCCACTACGAGCGGTTCAGCCATGCGAGGATGAGTCAGGACAATAATTGCACTGCCGGGCGTATTTACGAGACCATCATCACCAAGGAGCGGCGCGGAGATTATCTAGGGAAAACGGTGCAAGTCATCCCTCACGTCACCAACGAGATTAAAGCTGCTATCCAAAAGGTTGCGCACGATGTAGACGTGGTGATCGTCGAGGTGGGCGGCACGGTGGGAGACATCGAATCGCTGCCTTTCCTCGAGGCCATTCGCCAGATGCGGCAGGAACTGGGCCGGGACAACGTGCTCTTCGTGCATTTGACGCTCGTCCCTTACATACAGGCCTCGGGCGAACAAAAGACCAAGCCCACCCAACATTCCGTGAAGGAACTGCGGGAGATTGGCATTCAGCCTGACATTCTGCTCTGCCGCACAGACCGTTTTCTCTCCTCCGACATCAAAGCCAAGATCGCTCTTTTCTGCAGCGTGGCAGAAGACGCCGTCATCACCGCCAAGGATGTGGAAAACATCTATGAGGTGCCGATCATCCTGGGGAAAGAGGGCTTGGATTCACAGATACTGCGTTGCCTGAAACTGGAAACAGGGGACCGGAACGTACAGCCATGGATTGAGCTCGTGGAGCGCATCCAGCACCCGCAGGATGAGGTTACCATCGGAATCGTGGGAAAGTATGTCGGCTATCAGGACTCTTATAAAAGCCTGAATGAAGCTTTGGTCCACGGCAGCATTGCGCACGATTTGAAGCTCAACAAAATCTGGGTGGAAGCTGAAGAACTGGAGGGTCAGGACCGGGAAGCACATTTGCAACCACTGGACGGGATCCTGGTCCCGGGAGGGTTTGGGCAGCGCGGTATCCTGGGCATGGTGCGAGCTATCGAGTTCGCGCGCGAGCGCAAGGTGCCCTATTTCGGCATTTGCCTTGGAATGCAATGCGCTGTCATTGAATTCGCTCGCAATGTCTGCGGCTTGACGGACGCCGATAGCTCCGAGTTTGATCCCTCCACGCCTCACCGCGTCATTTACAAGCTGCGCGAATTGCGGGGCATTGATGAATTGGGCGGCACGATGCGCTTGGGCTCTTGGACTGCGCGGCTCAAGCCGGGATCGTTCGCTCACCAGGCTTATGGTCAGCTCGAGATTTCCGAGCGCCATCGTCATCGCTACGAATTCAATCGCGAGTACGAGGAGATCCTGGTTAGCAAAGGGCTGGATATGGTGGGAGTGACCCCGGATGGGACCTACGTGGAGATTGTCGAAATTCGCGACCACCCGTGGTTCTTGGGTTGCCAGTTTCATCCTGAATTCAAGTCGCGCCCCCTCGAGCCACACCCCCTGTTCAAAGCCTTTATCGGCGCCGCATACCAGTATCGCCGAAAGCGTTTGGGGGCGTTTCCGAGCGCTTTGTTGGCGGAAGAGGCCAAGGTGGCCGCGTCCACATAGCGGAAAATGGGAATCGGAAAGTGGATATTGGAAAATGGCTCCAGTCTGGCGGGTTAGGCTTTGCTGACGAAAGTCCGCGTCATATTCGGACGTGCGGGGAAGGGCGGAGCTTTAGCCCCGCCGTGGAAAGCGGCTTATCATTGGGGGGCTTTAGCCCCTGAGGCAACGTGGCTTCAGGGCCTAAAGGCCCAACTCATCGTGGTCCCCGAGGCGGCGGGGCTGAAGCCCCGCCCTTCCAAAGTGCGTATCGCGGCGCAGTCCGTCATTATGTACGAGTCGGATTTAGGGAATTGAAACTCGCGGTACCGGCTCTAGCTGCGACTTCCCAGATCCCATTTTCCAGTTTCTAATTTCCATTTTCCTTTTCTGCACGGCGGGCGAACAATGAGTCACGTGGTTCCTGTGGGCAAACTGAAGCTCGGAGCCGGCCATCCGCTGTTTGTGATTGCGGGGCCGTGTGTCATCGAGAGTGAACGACCTACGCTGATGATGGCTGAGCGCCTGGCCGGCGTTGCGCGCCGCCTCCGCATTCCTTACATCTTCAAGGCCTCTTTCGACAAGGCCAACCGCACTTCGCTCCGTTCTTATCGAGGTCCCGGCTTGGAACGAGGACTTCAGATCCTGGCGCGCGTCAAAAGAGAAATCGGTGTACCCGTCCTGACTGACGTACACGAACCGGCGCAAGTTGCGCCGGTGGCGGAAGTCTCGGATGTGATCCAGATTCCGGCCTTTCTCTGTCGCCAGACCGATTTGCTGGTCGAAGCCGGCCGGTCGCGCGCAGTGGTGAATATCAAGAAAGGTCAATTTCTATCGCCTTGGGATGTTCGCCACGTTGTTGAAAAAGTCGCAAGCCAGGGCAACGAACGCATTCTCGTCACCGAGCGAGGCAGCACCTTCGGCTACAATAATCTGGTGGTCGACATTCGTGGCCTCGCCATCATGAGGGACTTCGGGTTTCCGGTCATCCTCGACGTAACCCACGCTTTGCAACTTCCGGGCGGTGAAGGTGAGAAAAGCGGCGGACAGCCGCAGTTCATCGGCGTCCTGGCGAGGGCGGGGGTGGCGGCGGGCGTGGATGGCGTCTTTATGGAAGTCCATAACCGTCCCGAACGCGCCCTGTCGGACGGCGCCAACGCGCTGCCGCTTCGTCAGTTCGAAGCTCTGGCCAGAAATCTTCGCGACTTGGGGAAATGGGTGCGAACGGCGAAGCTGACGTAGGGAAACCCTGCAGATTGCTGAAAGACCTCTCCCGACGCTGTCATTCCGAACCCTTCGCTGTCATCCTGAGCCCTTCGCTGTCATCCTGAGCCCTTCGCTTGTCATTCTGAGCGGAGCGAAGAATCTCGCTCTGCCGCTCAGGGCAAACTCCGCGACGAATCTCGCCCTGAAAATCACGCCCGGACTCGTCATTCCCGCGAAAGCGGGAATCCATCTTTCTCCCGACTGACAATGGGTCCCCGCTTTCGCGGGGACGACACTGATTTTCATTCGCTCGGGTGGACGGCAAGCCCATGACAACTCCTCGGAATGACATGCCAAGAAGGGTTTTTCAGCAGCCTCCTTGTGGTTGCCCATGGGCGGTTTCAGACACTGCCCTACAGAATTCGACAAGGTGCTTGCCAGGAGTGCAAAACCCCGCTAGTCTTTAATTCCGCCAGCCTAAATCAGGGGGTATTGATGCATGCAAATCTCGCCCAGAGGTCGATTGGTCGCCGGTTTACTTTTTTCTGTTGCCGCACTCTCGGTTATGATTGCTCGCGTTGCGGCACAACCGGCGCCTCTAGCTGTCAACTTTCGCGACGATTTCTCTTCCGGCAAGCTTGACTCCTGGCAATTCCCATTTGCCGAGGACTGGGTGGTGAAAGAAGAGGGCCCGCTCCATTACCTGCACATGCTGCGCAGTCGCGACCCGCTGGTGCCGCGCCGCCCACAGCAGTTTGCGCTGGTGAAGGGCGTTTCCGTGGGAAGCTTCACCCTCGAGACGCGCGTACGGCGCGAAGGCAGTTCCATGATGATCGCTTTCAACTACGTCGACACGCTGCACTTCTATTACACGCATCTCTCCAGGGACCCGGGCGCCAAGGTCGATGTCCACAACGGAATCTTCCTCGTGGATGGCGCGCCGCGCCGCCGCATCGCGGGTTTGGAAGCGGCCCCGGCGCTCCCGGACACGAATTGGCACACGGTGCGCGTCGAGCGTGATGTCAATTCGGGCTCAATAAAAGTATTCGTCGACGGCGAATCCCAGCCGCGCTTTTCGGTGGTCGACAAGACCTTCAAGTGCGGACGGGTCGGCCTCGGGTCGTTCGATGAGACAGGCGACTACACCAACGTCAAGCTCTCATCCACCGACGCCGGCTGCCAGCCGTAAAGAGCCGTGGGTAGTGCGGGGCCGTGCGGCCCTAGGTCTCCCGCGGCAGGACCCGGATGCGTAGGGGTAGGGCTTGCCCTACCCTCGTCGGGTCCAGAAGAAACGCGGGGACGGCGAGCCGTCCCCCTACGAGCCGCCGTCATCAACGTATGGGTGACTAACCTGGCGAGCTTGCACTTCACTATTCGAGGGGTATAATGTTCCCGGGGCAAATTGAAGGTGGTCTGAGAACCCAGCTAGCGGATCGAGCGCGGCTGGTGGAACTAGGCACCTGGCGCTAGCCACTAGCCACTGCTTCGACGAAGGAGTCGCCATGAGCAAAGACGTTTCTAGAAGGAAGTTCCTGGAAAAGATTGCCATCGGGGGAGCGGCGGGCGCCAGCCTGCCCTTGTGGACAAATATCGCCGGCGCAAAAGCCCGATTGCCGCAGCGAACGCTGGGCCACACGGGCGCCAAGGTTTCTATTCTGGCTTTTGGTTGTGGCAGCCGCTTTCTGATGTACAAGGACGATGACGAAGCCGTTAAAGTGCTCAACCATGCCCTTGATCTGGGCATCACCTACGTTGACACCGCCTACCTTTACGGCGATGGCAAGAGCGAAACGCGTGTCGGCAGAGTCATGGCCACGCGCCGCAAGGAAGTGTGGCTGGCCACCAAAATTCCCGATCGTACCCGCGATGAATTTCTGCGCCGCCTCGAGGGCAGTTTGAAACGCCTTCAGACCGACCATGTAGACCTGGTGCACATCC
>CAWIUZ010000282.1:0-12896 GCA_963838915.1 uncultured Acidobacteriota bacterium
CTCCGCTCCGCCGGAGACCGCCGAGCCGGCCGCAGAGGAAAAGGAAACCGACTCCAGCGAAGGGGACGCCCCGGCTGGAGAGAAGGCGTGAGAAAATCCTCCGACTGTCATCCTGAGCGCAGCGAAGGATCTCCGTAGTTGCTTCCAGCTCCGACGGCTTACCAGGAACTGCAGAGATGCTTCGCTGCGCTCAGCATGACAGGTTCCGCATTTATCGAAGCTTGAGAGGAAGGAGGGAAATCCGAATGAAATAAGACTGCTTGGGCGCTGCCCTTCCAGAAGGCGGCAGCTATAGAAGGTGTGCTGCCGGCCTCGAAGGTGCTTCGAGCCCAGATTTCACCCAATCCTTTTGCGAGGGGCGGGAAGTGAGGGAGAGTAAGAAAAGAAGACTGAATGGGCAACATACGAATTAACGTTTTGGCGCGTGAGCTGGAAGTCAAGAGTCACCTGATCTTAGAGTACCTGGCGGTACTCGGGTTTGAGAAGAAATCTCACTCCAGTGCGCTTGACGATGAGATCGCCGACAAAGTTCGCGAACATTTCCGTATTGTGGGCGATGCGGACGCAACCCCCGAGGCGGCGCCGGTAGCACCTCCGCCGGCACCTGTGGCGGTGAAAGAACCGCCGCATGTGGTTTTTGAGCCCAAGCGGCTGCCTGATATCATCAAGGCTGAGTTGCACAATCCGCTGACCCGCACCCTTGAAGAGATCAAGAATGCGGCACGAAGGGCGATTGTGGCGCCGCCCCCTCCGAGAGTGGTTCATGTTCCGGAGACACCGGCGGTGGCGCTCAAACCGGCGCGTGCGGTGCAGAAGCCCGCGCCCCCTCCACCTTTGCCACTGCGCCCTGCTGGTCCGGTTGCGCCTCCGCCTGCGGCCATTGGCGGCCAGATTGCCCCCAGCCCGCCGCCGGAGCCTTCTGTCCGTCCGCCGGTTATTCCGGCGCCCGCTCCGGCAGCGCCGCCTGTAGCCAGGATCGAAGTCCCGCCGGCGCCTGTGGCGCGCGCGGCTGGAATCGTGGAAGCGCCGCCTGCTCCGCCCAAGGCGCCCGAGGTGCCGAACGTGGTGGCCCGGGCAATTGCGGAAGGCAAGGGGGCGCGGGCTATGCGTGTGGTGCGAAGAGATCCCACCTCCAGCCAACCGATCTACCCCCACGCGGCAAAAGCCAAGGTTGCGCCTGCGCGCCCGATGATGCCTCGCCGGCCCGGCGAGCCGCGGCCCATGCATCCGACTTCGGCTCGCTCCATGCCGGGCGCCGCGGGCGGCGCCGTGGCCACGGGCGGCGTACCCGCAACACGGCCACCGGCGGCGCGCCCCGTCTCGGCCCCGCCGCGTCCTGTGAGTTATCCCGCGCCGCCCCCGCCCAAGCCCGTGGCGCCGGAAGAAGTTCCCCTCACGCGCAAGATCACGATTACGGAAGGCATCGCCATCAAAGAGCTTTCCGAGAAATTGCAAGTGCGCGCCAAGGACGTCATCAAGCGATTGTTGGACAAAGGCATCTTCGCAACTATAAACCAAACCCTGGATGGCCAAACGGCAACCGAAGTGGCGCGGGGATTTGGAGCGGAAGCCAATGTGGTGAGCTTCGAAGAAGAGATCCTCCAGGAAGAGCAAGTGACCGACCGCCGCGAAGACCTGGAGTCGCGTGCCCCGGTGGTGACCGTCATGGGGCACGTCGACCACGGCAAGACCTCGCTGCTGGATGCTATCCGGCAGACGAATGTTGCGGCGCACGAAGCGGGCGGAATCACCCAGAGCATCGGCGCCTACCAGGTGGAAGTGCAAGGGCGGAAGCTGACCTTCATCGACACGCCGGGCCACGAGGCGTTCACCATGATGCGAGCTCGCGGGGCGCGCGTGACCGACGTGGTGGTGCTGGTGGTGGCTGCCGACGACGGCGTCATGCCTCAGACGCTCGAGGCCATTAACCATGCCCGCGCGGCCAATGTTCCCATCGTGGCTGCGATCAATAAGATCGACAAAGCGGATGCCCAACCGGAACGCGTCAAGCGGCAACTGACGGAGCACGGCTTGATGCCGGAAGAGTGGGGCGGGCAAACGGTGACGGTGGAGGTCTCCGCCAAGAAACGCCAGAATCTGGATTTGCTTTTGGAGATGGTCCTTCTGGTTTCGGACCTCCAGCAACTGAAGGCTAACCCGAAGCGCCTTGCCTCCGGAACGGTACTCGAGGCGAAACTGGACCGGGGCCGCGGCCCGGTGGCGACGCTTCTGGTGCAGAACGGAACGCTGCGGGTCGGCGATTCTTTCATCATCGGCCCGATTTACGGCAAAGTGCGAGCCATGTTCGACTACCTCGGCCGCCCGGAGATCGAAGCGCTGCCTTCGACGCCGGTGGAAGTGCTCGGCCTCGAAGATGTTCCGCAAGCCGGCGACCGGCTGCAGGTAATCGACGATACCATGAAGGCCCGGCAGATTGCGCTGCATCGCCAGGCCAAACAGCGTGAAGCCGCGCTGGCCAAGAGCGCACGGCTGACCCTCGAGCAGTTGCACGCACAACTGGCTGCGGGCGACGTGAAGGAATTGCCGCTCATCATCAAGGCGGATGTGCAAGGGTCGGTGGAGGTCCTCGGCGACACGCTGAACAAATTGAGCACTGACCGGGTGAAGGTGAAGGTCATTCACGCCGGCGTGGGCGCCATTACCGAGACCGACGTGCTGCTGGCTTCGGCGTCCAATGCGGTGGTGATCGGATTTAACGTGCGGCCGGAGCGCAAGGCTACAGAGCTTGCCCAGCTCGAGCAGGTCGACATCCGTCTGCACACCATCATTTACAACGTCACCGACGAAATCAAGAAAGCCATGACGGGGCTGCTGGCCGTGGTTTTCAAGGAAACCATCTTGGGCCGCGCGGAGGTGCGGGAGGTCTTCCGGATCTCCAACGTCGGAATGGTGGCGGGCTGTTACCTTCAGGACGGCAAGATCACCCGGGAGGCGCTCATTCGCCTGCTCCGTGACAGCGTGGTGGTCCACCAGGGCAAACTCAAATCCTTGCGGCGATTTAAGGACGACGTCACGGAAGTAAGGACCGGGATGGAATGCGGCATTGCGCTCGAGAATTTCAGCGACGTGAAGATCGGCGACGTGATCGAGGCCTTCGTAAAGGAAAGGGTTCCCGAACCGGTAATGGCATGAAGGCTCAGAGGGTGCAGGACGCCGGAAGACCTGCAGGATCACCTGTCATTCCGTGCGGTCATGGGTCTTCGACCCACCGTAAGGAATGAAAACACAAACGTCGTCACCCCCGCGAAAGCGGGGGTCCATCGTTGGTCTGGAAGACAATGGATTCCCGCTTTCGCGGGAACGACGTGATTTGCCGGGTGCGAACGAGATGCCCGTTGGTTTACTTACCCTGGAGATTCAGCTTCCCTACGCTCACTCCCTCAAGGAAAAGCGGGCTGTCCTGCGCAAGATGCGCGATCGGTTACGGGCGCGTTTCAACGTCGCCGTGGCCGAGTTGAATCACGAAGACGTCTGGCAGCACGCCACGCTGGGCGTCGCGTCTGTTTCGGATAGCCAGCCGTTGCTTGAATCTGTCTTCCGGCAGGTGTTGGCTCAGGCAGAAGAAATCCTGGGCGATGACGTGGCGAATTATTTTGTGGAGTTTTATTGAGAGTCGAAAGTCAAGAGTCAAGAGTCGAGAGTCAAAAGACCAGAGTCGAAAGTCGAGAGTCGAAAGTCCAGAGGTTTGACGTTCCCGCGGCCCGGTTTTTGACTCTCGACTCTTGACTCTTGAAAACTGAGAACTCACAACTATTTCCCCATGCCTGACGCCGCTCCAGAAATCTCGGCAGTCCTGATCATCGACAAACCCGCGGGGCTCACCTCGCATGACGTCGTGGCGCGTGTGCGCCGCATTCTGGGCATTCGCCAGGTTGGGCATTTCGGGACACTCGACCCCTTCGCAACCGGCGTGCTGCCTGTTTCGGTGGGCAAGGCGACGCGCTTTGCGCAATTCTATTTGAAGTCGCGAAAGTCCTACTCGGGAACGATCCGCTTTGGCCATTCGACCGATACCTACGACTCGACCGGCCGGGCCACTTCAGAAGATCAACCCGCGGCGCTCGGTACGGCAATTCTGGAAAAGCTCTTTCGCGAGTTTACCGGCCGATTAATGCAGACCCCTCCGCCGTTTTCGGCTAAGCACGTGGGCGGCGTGCGCGCCTATGAATTAGCGCGGCAGCAAAAACCTGTATCGCTTGAGCCGGTGGAAGTGGAAATCTATGCGCTCGAGTTGCTGGGAATCGAGGGCCAGGACGTACGGTTGGCCGTCGAATGTTCCGGCGGAACTTACGTGCGGTCGCTGGCTCATGACTTCGGGCAGAAGCTTTGCTCGGGAGCTTATCTGGCCAATTTGCGGCGCACGGCTGTGGCAGAGTTCAAGGAGAGTCAAGCGGTCACGCTGGAACGACTGGCCGAGGCGGCCGGGCAAAACCAGGTAGCCAGTTGCCTGGTGCCGCTGGAAGCCCTGCTTCCGGAATTCCCGGAACTAATTGTTCGCGGACGCCAGGAGGTCGGCGTGCGCCACGGGCACACGTTCGAATTGGCCCAATCCACGCGCGCCGCGCGGGGCCCCGGCGCAGGCCCTTCGTCAGTCGCCGCCTTGTTGAAAATCATGAATCCCGAGCGGCGGCTCATCGCCGTCGCCCGGCATGTTCAGGGAAGCGTTTACCATCCCCACCTGGTGCTGGTTTGAAGGCAGTAGGCAGATCGGCAGTGGGCAGGTAGGCAGTCGGCTGTGGGCAGTCGGCAGTCGGCAGTGGGCAGGTGGGAATGGCTGTCATTCTGAGCGCTGCCGCTGTCATTCTGAGCGAAGCGAAGAATCTCGCCCTGCCCCCTCCACTGTCATTCCGAGCGGAGCAAGGACCTGAATTGACCCACATCTGGTTAATCACAATCTTCGTAATACTCTTTGGCGGCCTCTTCGGCTTGTACGTCTACGCGTGGAGCATTCCCACCCTGCAATGGTTTACGCCGGCCGTTCTGCGCGGGCCTGCCGACGGTAACCGGATCGCCCTGACATTCGACGACGGTCCTTGCGCCGGTTACACGGAGCCGATTCTCGAAATCCTCCGCGAGCGGGGAGTGAAGGCAACTTTCTTCGTCTGCGGGCGAAACGTCGAGCGGAGTCCGGAGCTTTTGCGGCGCATTCACGCGGAGGGGCACACGATCGGGAATCACGGTTACTCGCACCCGTTTCCCTTTTTTCACAGCCGCAGGTTTTTTGCACGCCAGGTCGACCGCACGCAGAAGGCGATCGAAAAGGTGACGGGGAAACGCGCCAGGTTCTTTCGGCCTCCTTTCGGCGCGCGCTGGCTGGGGCTTCAGCCGGTGCTCGAAGCGCGCGGCCTGAGATTGGTGAACTGGTCCGACACGGGGTATGATTGGAAGCTCGACCGGGAGGGCATCATCCGCGAAACCCTCAAATCCCTCGGCCCTGGCTCCATCGTTCTGCTTCATGACGGCGGCAGAGCCTACTCGCCGGAACGAGTGAACCGTTCGGCGACCGTGCAGGCGTTGCCCGCCATTCTCGACGGAGCCGCCAAAGCCGGGCTGACTTGCGTCACGCTGGAGGAGTTACTAGTGTCGTGAGTCGGATGTTCGTCGAGAAAGCCCGTTTGATTCGGAGCCGTTTTTCAAAGCCCCGATAGGGGCGGCATAGAGTAGCCCAGGGCGTAAGCCCTGGGTCAGGCGGCCCTCACCCCGCCTTCGGCACCCCTCTCCCGCTGGGCGGGAGAGGGGACGGGGGAGAGGGTGGGCGGTCGGGACCCACGGCTCGCGCCGTGGGCTACTGGCTGCCGCCCGTCAGCTGACGGGCTGAAATCTTCAACGAGCTTCTGACTCAGGACAGAAGGAGTGGAGAGCGGTAATGAATGAGCACGTATGGGTCGGAGTCGACGTTGGTGGAACCAAGACAGCGATCGTCATATCCGCAGAGCCGCCGGCAGTGCTCGCGCGAACGGAATTCGCGACCCTTCCAGCAAAAGGGCCGGACCGGGCTCTCGAACTTGCCAAGAACGGGATTCGCGAGTTGCTGCGAGAGCGGGGGTTCGGCGTTAGCGCCATCAAGCGGATTGGCGTCAGTTGCGGAGGTCCCTTGGACCGGATCGCGGGGATCATCCAGTCGCCGCCCAATCTTCCCACCTGGGATAACGTTCCCATCAAGGCGATCATGGAGAAAGAATTCGGCGTCGAGTGCCAGGTGGAGAACGACGCCAACGCCGGAGCCGTCGCGGAGCACCGGTTCGGCGCGGGCCAGGGGACCCAGAACATGGTCTTCCTGACTATGGGCACCGGCCTCGGCGCGGGGATCATCACGGACGGCCGCCTCTATCACGGCAGGAATGATTTGGCGGGTGAGGTGGGACACATCCGGCTGACGCCCACGGGGCCCGTGGGGCATAACAAGGCGGGCTCCGCGGAAGGCTGGGCTAGCGGCGGCGGTTTGGCCCAGGTGGCGGCGCAAGCCGTCGCCAAGGCTGCCAAGAACAAACAGAAGACAGCTCTCGCCAAAATCCTGCAATCCGGCAAGACGCTTACCGCCAAAGACGTTGGCCTGGCGGCCAAGAAGGGCGACGCGGTTGCCATTGGAATTCTTCAATCGACCGGGCGGCGGCTGGGTCAAGTGCTTGCCATTCTCGTCGACTTGCTGAACCCGGAACGCATCGTGATTGGGGGTTTGGCCATGCGGCTGGGCGACTTGCTGCTCGATCCGGCGCGTTCGGTCATGCAGAGGGAAGCGCTGGCGCCTGCGGTGGCGCATTGCGAGGTGGTGCCTGCCGCCCTCGACGAACGGATCGGCGACGTTGCGGCGCTTTGCGTTGCTCTGGGTTTCTAACCCACCGCTTGGTTTCCTACACGGTTGGGATATCGGTTTGGGCGAAGTCGTTCCCTTTGGCAAGCAGCGGTTCGCCCAGAATCTTGGCGAGAGCGTAGGCGAAACAGTCGCCAAAATTGAGGGCTGCCGGGTGGCGACCCTTGCCGTACTGACGCCACGCGATGCGCGCAATATCTACCTGGTCCGCATCTACTGGAACCACTTCCACCCTCGCTTGGCGCAGGAACAGGTCGAACTCTCGCCCGGCGGCTTCTCCTCGACGTGCTTCCAGGACAATGCCGGTCTCAAGGCTGTTTGCGGCAGAGATCGAGCGCGCATCAGCTCGGATAATTGCATCCAAGAATCTTCGGCGTTCCGGTTCACCGAGAAAAATGGCGAGCAAGGCGGATGTGTCAATGATCATCAGTGAGGGATCCCGTGTTCGTCGTAGCCTAAGATTTCGTCGACAGGCCGTGTGTCCAGGGTAGGAAGGGCATCGACTCGCCGCAGTATGTCCTCGAGCTTTTCAGACACGATGCGGCCACGCCGCCGGTTGGGGAGGCGCTCGAGGCGTTCCTTCAGGGAGTGTTGGATGGCTATGGTAATGGATTCGCCTGTTTCCTTTGCGACTTGCCTCGCCAGACGTTCAGTAACGGGGTTCTTTATGCTTAATGGCATCGTGTCCCTTCCTTCTACTATTCTATACCGAACCGACGAATTATATACTCAGAATCCGGACAACCACAAACACCGTCACCGGGTGATGCCCTAATTTGACTCGTAGCGCTGGCTTTTAGGCCAGCACTTGCCGACCTGAAGGTCGGCGCTACCCTCGAATTAGGACACCACCCGACACCGCCCGTCGTTCAAAAGACGTTCCAGTTCGAAGCGGCATAGACCGGGGCCTCCGAACCCGTGCCCGAAATCGGCCAACGGTTGGCCGAGATCGGCCATGGAACACTCAGGATTCCCTCCGAGACCTAGGCAACAGCGCCAACCAGCACAAAATACAGGTGATAAAATTCCGGCCGAGACCCATGATTGGCAAGTAACTTGCACCCAGCCATGCTAGGTCGTTTGAAATGCTTTTCTCTGGTGGTTGGACGCCATGAAGGCACTTTGCCAATTAGAAGCGCTAGGTCGATACGAGTGGGCAGTGTGGTTCGTGGGCATCTTAGGAGTTATCATTCTTGCTTTTGCTCTTCCCGCCCCGGCGCAAACCAACGCCAAGCCGGACGAGGCGGCGCCGCAGACCACGACTCATCGAGCGACGACCCCGCCCAAGCACCAATTCCCGACCGGGGGCGTGTGGCATCATTTTGGCGAGAAGGGCAACGTCCCCGAGGTGCGGCGCGGTGAAACGGTTGGCGCATATTCGCCCGGCGCAACCCGCGGCACGGCCGGAGTGGGCTCCGAGCCGACGGCACGGAACATTACCGCGGGGCGCATGGCGGGTTTGGAGAGGCAGATGTGGGTGCTCGTCAACCAGGACCGGTTGAAACCTGGAACGCTGGCCGAGACCGGCGGGCAGGCGCGTCCGCTCAAGTGGAACGACCCTTTGGCTGCCGTGGCGCGAAGGCATTCCCTCAACATGCTCAAGCAGCGATCCTTTTCGCATGACGATCCTGACGGGACCACGTTCGCGGAGCGCATCAAAAGAGCTGGGATTCCGTGGCAGGCTTCAGGAGAGAACATCGCCATCTACGACACGGTGGCGGCAGCGGAATCCGCATTCATGAACGAGCCCCGCTTCGAGCATAACCACCGTGGCAACATTTTGAACGCGAGTTATACCGATGTAGGAATCGGAGTTGTGCAAGGACCGGACGGCAGTCTCTACATCACGCAAGACTTCGTGGCGACTCCGCTTCAAGCTACGGGTGCGCGGAGCGATCCGCCGCCTGCCCGGACAGGGAACTGAGTTAAGGAGTTTGCGTGAGAACTTCACCGGGTTTGTCATTCCGGACGAAGCGAGGAATCTCGCCGGGACTCGTCATTCCCGCGCAAGCGGGAATCCATTGTGTCGCGAACAAACAATGGGCCCCCGCTTTCGCGGGGGCGACGTGAAAGGCGATTTTCATTCGTTCGGAGGGGCCACCGGCCCATGGATACTCCTCGGAATGACAGACTAGCCGGGTAGTCACAAAGAGCCGTTGTCCCTGAGCTGAGAAGCTCACAAAGGAGGATTTACAATGCCGAAACTGAGAATCAAAGGAGCCAGACTCATCATGCGATTAGTTGCCGCCTCTTTGGGGCTTCTTTTTGCGGCGCAACTGTTCACCGCCGCGTCATTTGCGCAAGCGCCGCTTCCGCAGCCGCCGCCGGAGCAAGAACCGCCGGAGCAAGGGCCGCCGCCGGAGCAAGGCCCGCCGCCCCAGGCGCCGCCGTCCTTTCCGCCGCAGGAGTTGGAGAGGATTGTGTCCCCGATTGCTCTGTATCCTGATCCGTTGCTCGCGCAAGTCCTCACGGCCTCGACCTTTTACAACGATATACCCGCTGCCGCGCAGTGGGCCGACCAGCACCATTACCTGACCGGCGACGCGCTGGCGCAAGCCATCACCGCGGACCAGTTGCCCTGGGACCCAAGCGTGCAAGCGCTGCTGCCCTTTCCCTCGGTGCTCGGCATGATGGCTTCCGCCCCGCAGTGGACAGAGGAACTGGGCAACGCCGTCCTGGCCCAGCGGCCCGACGTAATGGACGCGGTGCAGGTGATGCGCAAACGAGCCTACGACTACGGTTATCTGCGGACGAACCCGTCGATCGTGGTGGGGGCGGGGCCGTACATCACGATCATGCCGGTGAACCCCGGCTTCATCGTGATCCCCTCCTACAATCCCGGCGTGGTGTTTTTGGCTCCGCGCGTCGGCTTTGTAGTGGGCGCCGCGATCCGCTTCGGTTTTGGCGTGGGGATTGGCCTGGCGTTTCGTCCCTGGGGATGGGGCTTCGGCTGGACCCATTTCGATTGGGGACACCACGCGGTGATCGTTAACAACCATCCGTGGGGCAGGACTTGGGTGAATCGCACGACCTACGTTCATCCGTATGCAGTCCAGCGCTTCTCGCGGGCGGCGCCGCGCCCGGCAGAACACCATGAGCTGGAACGTCGCTCGCCGCAGGAGCGGTCAGAGGCGAGAGCCGGACGGCCCGTCAAGGAAGAACACCATAACGAGGCCAAGCACGAAGAAAAGCGCGACGAAAAGCACCGGTAAGCAGAAACGGCCGGCGCCTCTTGACCCTCTCCCCGGAAGATAATGATGGCCCACTCACGATCCGGGGAGAGGGGGAACTCGGAAGCCCCTCCGAAAACCTGAGTGCCGAAGGCACCTTGGAGTGCGGTAGCGCCAGCTGCCGCCGTTCGCTCTTATTCCACGGCGGCAGCTTCGCTGCCGCACTCCAAGGCGCTGCGCGCGTTTTCATGGTTCTGGGGTGCCCGTCAGGCGACGGGCGTGAGCAACTCCTCTCAAAACTCGTAGGGGTAGGGCTTGCCCTACCCGGTTCATCGGGGGACGGCAAGCCGTCCCCCTACATGCGCATGCGAGAGGGGAATCGTTCGAGCATCAGGTAGAGTCGCAGTTTGTATTCGCAACGGCGCAGAGCTGCAACCCTGAGCGGCGCGGTTCAGATCTCACTATACTTGGTTACTCGCGCGACCGCACCGGGTCGCGCCCCTCATCCTTGGCGCGGAAGAGGGCATTATCGGAGGCGCGCAGAAGGTCTTTCAGGGTTCTGCCGTTTTCGGGAAAGGTGGCGACGCCGAACGACAGAATCATCGGCTCCAAAAGGCGTCCCTGATATCGAACGTCCATGCGTGCGACGGCCTTGCGCAATTCCTCCGCCCTTTGCGTGGCGAGTTCAGCGGCGGTGTCGGGAAGGACAAGCACAAACTCATCTCCACCCAAACGGCAGGCAACGTCTTCGCTTCGGATGTGGCTCCTCAGCGTCTCGCACAAATTCTGCAAGGCCAAATCACCTGCCTCGTGCCCATGGGTGTCATTGAACTGCTTGAAGTTGTCCACGTCGAGCATGATGACAGCCAGGGGACGCCGGTTTCGAGCCGCGCGGGAAATCTCGCGCTCCAGAGTCTCTTCCATGTAACGGCGATTAAACCACCCCGTGAGCGGGTCGCGAATGGACTGCGCGCGCAGGGCTTCGCGCAGGTTCATATTGGCCACCGCCAACGCCAACTGCTCCGCGATGGAGGTTGCCGGCCAGGGGAGTTCTACGGACTTCGCGGACGCTTCTACGGCTGAGCCTGGCGGTGGCGGAGCCAGCCGCAAGTGAAGAAGTCCGTAGGTTTCGCCGTGAGCAATCATGGGAGCGCAGAGGTAACACGCCGGCGGCGGATTCGGCAAATGGCGGCACAGCAGGCTGGTCTGGGAATTTTCCACGAAGTGCGCGCGTCCGGTACGAAGGCCCCAGCACTGATCCGGGGTCAGGAACTCCGGGTCGTCTGGTTGTAATTCTCCCCATCGGCTGACAATCTCCAAGTCCTTGGTCTGAGGGGAATACACGTAGAGGGCGCCGGCGGTGGCGGGAATAAGAGTCTGGGTAAATCGGGCGGTGACTGCATAAGCATCGGCGGGAGTGGAACTGGCCTGGAGCAGGTGGCCCATCTCCGTCAGAAGCCGAAGTTGATGAGTGCTTCTCTCCAGTTTGTCGAGCGATTCGCGCAAAGCTTCCTCCGCCTGCTTGCGCTGGGTGATGTCCCGGGCGTTGGTGGACATGGCGACGATCCGTCCGGTTCGATCCTGAACCGGCGAGATCGTAAGGGCCACGTCAACGCGCGTGCCGCCCTTTCGGACGCGCACCGTCTTAAAGTCCTGGACAGCGCCGCCTTGCAGCACGAGTTCCATCAGGTGCTCCCGTTCCTCCCTGCGATCGGGCGGGATAATCAGCAAGATCGGCTGGCCGATCGCTTCTTTGGCGGTATACCCATAGGCGCGTTCGGCCGCTTTGTTCCAGCTCAATATCGTTTCGTCCAGGCTGGCGCGAATGATGCTGTCGGCTGAAGATTCAATCACTGCAGCCTCAGCGCGAGCCTCCTCTTCCGACCGGTAAAGGCGGTGCGTGACCCAGGTGATCACAATTCCCACTGCGCAAAATGCCAACATCGTGATGAACTTTACAGGATTGGAAGTCTCGACCGAAGGGTCCATCGGGAAGGAATAGGCTAGGGCCACACTCAACAGTGTCGCGAACACCCCGGGCCAGAATCCCCCCGTGGCGCTGACGAAGACGGCAAGGATGAAGAGCAGAAACCGGAACTGCTCCCGAACGGGGGGAATGACGAGCGTCAGAAGTAAAGCGATTGTGACGCTCAAGACTGCGAGTGCATAGGCTCTGAGAGCTCTCATCGCGCTCTCCGCTTCTCGACTGGTGAGTTCCTGCAATTCAACCTCACTTCAACTTAACCCAAAAGGGGACGTGGAATCAACGTCCGGCGTGGGGACCGTCTGTGAGCGAATGTTGGGTAGCGCGGAGGTAGCCGCAGTTTGGCTTCCTCCGCGGTTCTGTGAATCTTCATTCGCGTAGGCCAGCGCGGCGGATTCTAGTCCGCGAAGAGCCGCGGAGGAACGCAAAGGACGCGTACCTCCGCGCTACCTGTGCGGTACCTGGTGCCGACTGCCTACCGCCCGAAGTGGTCCTTCAGCGCCGCTTGGGCGGCGTAGTAGCCGCACATGCCGTGGACTCCACCACCGGGTGGCGTGGAAGCGGAGCACAGATACAGCTTCGGCGATGAGGTCCGATAAAGCCGCAGCGTAGGCCTGGTGAACAGTTGCCCTAAGCTATTTGCGCCGCCGCTGATATCCCCGCCCACGAGGTTGGAATTATGACGCTCCAATTCGGTAGGGCCCAAGACGCTGCGGGCGAGCACGAGTTCTTTAAAGCCGGGCGCGAACCTCTCAACCTGAGCTTCAATGGGCGCCGTCATATCCTCTTTCGAGCCGTTCGGGACGTGGCAATATGCCCAGGCCGTATGTTTTCCGTTGGGAGCCCGCGTGGGATCGAGCAAGCTTGGCTGCGCCAGCAGAACAAATGGCCGTTGCACGTGACGCCCTTC
>CAWIUZ010000283.1:0-9930 GCA_963838915.1 uncultured Acidobacteriota bacterium
GTCCTGTACTTGGTTAGTTGATTGCTGGCTCAAACCTGGTTTCACCTCTCCAATCCGCCCCTCTTAACAAGGCAAGGCACGGCTGGCTGGACTACACAGAGTCCAGGAAAATGGGCTATGAAGAACAGGCCGACACCGACGACAAGAAGGCAGCCAGGGCAGCGCTGATCGAACAGGGCAGGGTGGCGCCGGAAGCCTTCGATAAGTCCTTCGCCGAAACTCCCAAGGCTTTCTACCTCGCCAATGAAGCAGCCCTGGACGGCTCGTTGGCGACGGTCCAGGCCATGGACAAGCTTTGCCAGGAGAAGTTTGGGGACGTTGCGCCCAGCTTCACCGACTTGAAAAAGGCGCTGGAGACAGTCCGGCACACCGCTCACCTGTTGCTTCAGAAAAAGCGCGAGACGGAGCCGGACGTTGTGGAAGCGGGTGCGGAAGCTGCGTCAGAGGGGGCAGGAGAAGGCGGTGAAGGAGCAGGTGCAGGTGGTGGGGCGGCTGGGCGGGTCGCCGGCGGGGCAGGGGGAATTGTAATCCCGCTGGCAGACGGGGAGCCGGTCCAGCGCCGGGATGCGATCTCGAGCGTGGCTCGCGCGGCGGCGGCTCTGCGGAAGCTCGATCCTTATAGCCCGGCGCCTTACCTGATGCTCCGGGGACTGCGGTGGGGTGAGCTTCGCGCCGCCTTCGAAAGCTCGGATTTCACCCTACTCGAAGGGCCACCCACGGTGCTGCGGCAACACATCAAGCGGCTGGCGATCGAGGGAAAGTGGGAGGAGTTGCTGGAGGCGGCCGAAAACGCCATGTCGCTTCCGTGCAGCAGGGGTTGGCTGGATTTGCAGCGCTTCACCGTGGATGCCTGCGTAGGACTGGGAAGCAAGTACGACGGTATTGCGGTCGCTATACGATCGGAGTTGAAGACGCTTTTGCGCGATCTGCCCCAACTCCTCGAGATCAATCTGCTCGACGACACCCCGGTTGCCAACAGCGAGACCAGGGCGTGGTTCGAAGAGATGGCGGCAGAGCCGCAGGCTCAGCCGGCGCCGGAGACGGCTCCTTCGGATGCGCCGGTGGGAGAAGCGCCGGTGGTCGAGAATCACTCCGCTCCTGGCTGGCACCGTAAATTCGTCGACAGTTATGACCTGGCCCGCCAGGCGATAGTCGCCGGCCAGACCCAGAAGGCCATCGACTTAATGCGTTGCGAGGTGGACAGGCAGCTTTCGGGAAGAGGCCAGTTCTTCCGCAAATTGCAGCTTGTCGAGATCTGCATCGCTGCCGGCCAGGCTCAAATTGCTCAACCGATTCTCGACGATTTGGTGACGATTTTCGATAACAATCACGTCGAACAGTGGGAGGATAGGGCAATTGTAGCCAAAGCGCTGGTGACGATTATTAAGAACAGCCAGCGGGTACAGGGAGACGAATCGGAAAAGTTCAGACTTTTCCAAACGGTAGTTCGCCTCGATCCTGTCCAGGCTATTTCCTGCCTGTAAACCTGATGCCGACAACCGCAAAGGAAGGCCCCGTCACGTTGTCGGTGATAGATCGACTCATCGATGTGGAGCCTGAGCGCAAACTGGAACTCCCCCTCAGCAGAGCCCAATCGGTGCGTGAGTTGAAGGCTGCGGTCCGGCGCGACCTGGAATGGCTGCTGAACAGCCGCCAGACGATCGAAGAGTCCCCGGCATCTCTCAAAGAGGTAGGGCGGTCCGTTTATAACTACGGGCTGCCGGACGTTTCAAGTTTGTATCTACGGTCGGTCAAAGACCAGGCATACCTGCTCGAGTCAATCAAGGCTGCGGTAAGTCTGTTTGAGCCCAGGCTCATCAACGTCAAGGTGAGGATGGAACCGGGGACCGATGACAAACGCGTCATCCGTTTTGCCATTGAGGGATTGTTGCGCATGGATCCGGCGCCGGAGCAAGTGTTGTTCGATACCATGCTGGAGCCGCTGAGCGGCCAATATCAGGTCAAGGGTTCGTAGCATGCGTGATGAGCTTCTGGAATACTACGAGAGCGAACTCAGCTTCCTGAGGCAGATGGGAGCGGAGTTTGCCGAGAAGCACCCCAAAATAGCCGCACGCCTGCAGCTCGAACCCACCCGCTGCGACGACCCTCACGTCGAGAGGCTGTTAGAGGGTATTGCCTTCCTCGCCGCTCGGGTCCACTTGAAGATCGACGATGAGTTTCCCCAGATTACAGAGGGCCTGCTCAGCGTTATCTATCCGCATTTCCTTCGGCCCATTCCTGGCGTGACGGTGGCGGAGTTTCGTCTGGATCCGGCGCAGGGCAAGCTCACCTCGAGCCTGAAGATTCCCCGCGGCTCGGCGCTTTATTCACGGCCCGTCGAAGGCGTGCCCTGCAAATTCCGCAGTTGCTACGATGTGACGCTCTGGCCCGTCGAGATTGTCGAGGCGAAGTGGTTGACTCCGGACAAGCTGAATCCTCCCTTGCGCGCCCCGGATGCGGTCGCGGCCCTGCGGGTAGAGCTTCGCTGCCTGTCCGACGTAGCCTTCGATAAACTCAATCTCACCTCGTTGCGCTTCTACCTGCATGGCGAAGGAGATGTCGTCCACACGCTCTACGAATTGCTTAGTAACAACTGCACTGAAATAGCGCTTAGAGACCCCACGAATACGCGCAAGCCTCCCGTCGCCTTGCCCGCGAGCTCCTTGCGCCCGATGGGCTTCACCGAAGATGAGTCCATGCTGCCGTATCCTCGCCGGTCGTTTGTGGGTTACCGGCTCCTTCAGGAATACTTTTCGCTGCCGGAGAAATTCTTCTTTTTTGAGCTTAGTGGGCTGGAAGCGCTGGCGCGCGCGACCCAGGGCGGCCGCGCTGAAATGATCTTTCTCATCTCGCCCTTCGAAGCCGGCCACCGGCAACAGCGGTTGGAAGTGGGGGTCAACGCCAAATCACTTCGCCTGGGGTGTTCGCCCGTCATCAACCTGTTTCCGCAGACGGCTGAACCCATCCTCCTGACCCAGAACCGGTCGGAATACCCCATCGTGCCGGATGTACGGCGCAGGAATGCCACGGAAATATTCTCGGTTGACGAGGTCCTAAGCTCGAATCCCCAGACTCACGAGATCATTTATTACGAGCCTTTTTACGCTTACCGCCACAAGACTCCGCGGGATAAGAGTCAAACCTTCTGGCACACGACGCGCCGCCTCTCCCGCCGCAAAGGCGATGAAGGCACGGAAGTGTTCCTGCACCTGGTCAACCTTGGCTCGCGTGAGTCCCTGCCCGAGGCCGAGACCATCACGGTTCGCTGCACGTGCAGCAATCGCGATATCCTGGCGCGCCTGCCGTTTGGAAGTGAAAGTGGCGACTTTGAAATCGAGGGAGTCGGCTCCGTCAAGGGCGCGGTGGCCTTGCGCAAACCCACCGCAACCCTTCGCCCGCCCTTGGGAAGGGGCGCGCTTTGGCGTCTTATTTCCCACTTGGCCTTGAACTACCTGTCGATCGTGGAGGAGGGCAGGGAAGCGTTCCAGGAAATCCTCCGGCTGTACAACTTTTCGGGTTCTGTTGACCTCGAAAAGCAAGTGACGGGAATCGTGGGTTTGGAAAGTCAACGTCACTTCGCGCGCATCATTTCAGACAACGGCATCACCTTTGCCCGCGGAACGCGAGTCCAAATGGAGTTCGACGAGGACGAGTTCGCGGGCGGCGGAGTGTTCCTGTTTGCCGCCGTGATTGAACGTTTCCTGGCGCTCTATGCATCGCTCAACAGTTTCAGCCAGCTTGTTGTCAAGACGCGCCAGCGCAGAGAGGTGTTGAAGGAATGGCCACCGCGAGCCGGCCAAGCGATCTTAATGTAGCGAAGAACGTCCGTGGAAGAGCGGTTGCACAACCAACCGCAACTCTTTGAGTTCTTCCAGGCCGTGCGTCTGCTCGAGCGCTTGCTTCCCGACCGCGTTGAAGTGGGTAAGTTTGCTCCTCCCTCTTCGGAGGTGGTGCGGTTTAAGGGGAATCCAACGCTGGTCTTTCCGGCCAGCGAGATTCAAGCTCTGACCTGG
Organism: uncultured Acidobacteriota bacterium; assembly: GCA_963838915.1. Taxonomy (GTDB): domain Bacteria; phylum Acidobacteriota; class Terriglobia; order UBA7540; family UBA7540; genus CAVROP01. Next base: position 4,014 of record CAWIUZ010000283.1, read on the forward strand.
CCGGCGAAGGGCCCTGTGGAAATGCAAGTCAACTTCATGGGGTTGATCGGTCCGCAAGGCGTGCTGCCGCTTGTTTATACCGTCTTCGCGGCGGAAAGGGCGCGATCGGGTGATTCCAGCGCCGTCGATTTCTTCGACACTTTCAACCATCGATTTATCTCGCTGTTCTTTCAGGCTTGGGAAAAATACCGCTTTTGGATTGCGTACGAACGCGGCCAGCGCGATGATTTCTCGCACCATGTGATGGATTTAATTGGCCTCGGAACCGCCGGCCTCCAGAATCGGCAGACGGTTCCTGATGACTGCCTGCTTTATTATTCGGGATTGCTGGGGCAGCATCCGCGCTCGGCGGTGGCGCTGGAACAGATGCTCGGCGACTACTTTGATGTTCCGGTTGAGGTGGAACAATTTGCGGGCGGTTGGTACAGCCTGGGAGAGAGCGATCAGTGCAGCTTCGAAGGCACAGACTCGTACTCCGAACAACTGGGCGCCGGCGCCGTGGTGGGCGATGAAGTGTGGGATCAAAGCGCTCGGGTGCGCATAAAGATCGGGCCCTTGTCGCTCGAGCAATACGTCGAATTCCTGCCCACAGGCTCGGCTTTTAAACCGCTGCAGGAACTGACGCGCTTTTTTTCGAACGACGAACTGGATTTCGAAGCTCAGCTTATCTTGAAGCGCGAAGAGGTCCCGCGCTGTGAACTGGGCGCCGAACAGGGAATTGCACCACAATTGGGTTGGACCACTTGGGGCAGAACTAAAGAAATGCCGAGGGACGTGGCGGACACGATACTCCCGCTTTGGGAGTAGTCCACTTGCAGGCTGCGGAAAAGTCCCCCGGCGTTGTCATCCTGAGCGAAGCGAAGGATCTGCATTTGGTTGTTTTCAAGGAGACACTGCACATGCTTCGCGAAGTTTGCCCTGAGCGAGCAAACTGCAGACCCTTCGCTTCGCTCAGGGTGACAGCGAAGGGCTCATCATGACAGACGACTTTTTCCCGCGGCCTGCTAGTGCGCGCTGACGAGAGTACGCGTCATATTGCAGAGTGCCCGGAAGGGCGGGGCTGAAGCCCCGCCATGAATACCGGCTTATGACTGGGGGCTTTAGCCCCTGAAGCAAATTGGCTTCAGGGCCTAAAGGCCCAACTCGTTGGGCTCCCGGAGGCGGCGGGGCTGAAGCCCCGCCCTTCCAAAGCGAAGACTAATGCCGTCGGGGCGTGGCTTCACGGCCACAACTGGATACCGTACATAAACACCTTGGGAGGGGAATGCAGATGGCTATAAACCTTAAGTCGTTAATCGGGAAGCTTAATGACACGACCCGGAACGCGCTCGAATCGGCCGCCGGCTTGTGCGTGGCGCGCAGGCACTACGACGTCGAGGTCGAGCATTTCATGCTCAAGCTTTTGGACCAGACGGATGGCGACTTCGCGCGCATCTCGAGCCACTTCGGCGTGGACAAGTCGCGCCTCACGGGCGAGCTGAATCGAAGCCTCGACAAGCTCAAGACCGGCAATGCTCGCACACCTGCGATCAGCCCACACGTCGTGAAAATGATGACCGAGGCGTGGACCACCGGGTCGATTGACTTCAATGCCGGCCAGGTGCGGACCGGTTTCACCATCCTTGCCCTGACGGGAAACGATGACCTGCGCCGGGAGATCCGTGAGATCAGCAAGGAGTTTCAGAAGATCGACGGCGACGTTTTGCGCAAAGACTTCGTCACCATTGTCAAAGATTCGGAGGAAGAAATGGCGCCGCCGGTCGAGGCTGCGGCGGCGGGCGCTCCCGGCACCGCGAAGCCCGCGGGCTCCGGCAAGACGGTCAATCTCGACCAGTTTACGGTCAACCTTACGGAGAATGCGAAAGCCGGCAAAATTGATCCGGTGCTCGGAAGAGATATGGAGATCCGCCAGATCGTTGACATCCTGATGCGCCGCCGCCAGAACAATCCCATTCTCACCGGCGAAGCCGGGGTAGGGAAGACTGCAGTGGTGGAGGGATTCGCCCTCCGCGTGGCGAAAGGCGACGTGCCACCGCCGCTCCGGAATGTCACCATTCGCTCCCTCGACCTGGCGCTTCTGCAGGCGGGCGCCGGCATCAAGGGTGAATTTGAGAACCGGCTGAAAGGCCTCATCGAGGAGGTCAAGTCTTCGCCGATTCCCATCATCCTCTTCATCGACGAAGCGCATACGATGATTGGGGCGGGCGGCCAGGCCGGCCAGAACGATGCGGCGAACCTGCTGAAACCGGCATTAGCGCGGGGCGAATTGAGGACGATTGCCGCTACAACCTGGTCCGAATACAAGAAGTACTTTGAGAAGGATCCTGCTCTGGCGCGGCGATTCCAAGTGGTCAAAGTGGAGGAGCCTATCGAAACGCAGTGTACGGTGATGCTGCGCGGAATCATTCCGGCCCTCGAGAAGCACCACAAAGTTCGCATTCTCGACGAAGGTCTGACTTCCGCCGTCAAGTTTTCGCACCGCTATCTGGCCGGCCGTCAGCTTCCCGACAAAGCGGTGAGCGTGCTGGATACCGCCTGCGCGCGCCTGGCGCTCGGCCAGAGCGCTACGCCGCCCGCCATTGAGGACGCCACGCGCCAATTGGACGATCTGGCAGTTCAGCAGCGAATTCTGGAACGTGAGGGAGCGATCGGCGCGGATCATCGGGAACGCCTCGAGCAGATCGCAAAACAGAAGGCGGAGGTCGAGGCCACTCTGAAAACCTTGAGCGAACGCTGGACGAAGGAGCACGAACTGGTTTCGAAGATCAGAGATCTGCGCGCCCAGCTCGAAGCGGTCGTTACCGGCGACGGCCACGGAGCGACGGCGGCTAAACCCGCCGTGGAGGCGCCTGCTCAGATTGCCGCGGCTGCGGCCGCTTCTGCCGCTTCTGCTGCCACGGCCACTGCGGCTGCCGCCGCACCTGCTCCGGCTCCCGACATCGAAGGGATGCGCGCGGAACTGGTGAAGCTGGATGCGGAACTGGCAGCCTTGCAGGGCGAAACTCCTATGATGCGTGTGGCGGTTGACGCCCAGATCATCGGCGAGGTGATTTCGGCGTGGACGGGCATTCCTGTAGGCAAGATGCTCAAAGACGAGATCTCGACCGTTCTGACGCTCAGCGATCATCTCGGGAGACGGGTGATCGGCCAGACCCATGCCCTGGATATCATCGGCCAGCGCATTCAGACGTCGCGGGCTAGTCTGGACGATCCCAACCGGCCCATCGGAGTGTTCATGCTGATCGGGCCAAGCGGCGTGGGCAAGACGGAAACAGCCCTGGCTCTCGCCGATCTCCTTTACGGCGGAGAACATAACCTGATCACCATTAACATGTCCGAATTTCAGGAGCCGCACACCGTATCGACCCTGAAAGGCTCGCCACCGGGATACGTCGGTTACGGCGAAGGAGGTGTGCTCACAGAGGCTGTCCGGCGGCGTCCCTATTCCGTGGTTCTTCTGGATGAAGTCGAGAAGGCGCATCCCGACGTTCTCGAACTCTTCTATCAGGTTTTCGACAAAGGCAACATGGAAGATGGCGAGGGGCGCGAGATCGACTTCAAAAACACCATCATTATCCTGACTACCAACGCGCAAACGGATAAGATGATGAAGCTCTGCGCCGATCCGGCAACGATGCCGGATCCCGATCCCCTGGTAAAGGCGCTGAAGCCGGAGCTGAATAAGACCTTCAAGCCGGCATTTCTGGGCCGCATGGTGATCATCCCCTACTATCCTATCCGGGATGAATCGCTGAAAAAGATCGTGGTCCTGAAGCTGGGCAAGATCCAACGGCGGATGCAGGAGAACCATAACATCCAGCTCACCTATGACCCCATCCTGGTGGACACGGTGGCCAGCCGCTGCACCGAAGTCGAGAGCGGGGCGCGCAACGTGGACAATATTCTGACCAACACCCTGCTCCCCGATATCTCACGCCGGTTACTGGGAAAGATGTCGGAAGGCGAGAAAATAACCACCCTGAACGTCAGCGTGGGGCCGGATGGAGCGTTTGTGTATAATTAGTCGAAAGTCAAAAGTCGAAAGTTGAGAGATTCAACTTCCCAGCGTGGGCCTCTGATTTTAGAGTCCGCAGTTTAAGAGGGCCGAAAGTCAGTTTAGAGCCCCGTTAGGGGCGGCATAGAGTAGCCCAGGGCGTAAGCCCTGGGTTGGATGGCCCTCACCCCGCCTCCGGCACCCCTCTCCCGCTGCGCGGGAGAGGGGACGGGGGGTGAGGGTAGGCTCCCGCAACCCGCGGCTTGCGCCGTGGGCTACGCGCTGCCGCCCGCTCCGCGGGCTAATCTATTGAACGAACTTCTGATTCAGGACACTGGCTGCCGTCCTTTTGACTTTCGACTCTCAACTTTCAACTACTGAGAGAGTCATCCCATGCCCGAATTCACACAAGAAGGTGGGTTGTTCAAAATCGACACTCCGCTGGGTACGGATGTCTTGTTGTTACGAAGTTTCCAGGGCAGCGAGGGAATCTCGCGACTTTTCAGGTTCCAGCTCGACCTCCTTTCTGAGAATTCCTCCATCGCATTCTCGGACATCATCGGCAAGAACGTCACCATCTCTTTGAAACAACCCGACGATTCTTATCGGTACATCAACGGCATCATCAGCCGCTTTGCCCAGCAAGCCACGGAAGAGCAGTTTACGGCCTACACAGCCGAAATGGTGCCCTGGCTATGGCTGCTGACCCGGGATGCGGATTGCCAGGGTTTCGTGAACAAAAGCATCTCGGATATCATCACGTCAGTGTTCAGTAACCTGGGCTTCAACGACTTCGAGAATAAGCTCCAGAATTCCTACCCGACGCGGGACTATTGCGTGCAGTATCGGGAGTCGAGTTTTAATTTTGTTTCCCGCTTGATGGAACAGTACGGAATATTCTATTTTTTCAAGCATGAGGAGCACCGGCACACGCTCGTGCTGGCGGATTCTCCAACCAGTCACGACACATGTCCCGGCCGCAGCGAGATTCTCTATGGCGCCGTCTCGGGCGGGCCCCACGAAGACCTCATCACATCCTGGCAACTCGAGCAGGAACTGCGCCCTGGAAAATACGCCCAGCAGGACTACAATTTCAAAACACCCTCTGCCAATTTATTGGCCACCGAGCCCACCATGTACGACGTCGGCGGCAACACGAAGTACGAGGTCTTCGATTACCCGGGAGAGCATTTGACCCAGGACGCCGGACAGGGGCTCGCTAAAATCCGCATGCAGGAGATCGAGGCCGGGCACCTTCTGGCTTCTGGAACGAGCACCTGCCGCATGTTTATTAGCGGCTACAAGTTTACTCTCGAAGCGCATCCTGCCGAGGCCATGAACAAGGACTACGTCCTGACTGAAATTCACCACTACGCCGAAACAGACGCCTTCCGCACTTCGGGAGGCGCTAAGGCCGAGTCTTACTCGAATAGTTTTACATGCATTCCGGAGTCAATTCCGTTCCGTCCCGCCCGCGTCACCGTGCGCCCTCACGTCCATAGCCTGGCGTCAGCCATCGTCATCGGTCCCAGCGGAGACGAAATCAACACGGATGAATATGGCCGGATTCAGGTCATGTTCCCGTGGGACCAGTATCGGTATGGCACAGGCACAGCCTGGTGCCGAGTCTCCCAGATTTGGGCCGGAAAGAACTGGGGAGCGATATTCCTTCCCCGCATCGGCCAGGAAGTTTGGGTTGATTTTGAGGAAGGCGATCCGGACCACCCGATTATCGTGGGCTGTGTTTACAACGCGCAGCAAATGCCGCCCTGCACCCTGCCCGATAAACAGAACATCAGCGGCTTCCGGTCCCGAAGCACCAAGGGTGGGGGCGAGCACGACTCAAATGTTCTGACTTTCGACGATACGATGGGCTCCGAGGTTTTCTATATGCGCGCCCAGAAAGACATGGCCGTGCGCGTG
>CAWIUZ010000284.1:0-14673 GCA_963838915.1 uncultured Acidobacteriota bacterium
GCAGTTGAGTTACGCCTTTGGGAACCGATCCAGGCATACCCGCTGCCTTCCCGTCAACTTGTGAATGAGTCTCTTGAGCCGGTTACCATCTTTACACTCTATTTGAGGAAAGTCAATCGCGGCTGCGCTACCCATCAGGCAAAGGGCACTACCCTTGGCGCCACTGCCGAACCCCGTGCTTTGGTCCGGAATCGCGCCATCCCTTCATCCCCGTTTCCTGCGTCCCCGCATTTTTCGTGATCACCTGCGTCACAATCTGTCGCGTTACCTGATGTAGTCGCAAATTTCAGGGATCCACTGGAGAGCCGGCCCACGGAAGGCAGCTTCCAGTTGAATAACAGAGGCGAAGACAACTTCGTACCAGCTCTTTAAGAGCAAAAAGGAGAATCAACATGATTAAGAGATTTAGAAAGACCGCCACAATGGCGACCGTGCTGTTTTCAGTCGTGTTAGCTGCTGCGGCAGTGACCAAAGCTCAAGGGCAGGGGGCGGCTGCACCCGCACTGAGCGATGCTCAGGCCCAGGCCCTCCTTCAGGCCCTTCTCTCGCAACAGGCTTCCGGGCAAAAGCTAACGCCTGCGCAGACGCAGCTATTGGCTCAGTACCTGGCGATGCAAAGTCGAGCCTCTGCGGTTTCGGACGCACAAGGTCAAACTGCGTCGCAAGGATTCAACGGCCAAGCGCGCGGGGGCGCGCGTGCCGGCGCAGCTCAAATAGCGCCTCAAGCTCCGGCCGGCCTCGCCGCCATGCCCCCTTCGCCGGTTGGCCCCAAAAAGCCGGGCGTGATCAGGATTGGAGTGACTCAGCCCAAGGCTCAGATGGGCCAGGGCAATTCCGGAGTGAGTACAGCCGAGCCCATCCGCAACATGATCATGCAGTACCTCACGGGGCCGTCTCAGGACGTGATTCCGCTGGCAGCAATGCTTCCCTCGCAGATTGACGCCGAGGCCAAATCCAAGGACTGCGATTACATTCTGTACTCGACGGTGAGCCAGAAAATCGGCGGAGGAGGATTGGGCGCGCTGAAGAAATTCGGGAGCATGTCGAGCATGATTCCCGGCGTTGGCATGGCGACGGGCACCATGACCGGCGTCATGGCCGGCGCGGCAGCCGGCTCGGTGATTGGAGGAGCAGCCAGCGTTGCCGGCACCGTCAAGGCCAAAGGTGTTGTCACTCTCGAGTACAAGCTTGTGGCCCCGGGAAACACTTCAGCCGTGGTTGCTAATTCTGAAAACCTCAAGGCGAAAGAGGATGGGGAGGACGTTATCAGCCCCCTCATCGAACATGCCGCCACAACCATCCTGAACGAAATCGCCAAGAAAAAGTGAAGTTCCCGCCCGCAACGTAGGGGCATGCCATGGCGTGCCCCTACACCGCAGTAAGTGGTCCACTGGATTCGTTCATCTCCCCGGTTTGAATTGCCATCATTTGATCAACCGCCGCGCCGCGGCCAAATCGCGGACGGAGCTCATATATTTTCAACACTTACCCGCCTTCCAACTGCAATTTCATACGCCCTTAATCGCGAGCTGCTGTACTCAAAAGTGGACCGGCCGCGGCGCGAGCTTCGTCCGCGATTTACTTTCGGCTTCATGACCAGCGAACGGGTCAGCACCAGCCGTTGTACCCCAGGATCAACACCTTGACATACCGGCAACCGGGTATATGCTCATTGGCACAGGGATCACAAATTGAAAGGAAATAGCGATGGGACTTTGGTGGGAGGCTACGGGTCCAAAAAGCTTTGGGAGTGGGCCCGGATTTCAAGTGAAGTGGCGGAAGAGTTCGCGCGCTGACCCGAGTTGAGTCGCAATGCCCAAAGGAGGGTGGAGAATGGCTTCCGCACAGAGTAACAATCCCGCAGATTTGCCTTTGATCGAACGCCTGGGCGCAATCCCTTACACAGGCGCGGTCACGGATATACTTGATGAAATGGGCTACCGCCACCAGATCCTTCCCCATGCAATTCAATCATTGGTTCCCGGACAGACTGTGGCGGGCCGCGCGCTCACGCTACGCGGAGAGCCCTCGCCGATTGATGATCCGGACATCGTTTATCCGCCCGTTCTGAGAATGTTGGGCGAAATCCGGCCCGGCGATGTGCTCACCAACCAGGCTAACGACAACGTATCGGCGCACCTGGGTGAGCTATCCAGCGAGACCGCCAAGTTTCGCGGCGCGCGGGGAGCGGTGATCGACGGCGGGGCGCGTGACACGGAGTACATGCTCCGCCTCGGTTTTCCGGTGTTCGCACGTTACAAGACGCCGGCAGACATCCGCGGCCGGTGGCGGTTGGTCGATTGGAATGTCCCGATCGTGATCGGTTCGGTTGCTATTACCCCAGGCGATTTGATCTTGGGCGACCGGGATGGGGTTATCGTTATTCCCCGGACGATTGCGGAAGAAGTGGTGACCAAAGCGGAAGAGGTAGTGAGGACGGAAAACCTTGTCCGGGCCGCGATCCTCAAAGGCGTTCTACCCCTCGAGGCTTACCAGCGCTACGGGCGGTTTTAGAGCTTGAAGAGGCTAAAATTGTGCAGACATCAAAACACGAATTTCTGCGCCAGCCGGCTCATAATAGGGCGAGAAGGCATGAGCGACTGCTCTCAATCCACGTGGAATACCTCTGGCATGTCCGCCCACCATTCCCCTTCGGCTCGCGTCGGGATCGGCTGCTGCATCGGCTTCATAATGGTCCACCATTCCTGAGTGGTGGGGTCGGCAGCCATCCTGGCCATATCAGCCTCAAAGTCCTTGCCCACATATTCAAAATAAGCAAAAAGAGTATTATCCTTATAGAAAATTGAATAATTACGAATGTTGCAGTTGTAGATGGTTTTCAAGACTCCCGGCCAAACCTTCGCATGGTACTCGACGTACTTTTCGTAGGCTTCAGGTTTCAATCCAATGAGTTGTCCATACCGCTTGGGTTTTGATGTTGCCATAGGCTCCTTTGCTCTTCACAATTTCTTGATGGTGCTACGGTCGATGAAATCCCAATCGAAATCGACTCCTATCCCCGCCGTTTGCGGAGGATGGGCGTAACCTCCGGCGTCAATCTGCAACTTATTCTTCATGCCGAATTCCATATACGAAAGGGGATAGAGCAGCTTCCGTTGCAATTCTACCGCAAGAAAGTGTATCAACCTACGGGGCGTTCCTACAATGACGCAATTAGCGGAGCCGGTTCGGCTGCGGGGGACGACTTGGAACCATACCCGCGGGTTCACCCCTATGGTTGCAACCGCGCGGGGCAGCGATGCGGCCACTCGAAGTCCTGACGGTTCCCGAGTTTGCCAACTGGATCCCCAACCAGGACAAGTTGGCGTTTGATAAGAAGGTAAGATGCGAGCGATTTGACTTACAGAATGACCTATAGTAGGATTTATATGGGGAGGTAACTCTGTGAAAATCGAGACCGGAACTGTGACCGTCAAGGGACAGGTGGTAATTCCCGCACCTCTGCGTCGTCGCCTTGGAATTAAAAGGGGAACGGTTGTTTCGTTCCTCGAGGAAGACGGGCACATCGTGGTTCAACCCGTCACCAGAGAATTCGTTCGCCGACTGCGTGGCTCGCTCAAGGGCAGCCCTTCGCCGCTGGAACACCTGATCGAGGAACGCAGGAGAGAGCGTGTCCTGTGAAAACCCACGTCCTTGACTCGAGCGCTCTGATGACATTCTTCGAGGACCGTCGCGGCGCTCGAACGGTCGAGGATCTGCTCGGCAAAGCTGCGGAAGCGAAATGCCCACTGCTGATGTCGGTGGTCAATTGGGGTGAGGTGTACTACTCGCTATGGCGCACGCGAGGCGAAGGAGTGGCCGGCGGCAAACTCCGTGAAGTCGCTCAGTTGCCCATCGAGATCGTAGACGCAGATCTTGAGCTTACCCGGCTGGCGGCAAGTCTCAAGGCGGTACACGGCCTTCCTTATGCAGACTGCTTCGCCGCCTCGCTCGCCGAGAGTCGCAAGGCTCCTCTGGTAACAAGTGACAAGGACTTTGAGCGGATCGAGTCTCTTCTCAAGATTGTCTGGCTCTGAGCGAGCGGACCGCGTGATCATACGCCCGGTTGGGGCGCGACCTGATGTCCTGAAGAGAAGGGGGCCGAGGCTAAGCGAGGCCGACGTAGCCAAACGTGCGGACGACTTTCACCATTTCGTGCCGGCTTTCCACTTCGAGTCGCTTCATGATTCTGTGAAGATGATTCTTGATAGTAAACTCTGACAGATTCAACTGCGAAGCGATCTCTTTGTTCGTCAACCCCTTTGCGACAAGTGCGATGACCTGCTGCTGGAGTATTGTGAGAATGTGCATCGGTTCTTGACTAATCTGAGGCGACGCTTCAAGGGCAGCTTGGGCGACAGAGCGAAATAGTGCACGGCACAGACGGGGTGGGCAGACAGCCTCCCCGCGAGCGACGGCGCGCACGGCGGAAATAACGTCGGATGCTGAGGCGTCGTTGAGCAAGTAACCTGCAACTCCGAAGCGCACGGCTTCCAGGAATTGCTCTTCAGCGTCTTCCATTCCGATCAACACGGCGCTGACTGCGCGAGTCGCCTCGAGTCTATTGAAGAAGGAGTGCCCGAAGAGGGAAACAGTCTCCAGATCGTCCAGGAGAACGATATCGCACTGCGAATTGGGGACTTCACTTGCTTCCTTGGAGCCGCCGTGCCCGACCACACAGAAATCCGCCCGTTCTTGAAACAGACGAACGAGCGTCTCTCGAACCAGGCGGTTTTCGACAAGGACGTACACTTGAGGCCGATCATTAATCAGCTTGGTTGCTGTCACCTTCATTCTTCAAAAACCTCAGCTTGTTTTCTAGGAGAAAACATATTCCTGCGAGGGTCGCTGGGGTCCACCGCGAGGGATGATACTAATTGATAAAGTAGTTTGTCAATAGTAATTTTAGTTGTTATTAACTGAAGTAATGATTAAGACATTATGTCGCTTTCACTTGACGCAACACAATTGCAGCGTGCGCTGCCGCTCTCGATCGGGCAGTTCGTCATGAGCGAGTGTTCGTGTAACTCCTTGCGGGACCAGTACTAGCCCCGGCACGGGCAGCTTTAGACAAGTCGCGCTCTGCGGGTCGAGGCCACGTGCTCGATCCTGAACCCTGTCCGGTTAGCTCCCCCTCGAACAGACATCTGATCGACAAGCAAGTTTCTCCCCAACTAAAGCATCAATTTCGGACTAATCTCGGACTCGCCTCCCTATTAGTCCATTTCTGGTCCGCTTTTGAACCTTGTCAGTCGGCCACTTGTGGCTAATACTCACGCTCTTCGGAGAGTGCCATGGAAAACCCTATTCGGGTTTTAGTAGCAAATCGTCCCCGTCTCATGCGCGACTTAATCCTCGCCACACTGGGAGATCAGCCCGACATTGAGATCGTCAACGACGTTCCGGACGAGCCCGACATTCCGAAAAGAGTGGAAGAGACAAACCCGGATTTCGTCATCATCTCGCAAGACAACCTGTGGGAGCGGCCTAACGTCTGCGACATCACGCTGCGGCAGCGGCCCGATGTGCGTATTATTGCCGTTGCGCAGCACCGGAATTATTTCGTTTACTTTTGGGCGTCACCTGACATTCATTTCCGCCATCTGGAGGCCTCGGAAGAAGCCCTCCTTGGTATCCTTCGAACCAAACCATTCCGGGGTGCAGCCTGATATGAGTTCTCCCAGCCTCTCAAGGAGCAAAAGGATGTCACGCAACCAAAACCGGGCTCTCGAAAGCTTCCCCGGCTGCACGGTCTCTCTTCCACCCGTCGGGGCTGCAGTCACCCGGTGGATTGTCGTTGGAGCGGTCGTCATATTTGTTGTCGCAGTCTCATCCATGTCAGCCGCAGCCCCCCAGAAGCAACGGCAGGCCTCCGAACCCCGGGAGCAAGAACGCGTCTCGGATTGGGCTGAGGACAACCTTGACTTGGTTTCTGCTTCGGTCCCACAGATCCGCGACGTGCTTGCCAAGGATCCCGGCCTTATGGTCGAGCTAAAACGCCTCACGGCCAAGCAGGCCACGGACAAGGGCCAAATCGTCGCCGAACGCGACATGACGGATGCGGCCATCCTGGATCGGCTGGAGAATGACACACCTTTCCGCGCTCTCGCTACACGCCTGCTGCAGCGATACGGCTACCTGACACCGCAGATCAATGAACTATCGCCCCAGGGGCAAGAGGAAGACTTGGTCAGGAAAGCTCGCGCGGCCCGAATTGCTCGGGCAGCGACCGACCTCGGACCTGAATCGGGACCTTCTGCGACGCCGACGAACCCAACGGTTATTCCGGCGAGCCAACCCACGTCGGCCTCCAACCTCGCTCCGCCGGTACAGCCGGGGACCGAGACTCTTCCCCCAGACCTCGAGAGCCCTGACCAGAGCGCTCCGTCGATGCTGACGGCCAGTGGTGCTTCCCCGCTGGGGCCGGCAAAGCCGAATTCACAGCCCGTCTCCCTTCGGTCCGAAGAGAACGGCGATGCCAACACGGGGATGCCCGCTCTCCTTCCCGACTATCCGGAAAAGCAGGCGCCGTCCGCTGTTGCGCCGCGGAGCCAGCCACAGACGCCCGGGATCGGCGATGCTGCCATGGGGATGCCCGCTCTCCTTCCCGAGTTTCCGGAGAAGCAGACGCCGCACAACCTTGCGCCACGGACCCAGCCACAGACGCCCGGGATCTCCGAGCCTTTTACGATGGTGAGATCGCCCAACCCGTACGCCGGCGTGCCGTCTCTCTACGACCTCTACGTGCAAGCCGCGCCGCGCACGGGGCGCCTGGAGCGTTTTGGCTTGGATGTGTTTCGACGGCGTCCTGAAAACTCAGGGATTCCAATCGATCTTCCTGCGGGCCCGGAATACGTCCTGGGGCCGGGCGACGGACTGACGATCGATTTTTGGGGTGGCGTCTCGCAGCGGCTGTTTCGAACCGTAGACCGCGAAGGCCGCCTGTCGTTGCCGGAAGCCGGACCCCTCCTGGTGAGCGGCAGAACACTTGGCGAGGTCCAGGAGGCCGTGCAACGCGTCCTCCGGACGCAGTACCGTGACATGTCCGCTGACATTTCGCTGGGGCGGCTCCGCACCGTGCGCGTATACGTGGTCGGGGAAGTAACGTCACCGGGAGCCTACGACATCAGCTCGCTTTCGACGCCGCTCAACGCCCTGTTCGCGGCTGGAGGCGTTACCCCCCGCGGGTCGCTTCGCCTTCTCCGCCACGTACGCGGCCAGCAACTCGTCGAAGACGTGGACGTTTACGACCTGCTGCTGCGTGGCATTCGCGGTGATTTGAAAAACCTCGAGAACGGGGACACCTTACTCGTGCCCCCGGTTGGTCCGCTGGTGACGGTGGACGGCATGGTTCGCCGTCCGGCTGTCTACGAACTGCACGGCGAAACTAATCTCGCCAAGGTGCTCGACCTGGCCGGTGGCGTTCTTCCTGCAGCGGCGCTGCGTCACATTGAGGTTCAGCGCCTCGAGGCGCACGAGAAGCGCACCATGCTGGACATCAATCTTGACAACACCAGCGACCCCCAGGCCGTTCGCCGCCAGCTCTCCGAGTTTGCCGTGCGCGATGGCGACGAAATACACATATTCCCTATCGCTCCTTACAATACCGACGAAGTCTATCTGCAAGGTCATGTTTTGCGACCCGGGCGTTATGCCTGCACTCCGGGCATGCACATCCCCGACCTCATCGCCTCTTACAGAGACCTTCTTCCGGAGCCGGCCAGGCACTATGCCGAAATCATTCGCCTGCGCCAACCGGACTGGCGGCCGGTAGTGGAAAGCTTCGACCTGGAGGCGGCCTTTACCAATCCCTCAGCCTCGCCGAAACTCGAACCGCTCGATACCGTCCGCATCTTCGGCCGGTTCGATCTTGAGGCCGCGCCGGTGATTTGGCTCTCCGGAGAGGTGCGCGTCCCGGGCGAGTACAGCACCTCGGGCCAGATGCATTTGCGCGATGCGATCTACCAGGCCGGAGGCTTACTGCCGGATGCGGCGCTTGATTCGGCGCAACTCTTCCGCAACCAGCCGGACGGCTCGGTCAGGATCCTGGACGTGAATCTTGCTGCGGCGCTCGATGACGACCCGGTTGAGAACTTGTTGGTCGAACCGCGCGACCGCATCATCGTACACCGAAGTCTCCGCCGCGTGGATCCGCCGAGCGTGTACGCCGCGGGTGAAGTCGTTAACCCAGGCCGATACCCGCTCTCAGCGGACATGCGCATCGAGGATCTGGTGCGGGTCGCAGGGGGTCCGAAGCGCAGCGCCGATCTGAAAGATGCCGACCTCACGCGCTATCATGCGGCGAGCGGCGCCGCGCCCTCAGGCGAGCACGCGGCTGTTGATCTGACGGCTGTTTCCAGTGATCCGAGCCGCAACTTGCCCCTCAAGGACGGCGACGTGCTGAGCGTACCGCAGCTACCGGGGTGGAACGATCTGGGTGCGGCTGCCTCCGCGAAGGGAGAGGTCAGGAATCCCGGAGTCTTTGGCATCCGGCCCGGCGAACGCTTGAGTTCCCTGCTGAAGCGCGCCGGAGGCTTACTGCCTACCGCTTATCCCCAGGGCATCATATTTACGCGCAGCTCGGTTCGGGAGCTCCAGGAAAGCAGCCGGCAGGATCTTATTCAGCGTCTCGAGCAGGAAAGCCCTGTAGTGAAGACAGCCGTGACGGCCAACGGAACCGAAGAAGCCGCGCTCCAGGCAGAGGCCATGCAGCAGCGCCAGCGGGCCCTTGAGGCATTGCGGCGGGCTCCAGTTACCGGACGCCTGGTGATTCGCCTCGAGCCCGGCCTAAAAGGACTGGAACACTCAGCGCAGGATTTAGAACTCCGCAACGGCGACTCGATTGAGATCCCCAAACAGCCGGGATTCGTCCTTGTGGTGGGCCAAGTCTACAACACCAATGCCATTACCTATGTGCCCGGCAAAAACGCCGGCTGGTATCTCGCCCAAGGCGGTGGGGCCACGCGCTTGGCCGACAAGAGCGCCATCTTCATTGTCCGTGCGGATGGAGAAGTGGAAAGCCGGCATGGGAATGAGTGGTGGTCCGGCAGCGTGCTCTCCGCCGCGGTTCGCCCCGGCGACACGGTTGTCGTACCGGAGCGCTCAACGTTGGGCGGCGCCCGCTGGAAGAATATCATCGCGCTGGCACAGATAGCGGAGGCTGGCGCGCTTACGGCTGCGATCATTCCATGAGCAGGCAAACGCGGCTTGGCCGCAGCCAATTCGATGCCAGCCCATCGGGCAGGCGAAGGAAGGTCTTTCGAAACCTCGCTTCGACGCTGGCGATCGTTCTTCTGGCTGCCTCGCTGACCCGCGGACAGGAAATCTCGTCAACGGATGGGCCCATCCAGGCTGACGGCCAGGCAGGCGGGAACGAAACGAATTCGCCATTGCGACGGGACAACGCCAAGCCATGGATTAAACGTTTGGCGGGAGATGAGCGCGATCTCTTGACGAGTCCGCATCGAATACGGTCGAACGATGCAAGGTGGCTATTGATGCTGGGGGGCGCTGCCGCAGGGTTAATTGCCGCCGACCACGCCATCATGCAACACGACAACCTTTCGGCACCCAACACGAGGAGGAGTGTGGATTTCTCGAACCTCGGCCTCGGAGCGCTGGTTGGCGTGGGCGGTGCACTCTATCTCTTCGGGCAGAAAACCGGAGACGACCACGAACAGGAAGCTGGCCTTTTGAGCGGAGAATCGGCGCTCACTGCTCTTACTTCCAGCCTTGTCCTCCAAGGCATCTTCGGCCGCGAACGGCCTGACGTAAGCGGCGCGCAAGGGAGGTTTCTCAGGGGTGGCACGTCATTATCCCTCCGATCATTCCGCGGTTGCCTAGTCCATCGCCAGCACGATTGCCCATCAATATCCCGGCCCGCTGACGAAGCTGTTTGCTTACGGGCTTGCCGGCGCCGTCAGCCTCTCGCGCGTTACGGGCAATGAGCACTTCCCTTCTGACGTGCTGGTAGGTGGGGCGATCGGCTGGCTGACCGCCCGTCAAATGTACCAGAAACATCACGACGCGAGCCTGGGCGGAGCAGCCTGGAACGGCCCATCCGGTGAGAACCGCCCGGAAGAATCACAAAAGCCTCAAAATGTAGCCTCGCCCTATGTTCCGCTCGACAGTTGGATCTATCGCGGACCTGGAGAGATTGGCAGCCGTGGGTTACATCCACACGGAATTCCTGAGCATGCGGCCTTGGACAAGGACCGAGTGCACCCGCCTGGTCGAGGAAGCGGGCGAGACGATTCGCGAGAGGGAATCCAACAACGCGGAGGCGAGTCGCATTTACGCGGCTCTGGCGCGGGAATTCGAGCTCGATCCGGATCCTCCGGCGCTGAACCGGATCACAGCCTGCAAGTGGAGTCCCTCTACACACGCATGCTGGGCATTTCCGGCCAGCCGCTGAATGACAGCTACCATTTCGGCCAGACGCTCATCAACGATTTCGGCCGCCCTTATGCCGAGGGGTTCGATCCGGTCACAGGATTTTCCGGCTGGGGCAACTGGGGACGCTTCACTGTGTACGCGCGCGGCGAGTACCAGCATTCGCCCGCAGGCCCAGGTTACTCCCAAGGGGTCCAGGATCTAATCGGCCAACTTGACGGCACGCCCGCCGGGCCGGCTCACCCACTGCCGGAAATAAACCGGTTCACTCTTCTCGACACCTATGCTCTCACCAAAATTGCCAATTGGGATCTCTCCTTTGGCAAGCAGAGCCTGTGGTGGGGCCCGAACCGGGGCGGGTCCCTGCTGCTCAGTGACAATGCCGAACCCATCTGCATGTTTCGCGTTGCTCGAGACGTCCCATTCACTCTTCCTTGGATGTTTGAGCGCCTCGGCCCGGTGAAAGTGGAGGCCTTTCTTGGCCAGCTCGCGGGGAACCAGTTCCCGCCACGGCCTTTCTTTCACGGGGAAAGAATCAGCCTCAAGCCGACTGAGAACTTGGAGCTTGGCTTCTCACGAACCGCCGAATTCGGCGGTGTGGGCCGGGCGCTGACCTTCGGATCGCTCTTCAATACCTATTTCAGCATGAAGTCCTCCGTTTGGTATCCCGCCTGGGACAACCCAGGCCAGCGCAACGGCGGATTCGACTTCGATTACAGGATTCCCGGGCTTCGCAATTGGCTGACAGTCTATGGCACCGCAATGTCGCGTGACGATCCGACTCCGCTAGTTGCCCTCACTCCTCTGCGTGCGCTGATCAATCCCGGTGTGCATCTGGTGCGCGTTCCGCATGTGCCGAAACTGGATTTCCGCGCCGAGGCGGTAACTACGAATTCACCGGCCGCGTCGAGTCACGCAGGGCAGTTCACCTATTGGGAAACGTTCTATCGTGATAATTATACGAACAGGAATAATCTGATTGGCGATTGGATTGGCCGGGTGGGTACGGGCTACCAGGGCTGGAGCACATATTGGTTCAGCCCGCGAACTTCCCTCGAGTTTGGATACCGCCATGCCCAGGTGGCAAGCACTTTCATTCCCCACGGCGGCACGCTCAATGACGGTTCGGTGAAAGTGAATTACCAGATTGGCAGCGGGCTTACCATGTCAGCTTCTGTTCAGTACGAACAATGGCTGGTACCTGTGCTTGCGCCGGAGGCCAAGAACAACGTGACGGGGTCGTTACAGCTTACCTACTGGCCTCGCCAATGGGGGATTTCGAAATAAGACCTATGAAAGGACACGATATAAACACGCTAGCAGGACGTTCCGATGGCGACGCGGCTGTCTCGGTAATTCCGTCGAACGGCGATCTCCTGGGCGACCATCCCGAGCCCCAGTTCGAATTTGACGAGCGTGCGGTGCGCGAACACACGGTTGCGCATCTTCGCCTCGTCTGGGACAGTCGCCGCTTCCTGGCGCGCGTTGCCGGCGTCGGCCTGATGCTTTCCGTGGCGGTGGCGCTTCTCATCCCCAACCGCTATCAATCCGTTTCCCGCCTGATGCCGCCTGACAGCCAACCTGGTTCCGGCCTGGCCATGGCGGCTGCGGCGCTCTCAGGCCAGACGGGCGGCCTCGCGGGCATGGCGGGTGAAATGCTTGGCGTCAAAAGTACCAGCGACCTGTTTATCGGCATCTTGACCAGCCGCACCGTGGCGGACCACCTCATCCAGAAGTTCAATCTGCAGAAGGTTTATGGCGTTCGCCGCATGGAGGACGCGCGCCAGGAACTTGCGTCCCATATGAGCGCCGCCGTAGATCGCAAGAGCCAGATCACCACGATTACGGTCACCGACAAGAACCCTCAGCGAGCCGCCGCCTTAGCCCAGGCATATGTTGAAGAACTGAACCGCCTGGCGGCCGAAATGACCACGTCTTCGGCGCGCCGTGAGCGCATCTTCCTCGAAGGACGGTTGAAAGCGGTCAACTTAGACCTGGAATCTGCAGAAAAGGACTTTAGTCAGTTTGCCAGCAAGAACACGGCGATTGACATCAAGGAGCAAGGCAAGGCCATGGTGGACGCGGCGGCGACTCTCCAGGGCCAGCTTATCGCCGCCCGCTCAGAACTCGAAGGGCTGCGGCAGGTTTACACCAATAACAACGTCCGCGTCCGTGCCTCGGAAGCGAAAGTCGCTGAGCTCCAAAGTCAGCTCAACAGGATCGGCGGCAAGGGCGAAAGCACATCTCTCACAGACCCTGCCGAGAGTGATGCACTTTATCCGTCCATCAGGAGATTACCCTTGCTCGGCGTAACTTACGCTGACCTTTGCCGCCGAACCAAGATTGAAGAAGCGGTGTTCGAAACGTTAACGCAAGAGTACGAGCTAGCCAAAGTTCAAGAAGCCAAAGAAATCCCAACCGTGAAGGTGCTCGACCCCCCCAACCTGCCGGACAAGAGATCATTCCCCCCGCGCACGCTCCTTGTCCTGCTGGGTACCGCGTTAGCTTTTTCCTTTGGAGTGGTCCGGGTTTTCGCCCGTACGCTTTGGCAGGGAATCGATCCTGCCGATCCCGGAAAACTCTTCGCACTCGAAGTCTTCCAAACCGTAAAGGCAGCAATACCGTGGGCCGGCCGAAACGGTCAATAGTCAGTGGTTAGTGGCTAGCGCTTAGTTGCGTTAATGAGCGCAATTATTCCGAGGCCTGGAAGGGCGGGGCTTTAGCCCCGCCGGTACGCAGAGCGCGGTTGAGGGGCCTTTAGGCCCTTAAGCAACGCGGCTTCAGGGGCTAAAGCCCCGAGGACTGGCCTGATCTCTGCGACGGGGCTGAAGCCCCGCCCTTCCGACGCCTGACAAATAAGAACGCTTACTTCTGCGAGTAAGCACTAGTGGCGACTGTGCAGTGTTCAGTGATCAGTTGACTCATAACTGAATACTGATGACTTAGGACTGTAACGGTAAGGTGACACACGCCCCTGTAAGTCACAGGGCGGAGCTGTAAAAGGCTTCTATCGATGGCCAGTGGTCAGTACATTGCCCCTTCCGGTCCTATGAGTCCCGCCACAAAAGGCGCCGCCCTGGCTCTCCCCTCGGCCGGCACTCGAACGATGCCGCTATGGTACAGCCTGGCGCTGCGCCTGAAGCACATCTTCGGCATCGACCGCGCCATCGCCTACACCGTGCTCGCGCGCGTCGTTCAAATTCTCGCCAGTACCGGAACCGTCCTGCTGATCCTTCGCTTTCTTACCCCCATCGAGCAGGGCTACTACTACACATTATTGAGCCTGGTTTCGCTGCAAATCGTGTTCGAACTCGGCTTTTCGTTTGTAATCCTGCAAATGGCCGCCCACGAATGCGCTCATCTGACTCTTCATCCCGACGGACGAGTGGAAGGCGACCCGGTGGCGCACGCCAGGCTGGCTTCCGTCATCCAGAAAACCCTACGGTGGTATCTGGTCGCGGCAGTCGTCCTGTGCGTGTCACTCCTGCCTGTTGGGGCTTACTTCTTTTCGCATCACGCCCGCAGCGCGACTCCCGTGGCGTGGCAGGGTCCTTGGGTGGTCGCGGTATTCGCCACAGCTTTCTTGTTTCTGCTGAATCCGTTTTTTTCATTTCTCGAAGGATGTGGGCAGGTTTGGCAGGTCGGCCGCATGCGCTTCGGCCAGTCTCTTCTGGGAGCGGGCATGGCCTGGGGAGCGCTCCTTCTTCACCACGGGTTGTTCTCGCCGGGCATGGTCAACCTTGGCTATGCCGCGGCAGGCCTGGTGTTCCTCTACAGTCGGCGCAATCTGTGCCTGGGCCTGCTCCGTTTCCTCTCCGCGCAGCGCGCCGTCTCCTGGCGCCGCGAAGTCTGGCCTTTCCAATGGAAGATCGCCGTCAGTTGGGTTTGCGCCTACTTCTCATTGACGGTCTTCACCCCCATCCTTTTCGCCTATCGCGGCCCGACGGAAGCAGGCCAATTCGGAATGTCGCTTAGCGTCACCGCCTATCTCTCGACCCTGGTGCTTTCCTGGATGTCCACCAAGGCGACGCCTTTTGGCCAGATGATTGCCCGCAGCGAATTTCCGGAAATCAAGGCATTGTTTTTCCGCACCCTGCGGCAGGCGCTGAGCTTGCTCGTCTGCGCGGCGGTCGCCTGCGAGATGGCGGTCGTTGCCGTGCAATACCTCCTCCCGCGCCTGGCCGCCCGCATGGCGTCGCCACAAATCTTCGCGCTTTTACTGCTCACCTGCTTGAGTGGCTTCATCGTGCAGAGCATGGCCATTTATCTGCGCTCCTTCAA
>CAWIUZ010000285.1:0-16769 GCA_963838915.1 uncultured Acidobacteriota bacterium
CGCCGAACTACGATATGCAGCGCGTGCTTTCATCCAAGGATGCGCGCGAGGCATCCTTGATGAGCAGTTGGGTGAATGTCGTCCTGACTCTTCCCCGCTATTTCCTGATCACCGGACTCACCGTCCTGGCACTGGTTTTCTTCAGCGACCAGATTCGGGGCATGGGAACAAATATGGATTTCGAGTTGGTGCTTCCCTACGCGCTGGGCCGATTCGTTCCGGCGGGCCTGCTCGGGTTCCTGATTGCCGGTTTGCTGGCGGCGTTCATGTCGAATTTTGCGGCCACAGTTAACGCCGCGCCGCCGTACTTCGTGAACGACATCTACAAGCGTTTCATCAATCCGAATGCCAGCGCCAGAACTTACGTCCGCCTGAGTTATCTGAGTTCCTTCGTCGTGGTGTTGGTAGGTGCGGCGATCGGTTGGTACGTCGCCTCGGTGAATTCTGTGGTGCTTTGGATCGTTTCGGGGCTCTGGGGCGGATACACGGCTTCCAATGTTCTCAAGTGGTACTGGTGGCGGTTTAACGGCTACGGCTATTTCTGGGGAATGGTCACCGGCATCGCGAGCTCCTTGATTCTGCCTGCGCTGCTCCCCAACATTTCCCTGGTCAGGGGAATTTTGCAGGCGCATTCGGTGAACTCCGATGTTGCGCTGGTTTTCCCGCTTACCTTTGCGATCTCGCTGGCCGGTTGCCTGGCCGGGACATGGTTGACCAAGCCGGAAGACGACGAAGTCCTGAAGGACTTTTATCGGCGCGTGCGGCCTTGGGGTTTCTGGGGCCCGGTCCTCGCCAAGGTTCGCGCCGAGGATCCTGGCTTTGAACGTAACAAGGACTTCTGGCGCGATATGTTCAACGTCGTGATCGGTATTACCTGGCAGGTCAGCCTCGTCGCCTTGCCGATGTACGTGGTGATTCAGAGATTCCGCAACGCTGCGGTGACGGCGGTAATCATTGCCGTAACCTCGATTGTGCTCAAATTCACCTGGTACGACCACCTGAAGGTCCGAGAGACCTTTGGCCAGCCGGCCGGTCAGAAAGGGACAGCTGAGCCCGTGGCGGTAGCGTGAGAAAAGTCGAAAGTCGAGAGTCAAAGGGAGCGGCGCCATCTTCCACGCGTAGCCCTCTCCCCCTTGGGGGAGAGGGTTTAGTGCTTTCGGGCGCGGAGAGAAATGCCTCGATGAATCTCCGAGGACAGGTCGAAACCGAACTCCGAGCGAACATCCTGCCGTTCTGGCTCAAGAACGTGATTGATGAACAATACGGCGGCTTCCGGGGACAGATCTCGAACGACCTCACCGTCAACCCACTCGCGCACAAAGGGCTGATCTTGAACGCGCGTATTCTGTGGACTTTCTCGAAAGCCTTCAGCGTGTACGGCGAGGAGGTTTATCGTCAAACCGCACGCCGCGCCTACGACTACATCACACATCATTTCTGGGATGCGGAATTCGGGGGTGTTTTCTGGAAGTTAGACTATCTCGGCCAGCCGCTGGAAACCAAGAAGCGCATCTACGGCCAGGCATTTACGGTGTACGCGCTGGCCGAATACTACCGCGCCATCAGCGACCAGGCGGCGTTGACTAAGGCGTTCCGACTCTTTGAGGCCATCGAATCCTCGAGCCACGATTCGCTCCATGGAGGATATTTCGAAACCTACGAACGCGACTGGACGCTGGCTCAAGACCAGCGCCTGAGCCAAGTCGACATGGACGAAAAGAAGTCCATGAACACGCACCTTCACCTGCTCGAGGCCTACGCGAATCTGCTGCGTTGCGGGGACAACCGCCTCCTGCGCTGCCGCCTGCAAGAGCTCATCGAGATTTTCCTCGAGCAGATCATTGACCGTACGTCCCATCACTTCCGAATGTTCTTCGACGAAGAGTGGCATTCCAAATCAGATCATATCTCCTTTGGACATGACATTGAGGGATCGTGGCTGCTCTGTGAAGCCGCCGAGATTCTCGGCGACGAGCAGATACTCGCCGAGGCACGACAAGAGGCGCTCCAAATGGCGCAAGCCGTTCTCGACCAGGCGATCGATCCCGACGGCGGACTTCTCTACGAAGCCGACCCGAGCGGAATCATCGACACCGGCAAGGAATGGTGGCCGCAGGCGGAAGCCGTGGTCGGATTCTTGAACGCCTACCAACTCTCCGGCCGAGAGCATTTTCGCAAGGCCGTCGAAAGGAGTTGGGAGTTCATCGAAAAATGCATCGTCGACCGCCAGCACGGCGAATGGTTCTGGAAGGTCTCGCGTGAGGGCACCCCCAGCCAGGACAAATTCAAAGTCGACCAGTGGAAATGCCCGTACCATAACAGCCGCATGTGCTTTGAGGTTATGGCAAGATCACAGGGGCGGCCCTTGTTGCCGCCCGCGAGCAAGCACAAGGGTGGCAGCTACGTAGCGGAGGATCGGACATGAACAAGGGTGAGTTCAAAAAGCGTGTTGAGGCACTCTTCAAACAGCACGAAAAGCTGACCACACGCAAGAACCGCAAACTGCAGTTCGGAAATGGAATCTTCGATCGGTACGCTTTCCCGGTGCTCACCGCCGAGCACACCCCGGTCTTCTGGCGCTACGACCTCGATCCGAAAACGAACCCATACCTGATGGAACGGATGGGCATCAACTCGACGTTCAATGCCGGCGCGATGGAATTCGAAGGCAGAATAGTGGTCCTGGCTCGCGTCGAGGGCGTGGATCGAAAGTCGTTTCTCGCCGCGGCCGAAAGCCCGAACGGAATCGACAATTTTCGTTTTTGGGATTACCCCATCTTGATGCCGGAGACGAGCGACCCCGACATCAACGTCTACGATATTCGCGTGGTGCGCCACGAGGATGGTTGGATTTACGGCCTCTTCTGCACGGAGCGCAAAGACCCGAAAACGCCCTCGTGGGACACCTCCGCCGCCGTCGCACAATGCGGCATCGCCCGCACCAAGGACCTGAAGAACTGGGAGCGCCTGCCGGACTTGAAAACCCAGTCGCCGCAGCAGCGCAACGTGGTGCTCCACCCCGAGTTTGTGGATGGCCACTACGCGTTCTACACTCGTCCTCAGGACGAGTTCATCCAGGCCGGCAAGGGCGGAGGAATCGGCTGGGGTCTGGCCGCCAGCATGAATCACGCGGTGATCAACGAGGAGACCATCATTGATAACCGAGAGTATCACACCATTAAGGAGGTGAAGAACGGCCTCGGGCCCGCGCCCATCAAAACCGATCGAGGCTGGCTGCACCTCGCGCATGGGGTGCGCAATACGGCGGCCGGACTGCGTTACGTGCTCTATCTCATGCTCTGCGATCTCGCTCGCCCATGGGTCGTCACTCACCGCCCCGCGGGTTACTTCCTTGCCCCGCAGGGCGAGGAGCGGATTGGCGATGTTTCAAACGTGGTCTTCAGCAATGGGTGGGTATCGCGCCGCTCGGGACAGATTTTCATCTATTACGGCTCTTCGGACACCCGCCTTCATGTAGCCACCAGCACCGTCGACAAGCTTCTCGATTACGTCTTGCACACGCCCGAAGACCCTCTGCGCAGCTACGCCTGCGTGGAACAACGTAACGCTCTGATTGAAAAGAATCTCAAGATCATGCCTTCACTCCACGGACGCTCTACGCAGAAGAGGGTTCGCCGCTGAAGCTTTGTAAGCTAAGTCGACTGAGCTAGCCAACCCGCGTTAGGGATCGACAACGCTCGGGGTTACCGAAGGGCGGCCGCAAGATCCCCACGATGCCGACCGACCCTTCCCGCCTAGTGCATTTTCTGATAGTTTCTAAAAGGAAAAAGTGATATCTTTCAATCGCGAGCGCAATTGTGATTCTCGGCGAGTCTAACAGCGGCCCAAGGCAATCACCGTCCACGAATTTTCGGGAAGTTGACCCTGGGAGCTGGAGTTGTTCTTCGGCCCCGGCTCGCCGGCGCCGCGCGCGAAGGGACGTGTCTCACAATCTGTGCGAGGGGTGGCGTAGTTACTAAGGGGTCAAGGAGCAGGGTGAAGGTTCGGAGCTGGGAAGCTTTGCAGGGTCGTTGAATCCCTACATGCGGTCCAAGAATTGTTTCAATCCTTAGCCCTTCAGATTTTGGGGTATTGCTCCTTGGCATGGGGTGCAAAGGGGAGTAGTGAGGTTCAGAGGGACCTCGGCAGACTCTCCCAAGCCCGGCTCGAGGAATGTTGTATGAAGAGGCCGCCGTTACGGGCTGCCCAAAATCTGGAGGAGTAAATGGCTCAGAGATTATTCGTAGGAAACCTTCCCCGCAGTGTGACCGACAATGTGCTCAGTGAATTCGTCACCAACGCTGGGTTCCAAGTTGTTTCCGCCACCGTCATCCGTGACAAGATGACGGGCGAATCCCGAGGATTTGGATTCGTCGAACTCGCCGAGGAAGAAGACATGCAGCGAGCCATCCAGGGACTTAACGGCCAAACCCTGGAAGGGCGGCCCCTAACCGTGAATGAAGCCCGTCCGCAACGTGCCGGATTCGGTGGCGGCGGCGGTGGTGGTGGCGGTTCGCATCGGGGTGGTGGTGGCGGCCGCATGGGCCACAGGCGCGATTACTAACGAGTTTCTCCCGGTTCGCTGGATCACCGCACATCTACTCTGAACGGCATCTGTCAGCCAGGCGTTGCGCCCCATGTCCAACAGGCGTATGCGGGGCCGGAGTTCTGCCCGAAGCCGGAGATGTCCAGAAGCCCGCTTCCTCCAACCACTCTTAGCAGGCTGCGATGAAGGCGCACGAACGGCTTTACGCCGCCATCGAGAGTCTGGAATAATTGAGATCGCAGCGCTAAGGTGAATGTCAGAGGCGTGGAGTCTAGCACCATGGATTACTCGGAAAGCTGCGCGGGAAGGACTTTGTCCGGCATGATCGTTCCCGCCGAAGCGGGAAAGCAGCTTGCACATCTCTGCCGGAACGCGGTGAATACCATCGATACCCTCTTTCAGGGCGATGACCGCGCGCCGCGAGCAGTGGCGCGTGTCCTGGTAGGTCTCGGACTGGGACTCTTTCTATTTCTTTGGACCGGCTGCTCAGCGAAGAAAGCGGAAACACAAGGACTACCTCCCGACTACTCAGCGCCGGTGACTACCGGAACGGCGACTTTAGCGACTGTGCCCGTTCAGGTCCATGCCATCGGCAATGTAGAAGCATACTCAACGGTTTCAGTGAAAGCGCAGGTGGCGGCAAGGATCGAGAAAGCGTACTTCACGGAAGGCAAAGACGTGCGCAAAGGCGATCTACTCTTTACCCTGGATCGCCGCCCTTTTGACGTCGCACTGCAACAGGCGGAAGCCAATCTGGCGAAAGACCAGGCGCAACTTGAAAATGCCGGAGCGGAGTCGGATCGCTACAAAGAACTCTTCGATGAGGGCATTGTTTCGAAAGAGCAGTACGACTCGATGCGCACCAACGCCGATGCCCTCGCCGCTTCCGCGCGCGCCGATAAAGCAGCCATTGACAAGGCGCGAATCGACTTGAGCTACTGCACGATCGAATCGCCCATCGATGGCCGCACAGGCGCCGTGCTGGTCCACCCCGGGAATCTCGTGAAGGATAACGATGCGGCGCTCGTTGTGCTGAATCAGATTCACCCCATTTACGTTACGTTTTCGGTTCCCGAACAGCACTTGGCCGATATTAAACGCTACCAGGCAGGAGCCCCGCTTAAAGTCGAGGCCAGCGCCCCGAACGAGGAGCAGGCCGTCTCCACGGGCATGTTGACGTTCATCGACAATACCGTCGACAGCGCAACGGGCACCATCAAGCTGAAGGCCACGTTTCTAAACCCCGACAACCGGCTTTGGCCGGGTCAGTTCGTAAACGTTGCGCTCACCCTCATGACTCAAGCCAGCGCTGTCGTCGTTCCTTCACAAGCAGTTCAGACCGGGCAGGCAGGGCAATATGTTTTCGTCGTGAAACAGGATAAGACCGCCGAGTTGAGGCCCGTGATTGCAGGCAACAGTATTGCCGGAAGAACAGTTATCCAAAAAGGCGTTGCAGTAGGTGAAACATTGATTACCGACGGCCAAATGCGCGTCGTGCCCGGCATGAAAGTAGCGGTCAGAAAGCAGTGACGAAAGCCAGGATTCAGGAGTCAGGATTCAGGATTCAGCAATCAGAATCATCGTCCCTGACCTGCACGAGTCTGGCGGTTCAAACACGAGCCCTTTTGTTCTGCATTCTGACTCCTGACTTCTGACTTCTGACTCCTGCACTTCCATGAATCTCGCCGAACTCTTCATCCGCCGGCCCGTCATGACCACTCTGGTCATGCTCGGTATCCTTCTTTTCGGAGTGATGGCGTACCGGTATCTACCGGTCAACGATCTGCCCAACGTCGATTACCCTACCATCCAGGTCAGCGCCACACTTCCGGGAGCCAGCCCGGAAACCGTAGCCTCGGCGGTGGCGACACCGCTGGAGCGGCATTTTTCCACCATCGCCGGCCTCGAGTCAATGAGCTCCGCAAGCACCCAGGGCGGCACTCAGATCACTCTGCAATTCGCCGCCAGCCGCAACATCGACGCCGCCGCGCAAAACGTCCAGGCGCAGATCGCCAATGCCCAGGGCCAGCTTCCCACCGGCATGCCGGCACCGCCTTCGTATCAGAAAGTAAACCCCGCTGACCAGCCCATCCTCTACATGGCGGTGTGGTCCGATACGCTTCCTTCCTCCACCGTGAACGAGTATGCCGACACGCTCATGGCCCAGCGCATCTCGATGATCAGCGGGGTGGCGCAGGTCCAGGTCTTCGGCGCGCAGAAGTATGCCGTGCGCGTGCAGTTCGATCCCAAGGCGCTGGCCACTCGCAAAATCGGAATCGACGAAGCCATGACCGCGATCCAGCAGGCCAACGTCAACCTGCCCACGGGAACGCTTTACGGCACTCACAAGTCTTTCGTTGTGCAAGCTACCGGGCAGCTTACGGATGCCGCTGCTTACCGGCCTCTCATCGTCGCTTATCGCAATGGCTCGCCGGTGCGACTGGACGCCCTGGCCCAAGTGCTCGACGACGTTCAGAACAACAAGATCGCGAACTGGTATAACGGCAAGCCATCCCAGGTGATCGCCATCCAGCGGCAGCCCGGCACGAATACGATCGAGGTCGTGAACAACGTCAAGGCCCTGCTGCCGACGTTCCGCTCCGAGATCCCGGCCTCGATCCAGATGGCCACACTTTACGACCGGTCCGTCTCCATCCGTGACTCCATCAGCGACGTGAAATTCACGCTTTGGCTCACCCTGGGCCTGGTGGTCCTGGTCATCTTCATTTTCCTGCGGAATATCTCCGCCACCACCATCCCCAGCCTGGCCCTGCCCATGTCAATCATCGGGACCTTCGCGGTGATGTACCTGCTCGGTTACACCGTGGATAACCTCTCCATGATGGCCCTGGTGCTTTCGGTGGGCTTTGTGGTGGATGACGCCATCGTGATGCTGGAAAACATCGTCCGCCACATGGAAATGGGGGAAGGAGTGTTCGAAGCGGCGCTCAACGGCTCGCGTGAAATCAGCTTCACCATACTTTCCATGACGCTCTCGCTGGCCGCTGTCTTTATCCCCGTTCTGTTCATGGGAGGATTGCTGGGGCGCCTGCTGCACGAGTTCTCGGTGACCATCATGTGCGCGGTGGTCGTCTCCGGCATCGTCTCGCTGACGCTCACACCCAT
Source organism: uncultured Acidobacteriota bacterium (assembly GCA_963838915.1). GTDB lineage: Bacteria > Acidobacteriota > Terriglobia > UBA7540 > UBA7540 > CAVROP01. The sequence goes on from CAWIUZ010000285.1 coordinate 7,673, forward strand.
GCTCTGCAGCCGTTTCCTGCGCTCCCCTAAAGAACAGAAGCATGGCCACGTCTACCTCCTCTTCGAGCGCGGCTTCCAGTTGATTCAACGCGTCTACGATTGGACCTTGAGGGGCGTTCTGCGTCACCGCTTCGTCACGCTGCTGGCCTCGCTGGTGATCGTCGTCTTCACCGTGCAACTTTTCCTTCAAATACCCAAGGGCTTTCTTCCCAGCGAAGACTCCGGGGGAATGTTCGGCATCACCCAGGCGGCGCAGGGTATTTCCTTCGATGCCATGAAGCAACACCAACTCGAGGTGACGAAGATCATCACCGACGATCACAATGTGTCCGACGTGATGTCTTTCGCGGGCGCGGGGCTGCCGGGCTATGGCGGCAACTCGGGGTTCTTCTTCGTTCACCTGAAGGACCGTCCCTCGGCAAGCCAGGATCTGACCGACTCCGTCCGGCGCCTTTTCCACCTTCCCGGCCGCGAGCACGATCCCAACCTGCGCTACATCAGCACGGACGACGTGATCAACGAACTGCGTCCTCAGATGCTTTCCCTCCCCGGCGTGATTGCCTTCATGCAGAATCCGCCGCCCATCCAGATCGGCGGCCAACTCACGCGAAGCCTCTACCAGTTCACCGTGGAAGGCGCGGACACCAAGGAGCTTTACCGGGACACCATCGAACTCGAAAACAAGATGCGGCAATTGCCCGGCCTTATGGATGTGAACAGCGACTTGCAGGTCGCGAACCCCCAGGTGAACGTGGTGATCGACCGCAACAAGGCCCTGGCGCTAGGCGTCTCGGCCTACCAAATCGAGGACGCGCTCTCGACGGCCTACAGCGCGCGCCAGATCTCGACCATCTATGCCCCCAACAACGAGTACTGGGTGATCGCCGAACTCATGCCTCAGTACCAGATGGACCCTCAGGCCATTTCGATGCTCTACATCAGATCGAACACCGGGCAACTGGTTCCGCTCAGTTCGGTCTCGAGGCTCACGCAGGACCTGGGCCCGCTCGCGGTCAACCACTCCGGCCAACTTCCCTCGGTGACGCTTTCCTTCAACCTCAAGCCCGGTGTCTCGCTCAGCGACGTCGTGACCCGCGTCGAGGATCTGGCCCGCAACACCCTGCCCGCCAGCATGAGCGCCACATTTCAGGGCACAGCGCAACAGTATGAGTCGTCGCTTACCGGCCTCGGAATCCTGCTCGCGGCCACGTTGCTAGTGATTTATCTCGTGCTGGGCATTCTCTACGAGAGTTTCATTCACCCTCTTACTATTCTCTCCGGACTGCCTTCCGCCGCCCTGGGCGCCTTGATCACCTTGAAGCTTTTCCATCTGGACTTGAACCTCTACGGGTTCGTCGGCGTCATCATGCTGATCGGCATCGTGAAGAAGAACGCCATCATGATGATTGACTTTGCCATCGTGGCAGAACGCACTAAGGGATCGAGCCCGCTCGAGGCCATCTACGAAGGCTGCCTCATCCGTTTTCGTCCCATCATGATGACCACCATGGCAGCGCTCATGGGGACGCTTCCCATCGCGCTCGGGTTCGGCGCCGGCGCCCAATCCCGCCGCCCGCTCGGACTCGCCGTGGTGGGCGGACTCTTGGTTTCCCAGCTAATCACTCTCTACATCACCCCCGTCTACTACACCTACCTCGACTCCTTCCAGAAATGGCTGACGCGCTCCCGCAAACATGAAGCCGAATCCAAAGAACTCCCCGCCATGGCCAGAATCTTCGTCGAGGACGGGCGCAACGGAGGGTAGCCCTCATAACACTAGCGAATATGCTTGTCCCGGCAGGCCGAAACTTGTAAACTTACAGCAGGCAGGAGGTCTTGTCGTGGCAGTCCGAATCGAAACGCCGTTCCCGTCCATGCGAAAGGTCGCCAAGACGCTAGGGGTCTCGGCGGAGCGCGCTAAGGAAATCGAGCGCTTGGTAGAAAAGCGCTACAAGGCGGGTCCGGGGGAGCGGGTTCTTAACCGTCGGTCCGGCAACAAGCGGAGGAGCGCACGGTCGCGAGGCGGCCGGCGCGGCTAAGACCTTGCCGCGTGCCAAAGAAAGTCTCTTTCTCAACATCCCCTACGACTCGTCTTTTAGCAAGTTATACCTCGCTTATGTTGCGGGCGTTAGTTCCTTCGGATTAACGCCTCGCGCCACGCTGGAAATCCCCGGCGGGGAGAGGCGGCTGGACCGGATCCTTACCCTGATCCGGAGCTGCGCATACTCCCTGCATGACCTTTCCCGAGTGGAGCTTGACCCTCACCCGCCCAGGACCCCGCGCTTCAACATGCCGTTCGAACTCGGGCTCGCGGTCTCGTGGCAAAAGCTGAAGCGCCCGAACCACACGTGGTTTGTATTCGAAGCTGTGCCGCGGCGAGCCGAGAAATCCCTAAGCGACATCAGCGGCACCGATGTCTACATCCACTACGGCAACGCGCGCGGCGTCTTCAGGCAACTGTGCAATGCCTTCGTCCGGCTCAAGTCTCAGCCCACGACACAAGATATGGAGCAAATCTACAGGCGTCTCACCGATCTCCTGCCCGAATTGCAAGAGCGAGCGGGGGCAAGCTCACCTTTCGAGGCCCGCGTCTTTCAGGACTTGGTTTTCGCAGCCCGCGCCCTCACGCGGCGTCAAAAGCCCTCGGAGGCTTCACCCAGCCTCGAGGAATAGTGCGGTGGTACAGCGCCTGATGGCGCAGAGCAAAGTTCTGCGGTCTTGATGTGTCAAAGCCCAGCAACTCGCACAGCTTCGCTGTGCGCCGGCCCCGTTCATGACAAACCGGGCATCGCCAGGAACAAGCTATCCTGGAGGTAATCATATCTTCAACGCGACCATGGCCAGCCAGATGTTTCATCAAGAGCCTATCCGAGTGGAACCCAGGCTTAGTTATCTGCGTATTCCTCTACAAAGCGACGCGGGATAAACTGATCCGTTCGGAGGAGAGTTTATGGGCACTTGGGGACAGCATCTTCGCCTTGCCGGGCGCCAGTTGAAGCGCAGTCCCGGCTTTACGCTTACCGTAATCGTCACTTTGGCTCTGTCCGTGGGCGCCAACACGGCGATCTTTTCCCTCGTGAACGCACTCTTGCTGAAGAACCTGCCTTACGCGCATCCGGAGCGGATGGGGACGATTTACACCCGAGTCACCGGCCTCAGAGCTTCTGATGAGCGGCACCACTTGGATGGCGAGCAATGGGACTTGCTGCGTGACAATGTCCCCGCATTGATCGCTGCTGTTTCGGGATTCAGCTCGGGCGTGAACCTCGAAGCCCGTGTGCGCGCGCAGTACGTTCACGAGGGGCGTGTCTCCGCGCACTACTTTGACGTGTTGGCTCTTCAGCCCCTCATAGGCCGAAATTTCTCCGAGGAGGAGGACCGTCCCCACGGGCCCAAGGCCGCAATTCTCAGCTACAACGTGTGGCGCGATCTCGGCGCGGACTCGAACATACTCGGGCAGGCCATCCTGCTGAGGAGCGAGCCTTACACGGTAATCGGCGTGCTGCCGCAGGGCGCCACGACACCCTTGAACGCCGACGTTTACACTCCGCTGCAGCCCAGCCGCGAGGGCGAAGGAGGAGGAACAAACTTTGACGTCATCACCCGGCTGCGCAATGGCGCGACCTGGCAGGAGGCAGATGCCCAGATCAACCGCGCCTGGGCCTTCCGCAAGGACCGCTATGAACTGCAGAACAACCCAGGCGCACAAGTGACCTACTACTCGGTGCCGCTCCAGAAGGGGCAGACGGACAAGCTGCGTCCGGAGGTGCTGGCGCTGATGCTGGCCGCCGGCTTCATCCTGCTCATCGCCTGCGCGAATCTTGCGGGCTTGACGCTCGTGCGCGTTCTGCGCCGCGTTCCGGAAGTGGCCACTCGTTTGGCATTGGGAGCCTCGAGTTGGCAGATTCAGAAGCAGTTTTGGATGGAAAACCTGCTCCTGGCACTGGTGGGCGGGGCGGTCGCCATAGGCGTGGGAATTGTCGGCCTGCGCGGCCTCCTGCTGCTCGTGCCCGAACACTTACTTCCCGTCTCGAGCGTTCCCCTGGACGGCCGAGTGATGGCCTTCACGCTCATGGTCTCGATCTTGACCAGCCTGCTGGTCGGCATGCTGCCGGCTCTCGCCACGCGCAAGGTTGACTTGCGCTCGTCGATGGCCGGCCGCGGCGGCGCGAGAGTCGGCAGCGTGTTCTATCGCCAAGCGCTGATTGCCGGCGAGGTCGCCCTCACCGTGCTGCTGCTGGCAGCTTCGGGACTGCTCATTCGCACCCTGATTCACCTCGAGACGCTGCCGCCGGGATTCAATCCCAACGGCGTGATGGTTGCCAAGGCGTCGCTCGACGATGCGCGGTACCACAGTCCCGCCGCCTTCCGAAAACTCTTGGACGATAGCGCAGCCGCCATGCGGCAGATTCCCGGGGTGACGAATGCAGCGGTGGGTCTGAGTTTGCCTTACGAACGCGCCCTGAACGACGGCATCACCCTCAGCGACGGGAAAGAGGCCGGGCGCCAGGATGGGACCGATCTAGTCTACGTTACGCCCGGGTTCTTCGACACCCTGCAAATGCCCGTGCTGGCGGGCCGCACCTTTACCGATGCCGACGGCCCGAACACCCAGCGTGTGGCCGTGGTGAACCAGGCCTTCGCGCGGAAATTCTACGGCGGAAGCAATCCCGTAGGCCGCTATGTCAATAAGGACACGCTAATCGTGGGTGAAGTATCCGATACCTGGGTCGTCTCCGGTCTCTACGAGGGCGCTCCGCTCATGAGCGAGCAGGCGATGCACATTCCTGCCGCGCAAGTGCCTCCTCAGTTCCTCTCGCTGGTGCACGTGTGGTTTCAACCCGATTGGGTGGTGCGCGTGGCGGGCCCGGTGGCGGGGTTGACGGCCGCGATGCAACGCGCGCTGGCCAGCGCTGATCCCAACCTGCCTGCCTCCGGTTTCTACGGCATGAAAGATCTCCTGGCAAGGACCCTGGCAATGCAACGGATCGAAGTGGCGCTGCTGGGCGCCATGGCGGCGCTGGCGCTGGTGCTGAGCGCAGTCGGCATCTTCGCGTTGGTGGCGAACATGGTGGCGCAGCGGACGCGCGAGATCGGCATCCGCATGGCGCTGGGGTCGACCCTCGGCCAGGCTATGCTCCGGATCGGCCGCTCCGGCGCGGGCGCTTCGTTATCGGGTGTCGTTCTGGGAATTGTACTTTCCTTGGGAGCGCTGAGAGTGATGCGTAGCGTAATCTACGGCGTCGGCGTCTACGACGCGACAACGCTGGCCGGCGTGGTGCTAGCCCTTGTCATGGTGACGCTCCTGGCCACGACCCTGCCGGCCCTGAAGATTGCTAAGATCGATCCGGCCCAAACGCTGCGCGAGGAGTAGGCTGAAGGTGCATGATAGCCGCTAAATGCTGGAGTCAAAATGAACCGCACTACACATCTTTTGCTCCTTGTAACATTGGCGGCGCATTTGCCGCCAACCGTCACTAGCCGCTCTCAGGATTCAACGAAGGCATGGGCTCCTTTCGAGTATCTCCTGGGAGACTGGGTGGGAGAAGGCGGAGGACAGCCGGGCCAAGGATCAGGAGGATTCTCTTTTCTGCCTGATCTCCAAGACCACATTCTGGTCCGTAAGAACCACGCCGCTTACCCGGCCACCAAAGACCGTGCTGCTTTCACACATGACGATCTGATGGTGGTCTATAAGGATTCAGAAAACGCGCCGCCTCGAGCCATTTATTTTGATAGCGAAGGGCACGTAATCCGCTACTTGGTTACGGCCTCCCCCGACCACAAGACGATTGAATTCATGAGCGAGGCATTGCCTTCCAGCCCGAGGTACCGTTTGACTTATCGCATGACGGGCGCCGATGCTTTGACCCTCAAATTCGAGGTTGCTCCTCCCGCCAAACCGGACGCCTTCTCAACTTACATCGAAGCCAAAGCAAAGCGAAAGTAGCGACGGCGGCAAACTCCGCTTGACAGGCTCGGTGTTGTTTGAGACTATCTAGATTCGATACCGAATCAGGGCATCGAAAGCCAACATGGATGACAAAAGCCTTTACTCAGGGTTGATCCGTCTGCATATTCTCCACCATGCCTCCCAAAAGCCTTTTTACGGAATCTGGATCGCCGAGGAACTGGGGCGGCACGGCTACAAGCTGAGTGCGGGAACGCTGTATCCAATTCTGCACGGGTTGGAGAGCAAGGGCTACTTGCGCTCTCACGAGGAGCGTAATGGCAAGATTGCGCGGCGCGTCTACGACATGACGCCACTCGGCCGAAAAGCGCTGCGCGTAGCCAGGAAACGCGTGCATGAGCTGTTTGGTGAGATGTTCGGCATGAAGGGATGACACCTATATCAACAGTTTTTTCTGAGGTGAGAACTTTATGAGCCGGAAATTCCTTCCGGAGCTATCCGCCTTGGTCCTGACATTGGTCTTTGTGCGAGGCCTCCCGGCACAAGTGGGTGGGCCGCCGGCGCATACCTTGACTTTCGAGGAGGCGCTTAGCTATGCCCTCGAGCGCTACCCTGCCGTGCGCGCTTCACTCGAACAAGTGGCGGCAGCGCGCGCGGGCATACCACTGGCGCGAACCCAATATCTTCCCTCTTTGAGCGGCGTCTACCAGGACGGCCGTGCAACGCAGAACCAAGTGGCCGGCATCTGGCTGCCCACTTCCATTACGCCCACGGTTGAAGGGCCGGTCGGCGCTTCATCCAGCGGGCATAGCTATTGGAACAATCAGACCGCGGTGCTTCTCTCCTGGGAGCCAATCGACTTCGGCCTGCGCGCGGCTATGGTGGGAGGAGCGAAATCCGCGACGGACAAATCCACAGCGGACCTGGCAGTCACGAAACTCCAGGTGGCGACGGCGGTCGGCGACTATTTTCTGAGCGCCTTGGCGAGCCATCAGTCGGTCGTGGCGGCGCAGGCAAACGTAGACCGCTGGCAAGTTTTCGCCAAATCCGTTCACACTTTGGTCGACAACGCCTTGAGACCGGGGGCCGATGCCTCGCGCGCCGACGCTCAACTCGCTCTTGCCAGGACTCAGTTATACCAGGCGCAAGCGGGAGAGCAAGCGACCTTGGCCACGCTTGCGGCTCTTATGGGCATGGCCGGCAATGAGGTTCAACTTGAGGCCGGGAATCTGCTGCACCCGCCGCCTGTGGATGCGTTGCCGCAACGAGCGCCGGCCGACAACCCGCTGGCCCGGGATCGAATGGCGGCGGTGCGGCAAGTGGAGGCGCAGGAAAAGGTGCTGAGCCGGACTGACTACCCACGGGTTTTTCTCGGAGCAGAAGGCTTCGGACGGGGCAGCGAGATTCCGAATAACGGATCGATCGCCGGCAACTGGGACGGGTTGGCGCCCGGCCGGGGAAATTGGGTGACGGGTCTGACGATTACCTTTCCAAACGTCTTCGATTTTAAAGCGCTGAGCGCCGAAAAGCAGATCGCCAAAGCGAATGAGCGAACCGAGCGGGCGCTTTATGATAGGACCATTCAAGATGTAACCGGCCGGCTCCGAGCTGCGCTGGCTGAATTGAAGAGCGCTCAACTCGTGGCGCAGCAAACGCCCATTGAACTCGAGGCGGCGCGGGCGTCGGAGACTCAATCGCGCGCGCGCTACGCGGCGAGCCTGGCAACTTTAGTAGAGGTAGCCGACTCCGAGGGGCTTCTGGCTCAGGCGGAAATGGACGATGCGGTTGCCCGGCTGAATGTGTGGCACAGCCTCTTCAATGTCTCCTACGCGCAGGGCGACTTGCAGCCGTTCTTGAATGTATTGCGAGGATCGAAGCCGTGAAAGGATCGGGAGATCGGGAAATCATAGGCATCGGGCGATGCGGTGATCGGGTGATCGGGTGAACAAAAGCACCAGCAGGCTACGGTAAAACTCGGTTGGTTGTCATCCTGAGGCGCCGCAGGCGACGAAGGATCTCCGTAGTTTTTTGAAACTGCAACTGCCAAGATTCTTCGCTTCGCTCAGAATGACAGCGTAGTCGTTTTTCCGCATCCGGCTCGGATGACCCTTGGCTCGAGTCGACAACGAACATATTCCACGCACCTTGTTCTTTGTTCACCCGATCACCCGATCTCCCGATCACCCGATGCCATGGTTAAGCACCTCCGCCGGAGGAACTAAACTATGTGGTTGATTCGCGCGGCATTGAGGCGCCCAATTGCCACCTTGGTGGTGGTGATCGGCGTGGCGCTCTGCTCAATCCTGGCGCTCACGCGGATGCGCATTGATATCTTCCCGAACCTGAATTTTCCGGTCATCTACGTCGCGCAGCCCTACGGCGGGATGAGTCCGGCGCAGATGGAAGGCTACCTCGTCTATTATTCGAACAAGTAAATTCTTCGCTCTATTGCGATACAGTCTGTTGAGAGATGAGAGAGTTGGGTCGGGCTTCGAGGGCTGCGTGAGATGGACACAGCGGCGTTTGCGACTTGGCTTGGCGGGATTGGGCTTTTGGACCCGGCGCAACGCGCAGAGGCGTTCCGGGAATTGGCGCTGGCCGAAGCGGACGATCCGATCGACCCTTCGGCTCACCCTGTCGATGCCGAGGAAGACCTGTTGTCGAAGGTCGGGCGGGGCCGGATTGCGCGCTTTGGCTGTCCGCACTGCGGTCGGGATGACGTTCGTCCCTGGGCAAGGCTGGCGGCAAGCCTCGGTACCGCTGCACGAGCTGCCGGAAGACATTCAACCCGCTGACCGGGACGCCGTTGGCCGGCTTGCATCACCAGGATCGCTGGCCTGACCAGGCGCAGGCGCTGATCGCCGGCGAGACGGTCGCGAAGGCCGCGGAACGCTGCAAGGTGGCCTACACCACCGCGTTCCGGTGGAGACATCGGTTCCTGTCCGCGCTCAATCTCGACAAGCCGCCGTGCCTGTCCGGGATCGTCGAGGCGGACGAGACCTTCATCCTCGAATCCTTCAAGGGCAAACGCCGCGATCTGCCGAGAGCATCGCGCAAGCGGGGCGGCAAGGCCGCCAAGCGGGGTCTGTCGGCGGAGCAGATCCCGAGTCATCGTCGCCCGCGACCGCACCGGCGCGACCATCGATGCCGTCCTGCCGCTCGACGCCGCCAGCATCACGGCCGCGC
>CAWIUZ010000286.1:0-4061 GCA_963838915.1 uncultured Acidobacteriota bacterium
GTGTATGGGGGGCGAAAGGGCTTAAGAAGAGCCTGGCCGGCAGCCGCGGTCGCCGGCGCCAGTTATGCTCTTGCACAGTTCTTGTCCTCGAACTACTGGGGGCCCTACGCGACCGGCATTGTTTCGGCCTTGTCCGCCATCGCCTGCATGGTGGTGCTCCTGCGCGTTTGGAAACCCCGAGGTGAGGAGAGTTCTGATCCAGCGCGTGAAAAGCCGGAGGCCATGCAGGCTGCGGGGCAGGGGTCACCCTCGCCGCGTCCCGGCACGCCCGCGCCAGACCATGATACCGCTGCGCAAGCCTTGGCCGGCTGGGGGCCCTGGCTGATTCTTGCCGGTGTGATGGTCGCATGGTCGTACTTCAAGCTGTTCCAAGTCGGTCAGCGCAACGTTGCCGTGCCATACCTTCACAATGCCGTGTTCATCGTGCTATATCACAAGGTCTACGCGGCGATTTACCAGTTTCAACCTTTGGCGGCGGGCACGGCGGCACTTACGGCCACTCTTGTAACGGCCCTGGCGTACCGCAGCCGGCCGGGGCTTGTTCTCCGGGCTGGAATTACGACACTCAAGCAGCTTCGACTGCCGGCGTTGACGGTGGGTTTGATCGTCGCCTTAGCCTATCTCTACAACTACTCGGGGATGGCTTATACGCTGGGTGCAGCCCTGGCGCGGCTGGGCAAGGTTTTTCCGCTCGTGAGCGGCTATCTCGGCTGGGTGGCGTGTTTCCTGAGCGGGAGCGACACGGCCAGCAATCTCCTTTTCGGCAATCTGCAAGTGGCGGTTGCCCGGCAGATCGGCGTAAACCCGATACTCCTGGCGGCTACCAATTCCGCCGGAGGAGTCATCGGCAAAATGATTTCTCCTCAGAACATCGCTGTGGGCGTTACGACCGTGGGATTGATCGGCCACGAAGGCGAGATCTTACGCCGCACGTTCTGGCACAGCCTGCTGCTGCCGCTTGGGCTCAGCGTGCTGGCCTTTGCTCAGGCGTACTGGTTGCAAGGGATGGTGCCGAAGTAGCGCCGTCCCCGCAGACCGATAAGCGGCAACTTAAGCACGCAGGCAGGGTCCCGAAGGGACCCAAATATCATTAGCCGTAGGTGAAACCTACGGAACCCGCCCGCAGCCTGAGTTGACCAACCCGGGAGGGGTTGCACGAGCGCACGTTCGACCCCTTCGGGGTCGCCAGAAACTGAACGGTCATTGCCATCGGTCCGTAGGTTGCGCCTACGGCTAATGATATGAATGCCCTTTGGGCATTTACGGTCTGGCCTTGCTCTTAAGTTAGCACTTATGGGTTCCCGCCCGGTGTTCACATATTGATGCGCTGCACCTTCTTCCGATTGAGGTACCAGCACGGACTGTCGCTAAAATGGGGAAACAGGGAGTGAACGCACGCCTGGTCCTTCGGCCCGAGGAACATGAACTCGGTTTTGCCGCTTTTCAGCCCCACCGCATAATAGCTCTGGATTTTCACCACTCCAAATTGCGCGCGGCCCCTCGGGATCTGATAACGGAGGGAGAGATAATCGCCGGCGTAAAGAACGGCCAACGCGAGAACGATAACGAAGAGTATGCGTTTCATGGTCGATTAATTGCGCTTGGTTGTGGCGCGAAATACTCCGCGAGGCGACTTTTGTCTTTCCCTCATTACCCTGTCCAGTCTATCATGGCGATGTGGGGCGGTAAAACAGGGGCACTGACCTCCAAGGCGTGAAGCGAGTCAAAGGCGGGGTGTTAACAATGAGCGCTAGGGAATGGTTGCGACGGTTATTCCTGGTCGACCTCATCAAGGGCCTTAAGTTGACCTTTTCTTATCAACGTCCGGGCGCAACTTACACTGAACAGTATCCGCTCGAAAGGCCCATCGTCGCGGAACGCTATCGGGGCGCGCCCCGCCTGAACAACCACCCTGAAAGCGGCGAGACGCTCTGCATTGCCTGCAACCTTTGCTCAATTGCGTGCCCGGAAAACCTGATCGTAGTAGGGTGGGCGCGGACTGAGGACCGCAAGAAGCGATTGACCACTTTCACCTACGACCTGTCGCGGTGCATGTTCTGTGGTTTATGCGAGGACGCGTGTCCCGTTGACGCACTCGAACTGACGCAGGACTTTGAGATCGCGCAGTATTCGCGGGAGGGTTTGATCTGGGACCGGCAGGCTTTGGAAGAAGGGCCGCGCCCTATACGTTACGGGCGCTAGCCTCCTGTCATAGTTAGCTGTTGATCGACGGGCGAGAACAAAGCGGTCTAGCCGACAGGTTCACACGAGGATACTCACCGCTCACCTGGCAAGCGCCAGACACGACCTTACGCTTCTCCTCCACGGGGTTCTTGAGAGCAAGTCACACAACTACGCCTCGTCTCCCGGTGAGTCCTCATCGCAACGACTTGAAACCCCACCCGCCCTGTTCCGACTGCTGAGTGCGGAGTTCGGCCAGCACGCGACCTGCGCGAGCAGCCGCGAGTCGAAATTTCGGCTCGCGGCCGAACGCTACTTCTTCTTTGGAGGCACCACGGCATCTTTGAATGCCTTGGCCAAGCGAAACTTGACGACCGTCTTCGCTGGAATGTTGATGGGCTCACCGGTCTGCGGGTTGCGACCCACACGAGCTTTACGGTGCGCCTTAACAGCTTTCCCGAGTCCAGGAACCACGAACTGTCCGCCGCCCTTGACTTCCTTCGTTGCCAACGCAGCCAGGTTCTCCAGGACTGCAGCGGCAACCTTCTTTTGAATCCCCGCCTTGTCTGCCAGGTGGGCTACCACTTGTGATTTCGTCAGCACTTTCGCCATTTGCTGCTCCTCTCCTCTAATGATTAATGAACCCCAAAATTAACGTGGCCGAGGGACACTTTAAGAGATTAAGCGGCGTCGTGTCAAGAGGGATTTTCGTTTCGACCTCGACTGGAGCCTCGAAAAATGCGCTCGCGCCGCCGTTGAATTGTCGGCCGCCATTCGATATAGTGCAAGGGGGGGGAGACGTCAATGCCGATTTTCGAGTACAAATGCCAGGAGTGCGGAGCCCGTTTTGAAAGGATCGTAAGTTCCACTTCGGCCACCGTGCTTTGCCGGAAGTGTGAAAGCCCGAACGTGGAGAAGCTGCTTTCCGTGTTTGCCGTGGCTAAGGGCTCTCACTCCGCCGCTTCTTTTGATGACGGTCCCTGCCGCACCTGTGGGGCGCGCGAGCGGGGCATGTGCGGAGAATAGTTTGGACTACCCTCATACCCCTAACCTGCGCCTTGGCACGTCGAGCTGGTCCAGTCAGGATTGGGTCGGGGTCTTCTATCCCGCCGGAAACTGCTCCGGCTGACTTCATTTCTGAATACGCGAAGCATTTCGATACGGTGGAAGTGGATTCAACATTCTATCGAACCCCTTCCCCCGCGATGGTCAGGAATTGGGCGGCGCGCACGCCTGACGGTTTCCTGGTCGCAGCCAAGTTTCCTCAGGTCATCACGCATGAGAAGGTCCTGGTTGATTGCGCCCGAGAGGTCTCGGAGTTCTTGAAGGCGATGGATCTGCTTGGCGACAAGCTCGGTCCGCTATTGATTCAGTTTCCCTACTTCAACAAACAGGCGTTCCCACAGCCCCGCGATTTTCTGCTGCGTCTGTCAAATTTCCTGGAGCAACTTCCCAAAGACCGCGCCTTTGCGGTCGAGCTGCGCAACAAATACTGGATCAATGACCGGCTTCTCGATCTGCTCCGAGCCAGGAATGTCGCTTTGGCGCTCATCGATCATCCCTGGATGACGCCTGTCGAGCAGCTCATGGCCAGGCAGGACGTGGTGACCGCGAATTTTGCCTATCTCAGGTGGCTTGGTGACCGAAAGGGAATCGAAGAGAGGACTCAGAGCTGGGATAAAATCATCGTTGACCGAACCCGCGAGATGGAGACGTGGATTCCCATCATCCGCGCGCTGCTTAAGCGCGGGATAAACATCCTGGGGTTTTTCAATAATCATTACGCCGGATTTGCCCCCGGTTCGATCAAACTATTCCGCGAAATGTGGGAGCGGCTGAGAGATTCCGGCGGATAGCGACTCGTTCGTGCCTCAAATCGA
>CAWIUZ010000287.1:0-14476 GCA_963838915.1 uncultured Acidobacteriota bacterium
CATCAAATTCCGGTCGTGCCGGTCGGTCCAGAAGGCGCTCGAGCCCTGGATTAGCGGCAGGGCATTGAGCGACAGGTAGCCATCCATGTCAAAAGCAAACAAGGTGCCATGAAACTCTTTCGGCGTGACCCCAATAACCACCGCTGGCTGTCCGTTCACCAGCACGCGCTTGCCTACGATGCCTGCATCGCCTCCGAAGCGTTTTTGCCAGAAAGCGTAGCCCAGCACCACCAGCAGTTCTTCGCCCGGTTTTTCGCCTTCGCCAGGAAGCAAGAGCCGGCCGAGTTGCGGCTTCACTCCGAGGGCGGAAAAGTAATTGCCGGTTACCCCGCTGTAGGCGAACTCGCTCGCGACGCCGTCCGCACTGAGCCCGGCGCCACCCACTGCGAAAGCAAACAGGCTGGAAAAAGCGCTGGCCTGCTTTTCGAAATCCACAAGGTCAGGATAAGAGAACTTGGAATCAGAGGTTTCCTTCGGTTGAAAGGCCAGAGCCGTGATCTGTTCAGGCGCCGGCACAGGGAGTGGACGGAGCAGCCATCCATTCAACACACTGAAGATGGCGGCATTGACTCCGATCCCCAAGGCCAGCGTGATCGCCAGAATTGCTGTGAGTCCCCGCCACTTCGCGACCATCCGCAGGCCGTAGGCTGCATCCTGGATGAGGCTTTCGAGATAGGTCGTTCTCCTCATGTTGGGCCTACCGAGGCGAGTCTCGAATTGCGACGTTGTCTCGTGGCTGCCGATGCCCTTCGAACCCCTAGCGGTCGGTCCGAGCTACCCGCCGAAAGACAACATATCACAATTCCTACTGACTGTTGGGGCAGCCCTTTTAGCTGCTCCAGGGAGGCCGCAAGGACCGCCCCTACGATATGGCTCTCTTCGTTGCGGTCTAAATATTGAATCCTGAATCCTACTCGTACCGCAGCGCCGTCATGGGATCCACTTTGGTCGCGCGACGGGCGGGGACGTAGCTGGCGAGGAGCGCTACGGCGGCCAGGAGCAACGAAACAGCCAAAAGGGTTAGAGGATCTGTAGGTTTGATGGCGTAGAGCATGCTCGATAAGAAGCGAGTTAACACTAGTGCCCCGCCGAGCCCGGCGCAGACACCGATCAGCGCGAGCTTAGCTCCTTGGCGGATTACCAGCCCGAGCAAATCATGTCGCTCGGCCCCCAGCGCCATGCGAACGCCGAATTCATGCACTCGCAGGCTACAAGAGTAACTGACCACGCCGTAAATTCCCACTGCGGCCAGTATCAACGCGAGGAACGCAAACAATCCCAGCAGCATCATTTGGAAGCGGTGGGGCGCCACCAATCCCGCGATGACTTCGTCCATGGTCGTGGTCCCGGATAACGGCTGGTTCTTGTCAATACTCTCGACAGCCTTCCGAACCGGACTGACCAGCCCTTGAGGACGAGCCGCAGTTCGTAGGACAAGCGCCATGCTGAATGAGGGTTGCTGGACGTACGGCACGTAGATCTCCGGGATGGGCTCCTCTGCGAGAGCGTGATCCCGGGTGTCCGCAACCACGCCCACCACTTGTGACCATGGTGCGGGCGGCGGCCCAAAGCTGATCTGCTGTGCCAGCGGATCACCTGCCTTAAAGGCCATCAGTGCAAACGCTTCGTTGACGACAACCACACTTTGAGCGGTACCGGTGTCGGAGTCGGCGAAGGTTCGTCCCTTGAGTAAGCGAATCCGCGTCACGCGGAAGTAATCCGGGCTAACCGCAATTGTAGGGACAGGTCGGGGAGGGCGGAAGTTCTCCACGCCGCGAATCTTGAGCATTGACGTAGTATTGTGAGAGTCCTCGAGCGGGTAGCGCGTGGTCACTGCGGCTTCTTTGACGCCGGGCAGGCTCCGAACTCGTTCCAGCGCGTCTTGAAAGAAGGCTGCAAACTGCCGCGGGTCGGGGTTGCTCGTCCAGGGCCTTTCGACAGTCGCCATCAAAAGGTTGTGAGGGTCAAAGCCGAGTTCAACTCGGCTAAGGTGCAGAAAACTCCGCGCCAGAAGCCCCGCCCCCGCCAGCAGAATTAGCGACAGCGCGAGTTCCCCGGCCGCCAAGGCGGCGCGGAGACGGCGAGACGCCGGCCCTGCGCCCGCTTGCACTCCCCCTTCTTTAAGAGCCTCACCGACGATGGTTCGGGAGGCGATGAAGGCGGGAACAAAACCGAAAACCAGTACGGCTAAAACCGCGATGCCGGCGGAAAAGGCGAGGACGCGCAGGTCAAGGTGGATGTCCTGCGAAAGATTGGAAGGAACTAGTTGGCGAAGGATTCTCGTGCCCCACAGTCCGGCCAGAAGTCCCAGCACCCCCCCCGCCAGCGCCAGTAGCAAGCCTTCGGTGAGCAATTGACGGACGAGGCGCAGGCGTCGAGCTCCCAGCGCCGCTCGCACGGCCATCTCCCTGCTCCGAAGCACGCCGCGCGACAGCAGCAGATTGGCGACATTGGCGCAGGCGATGAAAAGGACGAACGCGACCACCCCCAAGAGAATCAGCAGAAGCGAGCGCACATTTTGGACAAGCAGTTGGTGCAGTGGGATCACTTCGACAAGCTCGTGCGCCCGGAACGGCGCGGCTTCTTTCGGGTATTCCCGGTCCATTTGTTGAGTAATCAACTGTAAGTCAGATTGCGCGCGGGCGGCATCGACACCAGGCTCCAGACGCGCGATAACGGTAAGGGCGGTCCATCGCGGCGAATGAGGAGAAAACACGTCGGAATCAAGTGCCAGAGGTATCCAGACATCCGCAGCAGGGTAGCGCACGTTCGCGGGCAGGATGCCGACGATGGTGAAGGTGTCGTCGTCAAGACGCACGGACTTCCCCAAAATGTGGGGGTCGGAACCGAAACGGCTGCGCCACAGCGCCTCGTTGAGGAGTGCCACGTGACGCTGGGCCTGCTTGCTTCCCGCCGGAAGGAACGTGCGGCCGCGAATCGGCTGAACGCCCAACATGGGGAAAAGCTCGGCCGTCACCTGCATGACGCGGACGCGGGCCGGTTCGCCCGTCGCGATGAGGTTCGCACCCACGGTTTGGTTGAACGCGCCGATCTGCGCGAAGACCTGGTTGCGATCCTTCCAGCCAATAAAATCGGGACTTATGACGACTGCGGCGCCGTGAGTGAGTTGGAACCGTTCCGTGGCCCACACCAGGCTCGACGGATCTTTGAAGGGCAACGGCCGCAGCAGGACCGTATTAACCACGCTGAAAATCGCAGTGTTGGCGCCGATCCCCAAGGCGAGCGTGACAATCGCCACCGCTGCGAAGCCGCGATTTCTTCGAAGCGTTCGCATACCATACCGCAAGTCCTGAATGAGGTTGTCGATGAAGTTCATTCGGCGCATATCGCGGCACTCCTCCTTTATTTGATCGACACCACCCAATTCGCGCAGGGCGGCATAACGGGCTTGCTCCGGCGTCAATCCGTTTGCGACGTATTCCTGAGTTAGGTTCTCGAGGTGGAAGCGCAGTTCGTCGCTCAACTCCGCTTCGACACGTCCGCGCTTCAACAACGACCGGAACCGCAGCGGGAGTTTGTAAAGGTGACGGATCATTTAGCTCTCGACCGCCAGTTCTCAGGGGACTTCACGTAACCGTGTCATTCCGAGCGCAGCGAGGAATCTCGCCCTGATTCCTTCTTTCGTAATCCGCCCGGGAGCAGAGCGAGATTCCTCGCTACGCTCGGAATGACACCTGTTCCACTAACTTCAAGATGTCTCCAAAACCAGCCCAATGGCCGCGGAGAGCTTCTTCCAGTGAGCTTGCTCATGCTCCAAGTACTTCTGCCCGGCCGCAGTTAAGGAATAGTATTTCGCGCGGCGATTGTTGTCAGACTCACCCCACTTTGCTTTGATCCAGCCGCTTTGCTCGAGGCGATGCAGGGCGGGGTAGAGCGCTCCCTGATTCACTTGGAGCACTTCTTTGGAGACTTGGCGAATGCGCTGAGCGATGCCCCAGCCGTGCATCGGTTCGAGCGCGATGGTTTTAAGAATGAGAACATCTAAGGTGCCTTGCACCAGGTCAGTGGGTTTGCCCATGGAACTCCTCTCAATTATCGACAACAGACTACAGCTTCTCCTGTCAATAGTCAAGGGGAGTAGTTGGACTGCACTGAAAACGTGTAGGGGTAGGGCTTGCCCTACCCTGTTCATTAGGGGACGGCAAGCCGTCCCCCTACAAGCAGGTGAAGGAGGGGAATCGTTTTCATGTTTCTTGGTTGCCCGTCAGGCGACGGGCATGCGCGGCTGCTTTCCCAACTTGCTTACGCTCGCCACACGCCGGGAATCGTTTGCTGGCAGTATTGGCATTTATTGTTGTGGATATGCACCGTGCCCACGGTGTATCCGGTGCGTTCCACCACAATCTTCCGGCACTTGGGGCAATAGGTATTCTCGGCCGGGTGGCCGGGCACGTTGCCGATGTAAACATAACGGAGACCCTCGGCGTCAGCAATGGCTTTGGCGCGCTCGAGTGTTTCCACCGGCGTGGGAGGCAGGTTCTTGAGCAGATACTCGGGATGGAAGCGTGTGAAGTGGACGGGAACGTCGGGGCCCAGTTCGGATTTGACCCACTTGGCCAGCCCTTGAAATTCCGGTTCACTGTCGTTCAATGTGGGAATTACCAGATAAACGATCTCGTTCCATACTCCGTGCTTGCGAATGGTAACCAGGCCGTCGAGCACCGGCTTCAGTTCGCCGTTCACTACTTCCTTATAGAACTTTTCGGAATAACCTTTAAGATCGACCTTGATGGCGTCTACCTGGCGGCACAGTTTTTCAAGCGGCTCCTGCTGGATGTAGCCACCCGTGACCACCACGCTCTTGACGCCCAGCCTGTGAGCAGCTTCGGCAGTATCGGCAACGTACTCGTAAAACACCACCGGCTCGCTGTAGGTATAGGCGACAGTGGGGCAATTGTTCTGCTGGGCCAACACCGCCACACGCTCCGGCGGGGCGTAGTTCGACCGGACCTGCTCAGGGCGGACCTGGGAAATATCCCAGTTCTGACACATCTTGCAATTCACATTGCAACCGGCAGTGGCAATGGAGAAAGCGACCGTTCCGGGGAGAAAATGAAAGAGAGGCTTCTTCTCGATGGGGTCAATATGGGCCGTCACCACGCGCGAGTGCACCAGAGTGTAGTAAGTGCCGCCGCGATTTTCGCGCACGCCGCAATAGCCGCGCTCCCGGTCGTCAATGGCGCAGCCGCGCGGGCAGAGCTTGCACTTGATCTTCCGATACGGCTGTCTATCGTAGAACCTGGCCTCCTTGACGAATTGCGAGTCGTCTTCCGCGAGTGGAGCCGCAAACAGGGGGACGGCATTTGGCCGCCCGATGATCGCTCCGGCACAGGCGGCGAGGCAGGGAAGAGAAGCCGCTTTGAGGAAAGAGCGGCGGTCGCAAGCGAGGACGGAGGATTCTGCCTGCGGCACTTCCGCCTCGAGGAGCCGCAGATCATGTTGGGTTGCCATCGGACTTCAACCTCACGTGATGCCAATTCAACCGGAATTCCGAAGTTGACCTCGAGAACGGAACGGATGTTCAGATTCTTCGGAAGTAACCCCTCACCCGGCCCGCTCCGGCTGATGAACGCGCCGGCAGCGGGCCTCTCCCCGAGGGAGAGGGCCGTCAACGACGATAGTTTTCAGCCCTCTCCCGTGGGGAGAGGGTGGCGAGAGTAGCGAGCCGGGTGAGGGGTTTCTTCTCATAGCGCCTTGCAACTTCGGAATTCGGGTTCAAAACTCAAGATTCCAAATTCGAGATTTAAGAATCAGACTTCCACCACCTTGATGAATTTTGGATCGTTTGTCCCCAGGCTATGCTGCGCGTCGGCGGCGGTCGAAATGTAAGCCGGCTCGCGCTTCATCTCTTGTAGCGATTTCATGCCCACCTCGGCCCGCTTCTTCTCGATGATTTGCCAGCCTGTGTAGTCGAGTGCCACGGGGTCGCGGCCGACCAGCAACGCATTGTACGGCCAAGTCCAGTGAGGCATGAAAGACGGCCCGCCCTCGTATTGCGCGGTGGTGGCGTCGCAAATGTGCAACCGCACCTTTTGACGAATGGGCGGCAGCATGTAAACGTCGGCCACGTAGGGATTGCCAACATTCATGTGGTATTTGTTGGGATTGTGAATCGCCCCAAACATGCTTTTGAGCGCGATCGTGACGCCCGCGATGCCGTGGTCCTTGAGCACGGGCAGGTTAATCACGGCGTCGCAGACTTGGGAGAGGGTCTTCGCAACCAGGCTTCCCGCGCTTCCGAAAGTGGCCAGTTCCTCTTCGAATCCCAGCACATCGTTTCCGAAACAGCGGATTCCGGAGCCGCGTTCGACGATTTTGAAGCGCGCGCTCTCGAGGTCGGAATTAAGCCGGTCCCAGATGACGATTTCCTTGATGCCAGCCTGTTGCAGGCGCTCGCAGATGGCGTTCACCAACTCCGGGCGCGTGCTGTTCCCCCTGCCCGCAAGGCAGTTCACCTTGAGACCCACGACCTCGCCGGGCCGCACGACCTTGCGCCAGGCCTCGAGCGGCGAGTCGCAGTCCTCGAGTGCCTGTATGGCGCGGTCCAGGCAGTTGACGAGCCGGGAGGAATCCAGGCCAGTGGGGGTAGAGCGGAGACTAGGGTCGCGGGCGATGACCAGGCGAGATTGGGGAGGAACTGCGGCAAAGGTCTCTTGGGAGCCGAGCCAACCCTGAACTCCACCTGCCAGCAGTGCCCCGCCGAGCGTAACTCCGCACTTCAGGAAAGTTCGGCGAGTTTGCCCGTATGTGTCTGTCGGCATTGCACTAACCCGGATACTTGGACGCGAGGGAGCCGGAGGTTTCCCGCCCAAATGGACGTCCTCACGGCAGAATTGGAGCACTTTGGGAGCCAAACAGGTTCTGGGGTCTTGTGAATCCCGGTTCTGGGAGCCCCGGCTTTTCAAGTGCGCAAGTCGCGGCCCCTAATCCCGGAGATCGGCGCTTGTGCCAAGTTGTGTTAATACGCGCAATCGTTCTCAGTCCTGGAAGGGCGGGGCTTTAGCCCCGCCGGTACGCAGAGCACGGTTGAAAGGACCTTTAGGCCCTGAAGCAACCCGGCTTCAGGGGCTAAAGCCCCGAGGAGTGGCCCCGTTCTCTGCGGCGGGGCTGAAGCCCCGCCCTTCCGACGCCCAACGAATAAGAACGCTTACTTCTGCAAGTAAACACTAGAGGCGGGCGCACAAGACTTGCATCGCGACGTGCAATAGGATCATATGGGCGTCTTCGGCCTTTTGCATGTCGTCGACGGGAGCGAGGATTGGGGTTCGCACCGCGGCGGCGAGTTTCCCGCCATCGAAACCGCACAGGCCGACCGTGTGCGCGCCATGGCTGTTCGCGTAGGCTATGGCCTTGAGGACATTGGGGGAGTTGCCGCTGCCCGAGATAGCTACCACCAGGTCGTCGGCCTCGAGGAAATTCCTTAACTGCTCGACGAAAACATCCTCGTACGCGACATCGTTGGCATAGGCTGTCATGGTGGCGAGGTTGTCGTTCAGAGAGATTCCACGGAAACGTTTTGGGCGGCCGTAGGACACGCCTTTGTTGAGATCGCAGATGAAATGGGAAGCGGTTGACCCGCTGCCTCCATTTCCCATGAAGAACACCTGACGGTCGTTGTGATAAGCGTTTTCGAGGAGGTGGATAAACTCCTCGAATCGCTCTCGAGAGACGCCGTCGAGGGCCTTGCTCAAACCTGCGCAGTAGTCCACTAGGTATTGTTGAATCATGTTGTGGAATTATAACATTCCGGTTGGTTGATGAGGAATTCAGCAGCCGCAAGCAAATCGGGGACAGTGACCCGAGGGGCGTGGGGCAGCTTTTGCAGTGTGTCCACAGTTGCGTCGGACACCATGATTGCGGGACAACCCGCTGCATGCGCTGCCAGGAGATCGCTTTCAGTGTCGCCCACCACGAAGGTGCACCCAAAGTGGAAGTGGTGCTCCGCCTGGGCGCGCCGCAGCAGGCCCGGCTTGGGCTTTCGACACTCGCAGGCGTCTTCTGCGCGGTGGGTGCAGTAA
Organism: uncultured Acidobacteriota bacterium; assembly: GCA_963838915.1. Lineage (GTDB taxonomy): Bacteria > Acidobacteriota > Terriglobia > UBA7540 > UBA7540 > CAVROP01. The sequence goes on from CAWIUZ010000287.1 coordinate 8,040, forward strand.
TAAGCACCAAGGATTCGTCCGCCTTGCGCTTCAACCTCGGCCACGAATCGGCGCGTGATTTCGTCGAGGTCGGCAGCGCTCATCAGACCTTTTCCCACGCCGGCTTGGTTGGAGACGACGATGACCTGGCAATTGTTCTCATGCAAGAGGCGCAAAGCCTGGAGAGCGCCGGGCAGGAAAACAAACTTCTCCCAGGCGGTGACATAGGCTGAGATAATTCGGCGGTTGATCACTCCGTCGCGGTCGAGCAGAACAAAACGAGGCATTACGGTCTTTCCCCCGCGCTCCGCGCCTGGCTTTCCCTAACGAGATAGCGTCTCAATGCATCCTGCCACGCAGGCAGGAGACCAAGGCCTTCACTTTCCAGGCGCGTGTGGGCAAGTCGAGAATTGCGCGGGCGCAGGGCGGGGCGGTCCGAGGATGAAGTCGGAATGGCGGCCAGTGGAACGTGGCCGAGGCCCGCCTGGCGAAGGATCTCGCCGGCAAACTCGAACCAGGAGCAGTACCCTTGGTTCGTTGCGTGATAGATGCCAGGTTTTCCTTCGGTCACGATTTGTTCCAGTTTTTCGGCCAAGTCCACAGTGTAGGTGGGCGCTCCAAACTGGTCGTCGACTACGCGCAGCGAATTTCCCTGCCGGGCTCGCTCCAGAATAGTGCGAACGAAGTTCTTGCCCAGGGGGCCAAAGAGCCATGACGTTCTGACAATCCAGGCCGCCGAAAGTAATTCCGCGACGTACTTTTCGCCCTGCAACTTGCTCGCGCCATATGCGTTGAGCGGGCTGGGAGTGTCGTTCTCTACGTAGGGGGTTGGGTTTCGGCCGTCGAAGACGTAGTCTGTGCTGATGTAAAGCAGACGTACGGAAAAGTCGCAGCAGGCAATCGCCACATTACGAGTGCCTTCCGCGTTCACCTGGAAAGCGACCTCGGGGCGCCGCTCGCAGTCGTCCACGGCGGTAAACGCGGCAGTGTGGATCACGGCGTCAATCCCGGCGCCCTGAATTGCTCCTTGCACGAGGCGTAGATCGGTGATGTCGACCTCCGGCAGGTCCACGCCAACCACTTCGTGGCGGGCGCCGAGGAGGGCCGAAAGGTCGCGGCCCAACATTCCATTGCTGCCGGTAATCAAGATTCGCATGAGTCACTACGACGCTGACGGAAAACGGATGTCATCCTGAGCAAAGCGAAGGATCACCGCAGTTGGTTACTAGCGCTCGCTGACGAAAGTCCGGGTCAGATTGCAGAGTGCCCGGAAGGGCGGGGCTTTAGCCCCGCCATGGAAAACCGCTTATCATTGGGGGCTTTAGCCCCTGCGGCAAATTCGCTTCAGGGCCTAAAGGCCCAACCCGTCGCGTTTCCGGAAGCGGCGGGGCTGAAGCCCCGCCCTTCCAAAGTGCCCAGTTATGACGGCGATTTCCGTCATCGAGCACCGGCTGTAAACCCAAGAGCCACTGCGGAGATCCTTCGCTTCGCTCAGGATGACAGTCCAGGTGCCGGGATGACAGTCAAGGTGCCGGGATAACACTCTGCGCACCCATGATGACAACGCTTGGTGCGATTACAACTGAGCGAGGGATTTCCCCCGGTTCTCGTAGAATTTCCGGTAGTACTCTCTGTACTCTCCGCTCTTGGTTTTCTCGACCCATTCGGGGTGGAGGCGGTACCACTCGACGGTTCGCAGCAGCCCTTCCTCGAAAGTCACGGCGGGCTTCCAGCCCAACTCCGAGCGGATTTTGGCGCTATCGAGCGCATACCGGCGATCGTGTCCCGGCCGGTCCTCCACAAACTTGATCAGATCCTCAGGCTTGCGCAGCATCTGCAGCAGCCTCCGCACCACATTTAGATTCGTCAGACCTTGTCCGTATCCGATGTTATAGATTTCGCCGGGACGCCCTGCCGCGAGGACGCGGTCGAGAGCGCGGCAGTGATCTTCTACAAAAATCCAATCCCTCTCGTTGAGCCCGTCGCCGTAAACAGGAAGCGGTTTGCCTTCAAAAGCGTTGGTGATCATCAAGGGAAGGAACTTCTCCGGGAACTGGTACGGACCATAGTTATTCGAAGAACGTGTCAGCAGAGCGGGAAAACGGTAGGTCTGCCAGAAGCTCCTGACCAACAGATCTGAAGCCGCCTTGCTCGCCGCATAAGGGCTGTTAGGTTGAAGCGCGGCCCCTTCATCGGCGGTTACCCCGCGAGCCAAACTTCCATAGACCTCGTCGGTGGAGACGTGCAGGAAGCGGGAGATTTTAGCACGGCGCGCGGCTTCGAGGAGCGTCCACGTGCCCTGGACGTTGGTGCGGATGAACTCGCGCGCATCGGCGATGCTCCGGTCGACATGACTCTCCGCCGCGAAATGCACCACCGCGTCGACGCGCTCGCCCAGGGCTTCCCTTACGGCGTCGGCATCGCAAATGTCTCCCAGGACGAATTTATACCCGGAGTGCGATTGCAGATCGGAGAGGTTATCCAGGTTCCCGGCGTAGGTTAACTTGTCGAAATTGAGTACCGCGCTTTCAGGATGGGCGCCGAGAAAGTAACGGATGAAATTGGAGCCGATGAAGCCGGCACCGCCCGTGACCAGAATCTTCACATCTCACGCTCCCCAATCAGAAGACTTTGTTTGCTCCCCCTTGCGCGACCAGGTTCGTGGCGCGCAAGAGAGAATCGAAGGTCCCGGCATCGGTCCACCAGCCATCCAGCACACTGTAAGTGAGGGTGCCATCAGCCAGGAACTGATTGTTCACATCGGTGATTTCGAATTCTCCCCTGGCGGAAGGCTTCAGCCTCCGGATACGGTCGAACACCGTGGCATCATACATGTAAATGCCAATCACCGCGTAGCGTGACTTGGGCTCCTCGGGTTTTTCCTCGATGCGAACGATTCGCCCGCCGTCAAATACCGGGACGCCGAAGCGCTGCGGATCAACAACCTCCTTCAGGAGAATATGGGCGCCCTTTTCCTGTTTCCCAAATTGCGCGCACGCAGCAATAATATTCGTTTCAATAATATTGTCGCCGAGAACTACGCAGATCTTTTGGCCGGCGGCAAAATACTCCGCCAGGCGGAGGGCGTTCCGCAATCCCGCCTTCGCCTTGCTGGTAGGTGTAGTTGATATGCTGGAGGCCGAAGTCCCTTCCATTGCCCAGAAGGCGCAGGAAGTCGCCTGCATTCTGTCCTCCCGTCACCAGGAGGATATCGGTTATTCCGGCATTGACCAGGGTCTGGATGGGGTAAAAAATCATGGGGCGGTCATACACGGGAAGAAGGTGCTTGTTTGTAACCCGCGTGAGAGGGAACAATCGCGAACCGATCCCGCCCGCCAATATGATGCCTTTCATGTGGTTACACTCCGGGGTGGAGCTGCGGAAATGGTGGCTTTGGATCCCATGCCCAGCACGATCGCAAAAAGCAAAGCGTTGGCCGGGATCTGCAAATTGAAATCCATGGTCGAGTGAAGGAGCAAGGCCGCGGCACTCCCAGTACACGCCAGAAGAACGGAACGGCGGTAGGGGTTCCGCGCTCCGGCGTAAGCGAGGATCATCTTGACGAGCAGGCACAGAATGGGGACGAAGAGCAGAACCGCGCCGGCGATTCCCGTGTCCGTAGTCACCTCCAGAAAATCGTTGTGCGCGTGGTCAACCTGAAGCTCGAGCAAGGAAGTCTGATAGCGGCGGAAGGCCACCGGAAATGTTCCGAACCCCGTGCCCGCGGCAGGATAATCCCTGACGATTCCGTCGGCCTGTTTCCAAATCGAGAAACGGGAATAAGGGTTCTCAGTGCCCCCGGGTGAGATGAGTTCGAATCGTTTGACCACGGGGTCGAGGCCGATCCAAACGGCGTAAGTCATTGAAAAGGCTATAACCAGCAAGGTGATAACCATCCAGGCCCGACGCCCTTCTCCCAGAAGGCCAAGTAATCCCATTAGAATTAGACTCGTCAATACCGAAAACATGCCCATGCGTGAGCGCGAAAAGACCACGCCAACCAGCATCAGGATTACGATGAACGCGTAGAAGACGATTCGTGCGTCAAGTCCAGTCCTGCCGGGACGCCCTCGCCACCTTTCGGCCCCACCTTGGCCGGGCCGGGATTGCAGGTTGTAAAAGACCATCATCGCCGCAAAGGGAATCACAAGCTCCAGCAACCCGGCAAAATGATTATGATTGATGTAAGTCCCGGTGGCTTCCTCGGTGTAGAATTGCTTGGTAAAGCCAAATATCTTCTGGTAACCGGTCAGATACTGGACAATCCCATAGCCGGCTTCAAATGTTCCCAACACGATCAAGCCGAGCGCGAGCACGCTCCTGCCTTCCCTGGGCTCAAAGGAATAGGCGGCCAAAATGAAAGCTGCCAAATAGGCGAGCAGCTTGAAGAAGCCGAATAGTGTGTCGTGCGGGTAGATGCTCAAGGTTGCCCAGCGCGCGGCCGCCGGGGCGAGTGTGGCTTGAACGTCAAAGAACAAACGGTTCGGCGAGAGCCAGGATACGATCTTTCCCGGAAGAGGGATCATCTGTATAACCACGAGGCCCAGGAAGGGGAGAATCCACAGTGGAACAGGAAGATTAATTTTTCCTTCGCCGGTTTGTTTGATCAGCACCACCGCCGACACAAGAAAGAGAGCAGCCTCGGCAGCGCTATAAGCGAGAGGTTGCACAGCCCCGAAGGCCAGGCTGGACCCTGCAATGATCAGCAAAAGACTCCATTGAACGATTCGCTTCACTTATTCTCCTCGAAAAACCGGTATAAGAATCGTACGCCCCGCAGTCGGAGGTCCGCCAAAGCGGCCCAGAACACCCGTTCATTGTTAAGTCAGGTTCGCAACCTGCGCAGTGCCCGGACGCGTCAGGGGCGGAATAACCTGGCCCGGGGCGACTGGCTTACCCTAATAGGCGTTCTTACTGAAGAAGCCTCGCCAGAGGGTGAGCCATATGATCTTCATATCGAACCAGAGAGACCAGTTTCGCAAATAGTAAAGATCATGCTCGACACGTTTGGCAATGGAGGTATCGCCACGCCAGCCATTCACTTGGGCCCATCCTGTAATCCCCACCTTCAGGTAATGGCGAGTGTTGTACTGGGCAACATCATCCTGAAACTTCTTCACGAAGTAGGGCCGCTCGGGCCGGGGGCCAACTACGCTCATATCTCCTTTCAGGACGTTGAAGAACTGCGGAAGTTCGTCGAGATTCGTGGCCCGCAGGAAGGCGCCCAACCTGGTTCTTCGTGGATCATCGCTGGTGGTCCAACGCGTGTCGCTCTCTCCCGGATTGCCCACGCCCATAGTCCGGAACTTGTAGACGCGAAACAATCGCCCATTCAGGCCCACACGGTCCTGAGCAAAGAGAACCGGCCCCGGAGAGGTCAGGCGAATCGCCGCCGCGATCAGCAACATCAACGGCGCCGTAAGGATGGCGACGACGGTCGCGAAGATTAGATCAAAAGTGCGTTTCAGAATTGTGTAGGCGACCGCCTCAGAGGGTGTGGCTCTCAAATCCAGCAGCGTGGTGTCGCCGAAATGGAAGATGGTATTGCGAAATGAGATACCCGGCCCCAAATCCAGGATCGCTCTTACGGGGACGCTTAACCGCTCCAACTGGCGAACCAGGCTGGAAGCCTCCGCCAGCAGGTGAAGAGGTACTGCGATCAGCACATCGTCGGCGCGGAGTTCCACCACCATCGATTCGAGCGCCTCGAATTCGAGCAAGGGCTTACAACTCGGACAGGGGGTTTGCCCCGGCAAGCGCACGAACCCCTCCACGCTGCACGGGATCACCGTGGACTGGAGGAAAGAGTGGAGTGCTCGCTCGGCGTGCTCGTCGGCTCCTATCACCAGCAAGCGGGAGCACTTCTCGCCCCTCTGCCGCAGGCTGTCGAGGTACGTCCTATAGACTTTCTGGGTAAAGAGGATAAGGACGAATAGGGCCACGCCGCTAATGACCACGAAGAGGCGGGAGAAGCTGACGTTACGATAGAAAAACGAGGCGGCGGTGACCGCTGTATACGCAGTCGCACTGGCCGCGAAAGCGTTACGGGCTGCGTCGCGCGGCGGAAACAAGCGGTCCACTCGGGCGAGGTCAAAATGCTCGACCACCACAGCCCAAGACAGCACCGCCAGGAGCAGCAGACCGAAATAGGGTGTCGGATCGATATACCGCGCATCAAACCCAAGAGGTATGATGCCGGCCGCAAAGCGAATATAGGCCGCGATCACAAAGGCTGGAAGCGGCAGCATTAACACCGACAGCCGAAGTGCGAACTCGATCTGGTTGAGACGTCGTCGGATCAACGCTTTAGGCCCGGTACCCTTTTGGATGGTTCTGCATCCACACCCAGGCTGACTGAATGATGTTCTTAAGGTCCGAGTGCCGGGGTTGCCATTTCAGCTCCCGGCGCAGTTTTCGGGCGGTGGCAACCAGCACCGCCGGGTCACCGGGGCGTCGTC
>CAWIUZ010000288.1:0-34829 GCA_963838915.1 uncultured Acidobacteriota bacterium
GAGTTCGTCGACATCCTGGGCCTCTCGTGGGAAGAGAATTTGCGCGCAGTTCAAGCAGGCCTCAAGGCGCAGGAGGAATTCATGAACAAGATCCTGCGCGCCCAGGGCAGGGAAGTCCTGAAGAAACTGGAGGCTGAAGATCGCATCGGCATCGTGCTGCTGGGGCGCCCCTACCACAACGATCCGGGCATCAATCACGAGATTCTCGAGGAATTCCAGAAAATTGGTTACCCCGTGCTGACGCTGCAATCGCTGCCCATCGACGAGGACATCATCAAGCCGCTGTTCGAGGAAGACGTGAAGGCCGGGCTCATCAAGGATCCCATGGACATCAGCGATGCCTGGAAGAACAGCTACAGCGAGAACACCTCGCAGAAGATTTGGGCCGCCAAGTATACCGCGCGCCACCCCAACCTCGTGGCGCTCGAACTCTCAAGCTTCAAGTGCGGCCACGACGCCCCCATCTACACTGCTGTCGAGGAGACCGTGACCAAGTCCGGTACGCCTTACTTTTCCTTCAAGGATATCGACGAAAACAAGCCCACCGGCTCGATCAAGATTCGCGTCGAGACAATCAGCTACTTCCTGAAGCGCTATCGCGAAGATATCCTCCGCCACAAGATGAAGCAGTCCGAAATCGACGCCAAGCTGAAAGAGTTCGAAGCCAGGCTGCGCTCCGAACTCGATGGCATGCCCGTCGTCGCCCCGCCCCCCGAGCCGTACCAAGTCGAAACGCCCGTGGGAATAAACGCCATCCGGCGGGAGGACTAGGGGATGGGCGTTATTTTCGATTTTGGATTTTAGATTTTGGATTGGGTGGATGCGCACGGCACCGCGCCCACCCTCAAAACGACAGCCCTCTCCCCTGGGGAGAGGGTGGCCCGTAGATGGCGTTCTCTTCAGTCCGTCAGCTGACGGAGCCGGGTGAGGGGTTGGTTCAGCCAACCAGCAACTACCTCGCGTCCGGCGAGGTCTTCGCCAAGAACCCATCCTACAGAACTTCTCCCTTTGCTGTCATCCCTGACGAACTCCATTTACAATCCTTGCACGCCATGCGAACATTGCCCCCAACTCCAAGGAGAGAGGTTCAATCCATGGCTAACCCGGAACACGTCAAGGTTCTCAAGCAAGGCGTGAAGACGTGGAATGAGTGGCAACAAGAGAACTTCTCCGTCATTCCGGACCTCAGTGGGGCCGACCTCCATGGGGAGAACCTCACCTGGGTGCACCTCCTCAATGCGGACCTCCGTCGGGCCAACCTCAGCGGGGTGAAGCTCGCTAGGGCGGGCCTCCAGCGAGCAGACCTCTGGAGGGCAGACCTCAGCGGGGCGGACGTCTTCTGTGCAGACCTCAGCGACGCAAACCTCAGAGAGGCGAACTTTAGTGAGGCGAACCTCCGCAGGGCGGACCTCCGCGATGCGAACCTCCTCGGCGCGAACCTTGGCGAGGCAGACCTCGAGCGGTCGATCCTCCGCCGGGCAAGTCTCCACGGGGCGAGACTCGGCGGCGCGAACCTCAGCAGAGCAGACCTGAGCATCGCGGACCTCAGTTGGGCGGAGTTCCGCAGGGCTAACCTCAACAAGGCGCGGGTTGATTTCGCGACATTCGGGCAGAATGACCTCAGCGAGGTCCAGGGTCTGGACACAGTGGAGCACCGGGGCCCTTCAACCATCGACATTGGCACTATCTACAGGTCCAAAGGCAACATCCCGGAGGTTTTCCTGCGCGGCTGCGGTGTGCCGGAGGACTTCATCGTTTACATGAAGTCGTTGGTGGGCAAGCCCATCGAGTTCTACTCTTGCTTTATCAGCTACTCGAGCAAAGACGACGCGTTCGCCAAACGGCTGCACGCGGACCTGCAAGCCCAGAACGTGCGCTGCTGGTTCGCGCCTGAGGATTTGAAGATCGGCGACAAGTTCCGAATGCGCATTGACGAGGCCATTCGGGTCCACGACAAGCTGCTCCTCGTTCTCTCGGAGAACTCCGTCAACAGCGCTTGGGTTGAGAAAGAAGTTGAGACCGCCTTCGAAAAAGAGCGACGCCAGGACAACAAGCCTGTGCTCTTTCCGATTCGTCTTGACGGCGCGGTGGAGCAGACTAATCAAGCCTGGGCCGCTGACATTCGCCGCACCCGCCATATCGGTGACTTCACTCACTGGAAAGACCACGACGCTTACCAGCAAGCCTTCCAGCGGCTGCTGCGCGACTTAAAAGCGGAGCATAAAACCTCGGGCCGCGAATTAGAAGCGACGTCGCGTTAATCGGCCACGAACCACCTCACCCGTCCCGCGACGGCTGGCGAAAGTGCCGGCAGCGGGACACCCTCTCCCCAGGGAGAGGGCAGTATTTTAGGTTGTGCGCCGGCGCTCATGAATCACGCTTCGCATTGACCGATGGCCGCATCTCTGCTATCAAAGATAGAGGGCATCAGGGAACAAGTCAGCGGCCGAGTGTTTTTGCATAGCCCCGAGTCCCTAGCCCCAGACCCGAGGAATTAAATGCCATTCGAATTAGATAAGATCATGTTCGAGGTCTACAAGGAAGCGACCTACTCCGGGAAATACCGCGTGGTTTACTTCACGGAGTTGCAGGACCACAACAAGGAAGCGGAGATCAACCGCGCCATGGCGGGGGAGCATTTCTTTGACGGCTTTATTCGCTCCTATCGAAAGGACCAGGCCAAAGAAGTCATCGACAAGCTGCTCGGCCGAATGAACGACGGCGAGTCGATCACGAAGGCGGATTTCGAGAAGGAACTGAAGCCCTTCACACCGAATTGAATCATTGAGCTATCGGGCCATCGGGCGATTGAGTCATTGCGTCATTGAGCCATTGAATCGTTGAGGCATCGAAGGTGTGCAAAAAATCGGCTGTCATGCTGAGCGCAGCGAAGCATCTGCAGTTATTTCCTCGAACGGACGTAAATGCAGATTCCTCGCTTCGCTCGGAATGACACGGGTAGCCGATGAGTCAATAACTCAACGGCCCAAGGGCTCAATGACTCAATGGATCAATTGATCCAACGCCTCCGCCGGCCCTGAGGCGCTCAACTCGAGGCGTGGGCCATCCTGATGGGCATCCAGGTTCTGGATGATCGGGCTCGGTGCGGTACCACCCGTCGCGGCTGCAAAAACGGGCGCCGACTTGAGAAGGTTTAAAAGCTGGAAAAGCCCTGCGGCGGTTTCGGGCGACTTGCAGACCACGCTGATATGCGCCACGAAGCCGCCGTCCCAATCGATGCGATAGAGGACCGCCTGCACCGGCTGCAGGAAGGCCGTCAAATCGACGCTAGTGTTCTTGCCTCCAGCCAGCCACGGCGTAGCCACGTTGGCGGCAGCCTTCCCGGTGAGGATTCCCCATTGAGGAGACGTGCCCTCGAGTTCGGCTTCGTAGCCTTCCAGGGCCTGGTTTGATTCGAGAGGCTGTGCGTATCCCTCACGGACATCAAGGAGGGCTTTCAGATCGTGCAATCGTCCGAAGGCCGCCAGGGTCGAGTCAAGAAAGGTAAAAAACGTATCGTCCTGATCGGCGCCTGAACCAAAAGCGTAGAGGTCGCAGCCGTCGTAAGATTGCACGGGCAATTGAGTCCTGACAAACAACTCCCTGACCTTATCGGGTTCGAAGCGGCCCACCGCCACGCCGAAACTCCCCGGCCCGCTCGGGGACTCGCCGCGCCAGCCCAGCATTACCTCATCCACGTCCTTCTCGGGGATGATGCCCAACGAATGCAGGAACTCCTGAAATCCGCGAAGCTGTTGAAAAAGAACATGGCGCCGGATTTGCGTAAAGTCCTGCGAAGAACGCAGTTGTGCGAAACTCGAATAGGCGATCTGCTGCGTATCAGCCGGGAAATAAGCCATGCCTGAGCGAACCGCATCCTGCGCGCAAAGCAGTCCGGAACAGGCGAGAATTATGCCGGCAACCCCCACGAGGCGGGCCAGCAGCGACCTGGTGTGGTCACGATGCGACATGGTGTGTTGTTACTTGCTTCTCCGAGCCCCGTCAGGGGCGGCATAGGGTAACCCACGGCTTGCGCCGTGGGCTACCCTATGCCGCCCGTCGGCTGACGGGCTGATCTCTTCGACCGACTTCTGACTCAGGACACTCATATTCTCTATTAAGATGCAGCAAAGCGCTCTCGAGTCTGTCATTCCGAGCGCAGCGAGGAATCTCGCTCTGTGCTTTCTGTGATCCCGAACCAGGGCGAGATTCCTCACGGAGTCTACCCTGAGCGCCCAGAGCGAGATTCCTTCACTTCGTTCAGGACAGGCTCTTCGCTTCGCTCAGGATGACAGCGAAGGGCTCGCAATGACACCGCTCAGCACAGTCTTAAGGCAGTTGGTGGACCTCTGTTGCCACCTGAACCCCGGCCGGCGCGGTCCAACCCTCAACCCCGAACGTCGTCGCGCTCTGCTCGTAGAAAAGCAATCCCTTGACCAAGAGGAAATGACTGCCAGGGTTATTAAGACTTGACAAATTAGCAAGTCCGGAATAAACAGTCTGCTGATTAACCAATGCCGTAATCGGCGCGTTCTGAAACAGAGGGGAGCAGGGAAGCAAGGTAAAGCCTCCGTCCACGCCATCGCTGGCGATCGCGACAGGGGTGCTGGGGTTCGTGGACAGGTTTCCGAGAACGGACTGAAGCCCCAGGAAGACCGACCGGGCCGTGGCGCTCGCGGCCGTGGCCGGTCCGCTGGGGAGCGTGCCATGAACGACCACTCGCTGGCCTACAGTGAGGCTGTTAGCGCCGTATGAGAAGTTGGCAAAGTCCGCGCCCTGAGCGCTGGTTGCGAAAGTGGTCGATGAAGAAGAAATACTAACCGTCAACAGGGAAAAAACTGGCACTCGGCTGCTTACATCGGGATTTTCCTGTTGCACCAGCATGGTGAATTGCGTGGCATTGCCCGTCGGCGGCGCCACGGCGGTGATCAATCCCACAAAAGCCGCTTCGCCGCTGGCCGCGTCCTCTTGCGCCTCCGCCACCACGTTACTGGCCACGAGGTTCGCGTTCGCATCGAGGACGGCCGACATTTCCACAAATGTCCCGGGCGTCAGCCCGCTGAGGCCGGAGGCGCCTGCGATGCTCGTGGAACTCGCGACCTCGACCGTGAAGGTTTGGGCGTTTGGGCTGGATATCGCGAAGCTTCCGGTGAATGACGGATTCGTTGAGCTTGTACTTACGCTCTGGACAAGCCCGCTCAGGTCGTCGAACTGGGCATAGCCCGTGCTCCCCGACGCCAAGGTTGGGGTGGCGGTGAAAGTCGGGGTCGCCGTGAAGAGGCCGCCGGCACCGGCGGTTATGGAGTTGAGCAGGTTGAAATCCAGTTGCAAGGCCAGGCTGCCGCGGCTTGCGATGGTGATTGCCGGGTTGAGAGGCAGACTCACTGTTAGGGTTGAGATAGCAGGGGCGACGGTTTTGATTGAGGGAGGACTGGTGGACGTATCCACGTATGTCAACTGCGGGTTGGCGAGAGTTATTCCCAACGAACTGTACGTCCCTGGGGGAACGTTCGAAAGGCTGAACGGGGTAGCGGAATCCATCAGGGAGGCGAAATCCACTGTCACTTGCGTGCCACTGGAAAGCACCGAGAGCGGGCTCGAACCCGACTGCGGTGTCAAAGTCAAGCCGGTGATCGTAACCGCGAAGGAGAGCACGCCGCAGAAGGGAGTGTCGCCACCGAAGATCGCCAGCGTGCCCTGGGCGGGAGTGATGGGTGGTGTGGTCCCGTGGCCACGCGGGCCGCTGCAACCGCTCTCCAGTAGTAGGCCTGTGGCCGCCACGAGCGCCATGGCCAGAATGTAGCTCTTCACCGCACATCACCTTTCAAGAAGGAACCGCCATAAGCGCGCAACGGCAGGTTGCGAGGTACGCCTGCGACCCATCGTCACCAAAAAGACCACAATTATAGGCTATCTCAGGTTCATGGGGCTGTCAAGCGGAAAGTGTTAAAAGTCGATGCTACTTTAGTACTCCGGGAGCTCCAGAGGGTTGATTTCCTTGTATCTCTCTGGTATGTTGGCTCATCAGATGTTAGTGATGGAAGGTAATTCACAAAGGAGTATTCGATGAAAATTGAGCTTACCCCCAAGGCCGTTTCCAAGGTGAAGGAAATCATGACCCAACAGAACCCCGCTCCGGCGGGTTTGCGTGTCGCCGTAGTGGGCGGCGGATGTTCCGGATTTTCCTATCAGATGAATTTTGAGAACCAGACCAACGGGGTGGACAAAGTTTACGAGTTCGACGGCCTGAAAGTGTTTGTCGACCAGGCCTCCCTGATGTACATCACCGGCACGAAGATCGACTACGTCGAGAGCCTGGAAGGTGCAGGCTTTAAATTCGACAATCCGAACGTAAAGACCACCTGCGGCTGTGGAAGCTCATTCAGCGCATAGACCGAAGGCAGAGATTTCAAAGTCGAAATTCGAACCTGGAAATTCAGAGCTCGGGTTGACGCTTTTGAAACAGTGGCCACGGAAAATTTCGTAGCGCGTTCTGCGATAGTGGCGGCGTGGTTCCCGCGAAGGCGGGAACCCACGGGCTGCGGTCATCAATCGCAAATCACCAATCACAAATCACCCATGCCATGAAGATCGCCCTCGCCCAAATCAATACGACGGTGGGGGATTTCGCGGGCAATCTCGACCGCATCCTGAAGTATGCCCATTGCGCGCGGGACCGGGGCTCGGACCTGGTGGTTTTCCCGGAGCTGGCAATTTGCGGATATCCGCCTCGCGACCTGGTGGAAAGGCCGGGATTCATCCGCAAGTCGGAGTCCGAACTCGAGCGGCTGGCCGGCCTTCTGCCGCCCATCCCGACGCTGGTAGGCTACGTGCGCCGCTCCCATGCGGCGCAAGGTAAGGCCGCGGCCGACGTGGCGGCATTCATCGAGGGGGGCAGGGTAGTGGTGGATTATACGAAGATCCTGTTGCCCTTCTACGACGTATTTGACGAATCGCGTTACTTCGAGCCCGGCAAGTCGATCGAGGTTCGTGAGTTTAAAGGCTTCAAGCTGGGAATCACCATCTGCGAGGACGTATGGAACGACAAGCATTTCTGGAGGCAGCAGCGCTACGAGCGCAATCCTGTCGAGGAGTGTGTCCGCGCCGGAGCCAATGTGCTGCTGAATATCGCGTCTTCCCCTTACAGTAAAGAGAAAGTGCAATTGCGCCACGACATGCTGAAGTCCATCGCCGGCACGCGGCACATACCGGTAGTTTACGTGAACCAGGTGGGCGGAAACGACCAACTGGTTTTCGACGGCGGCAGCATGGCTTTCAACGCTCGCGGCGAGATCTGCGCGCGCGCCCGGTCGTTCGAAGAAGACCTGGTCATCTTCGACATTCCCCTACTCAACGAGGAGGGGAACAACGGGAGGTCCGGGCCGCTCGAAATCCGCCCTGCTCCTGCTTCCGAGACCGAAAGCGTCTATCAGGCCCTCAAACTGGGCGTTCACGACTACGTGATGAAGTGCGGGTTCCGGAAAGTGATCGTGGGCCTGAGTGGGGGCATTGACTCGTCGCTCGTGGCCACGCTTGCGGCGGACGCCCTGGGCCCCGAGAACGTCACCGGTGTGGGCATGCCGGGCCCTTATTCTTCGCCCGGAAGCGTGCGCGACGCCGAAGGCCTGGCTCGCAATTTGCGTATTAAATTCCAGATCATTCCCATCACTCCTATCTACGACGCTTATCTTCGGCAGCTCGAACCTGTCTTTGAAGGAAAACCCCGCGACGTAGCGGAAGAGAATATTCAAGCGCGAGTGCGCGGCAATATTCTCATGGCCTTGTCCAACAAATTCGGCTCGCTGCTGTTGAGCACCGGCAACAAATCCGAATTGGGCGCCGGCTACTGCACCCTTTACGGTGACATGGCCGGTGGCCTGGCCGTGATTGCCGACGTTCCCAAGATCATGGTTTATGAACTGGCGCGTTATGTGAATCGCGCCGGCGAACGCATCCCACAAGCGTGTCTCGATAAGCCTCCGTCGGCGGAATTGCGTCCCAACCAGACCGACCAGGACAGCCTTCCCCCGTATGAGATCCTCGACGCCATCCTGAAGGACTACATTGAAGAGGCGCTCTCCGCCCAGGAGATTGCCGAGAAGCATCAGTTCGATCTCGACTTGGTGAGGAACACCATACGCATGGTTGCTGGGGCTGAATACAAGCGCCAGCAGGCCCCTCCCACACTCAAAGTCACCGCCAAGGCTTTCGGCATGGGGCGGCGATATCCCATCGTGCAGAAATACATCGAATGAGTTGAGATGCCTGATTGCAACGCGCCTTTGAGCGGACAGCGCCAACCCCAAACTATACGGGCTACGGCTCTTCAGAATTCGGAGGGCCGAGAGATCGAAAGGCACTCGCCGGATCTAAGGGAAGAAACGATAGACCTCGCGGCGATGGAGCACTCTGACAAAGACGATCGTGTCTCCTTCGACAGCGAGCCCTACCCTGTAATCCCCTAACCTGGCGCGGTAATATGCGCCACCCCCACGCAGCTTTTTGAGGTTTGGAATCTCCGTCAGGCTTTCTGCGGACTCGACTTGGGCAATTAACGACCTGATTCGCTCAAGGAGGGATTTATCGTTCAGGGCTCGCAGGTCGCTCGCGAAGCTAGCTTTGAAGCGGACATTCAACGGTGACCCTCAAGCAAGGAGATCACTTCGCTGCGGCCAACTTCCCCGGTGCGCTGGCCTGCGTCGATCGCACGTATCAGGGCAATGTCCTCTAACGACTCCTCTACCACGTCACGGAGCAGGTCCCTTCGTTCCTCCAACACCTCGAGGAGGGCTGTCTTAACAAGCTTTTTCAACCTTTCATCTTCTGATGGGACACTCGCCATGCTTTTATCCTTTCTTGTCGTCCATACAGAGAGTCACTGCTATTATACCCCACCGCACGCTGACATGGGGCCGCACAGACCGCCGTCGTCGCAATATGGAGAGACTCGTCAGGACCGAATCAGTCCTCAGTCTCCTGCCCATTTTCGCGAAAGCGGCAGAACCGGCGTTGAACTGATTAGGCCGTCGCGCGACGCAGCTCAATGATAGAATAAAAAGTTTGAACGTGGCGCCAGCGTTTAGGTTAACCCAAGTAAATGCCGGCCTAAAGAGCGGCGCCTCGCGTCAGGAGCAGGTTGTCCAGAATCTTCCGCAAAGCCCACATCGCGCGCAAGACTCTTGTTGCGGCCGGACTTTTCGTACTGGCGGGAATTTGTTGCCCGGCGGACGGCGCCGTCACGCTCCCGCGTACAACGGTCCGTGAACTGACCCTCGCAAACGGCCTCAACGCCTGCATTGTTGAGGACCATCAGTCGCCGGTGGTGGATGTCCAAGTCTGGTACCACGTAGGCTCGAAGAATGAAGTGCCCGGGAGGACGGGTTTTGCCCACCTCTTCGAACACCTCATGTTTGATGGGACGACCAACATCGGTGCGGAGGATTTTTCCGATTACATCATTCGCTCCGGCGGCATCGACAATGCCTACACCACCGAGGACACAACCGTTTTCTGGGAGACAACCCCAAGTTCAGAGCTTCCTGTAGTGCTGTGGCTCGAGGCGGACCGGATGCGAAACCTGGACATCACGGAATCGGTCTTCAACAACGAGAGGGAAGTGGTCGAAGAAGAAAGACGTCTGAAATTCGATAACCCGCCCTACGGCACGGTGGTCGAGACCCTCTATCAACACGCTTATGGCGTGCATCCTTACCAGCACATGACGATTGGCAGCATGCACGATTTGGACAGTGCACGGATCGCGGACATACGCGATTTTTACGACACATACTACGTACCCAATAATGCTACGCTGGTGATTGTCGGCGACCTGGATCCGAACGAGACGGAGTCCATGATCCAGAAGTATTTCAGCCCTCTCGCGCGAGGTACGCGCTTGCCTGCCAATCATATCCAACAGGAGCCGCCGCAGACCGCCAAGCGAGTGGTGAAACTCGATTTGAACGTAGCTCTTCCCGCCTTTATCGAGGGCTACCATATGCCCGCCGACGGAACCCCGGATGCCTATCCTTTACGGTTGGCATCCAACATCCTCTCGGAAGGCGAAAGTTCCCGCATCTACCGGCGCCTGGTTTATGACAAGCAGATTGCCCTCGAGGCGGAGAGCACCGGCAACTTCACTGAAGATCCTAACCTCTTTTTTGTCTTTGCCGTCTTGAATCAAGGTCACGCGCCGGCCGAGGGAGAGGCTGAGGTCGAGGCGGAGTTGACACGCCTCGAGACCCAGTTGGTGAGTGACGCGGAGCTCGAGAAAGCCAAGAACGAAACCCTGCGCGACTTCATTCTGAGCCGGCAGACGGTCCAAACCCGGGGCGAGGAACTGGGCTACGCGGCGGTGGTTTTGAAGGACTCAAACCTCGTCAATACGGAGCTGGCCCGGTTCCTGGCGGTGACGCCGGCGGATATCCAGCGGGTGGCCCAGAAGTATTTTGTGCCGGAGAATATGACGCTGGTGGAAGTGTATCCGAAGAATGCGGAAGGCGGCGGGCGAGGGACCACGGCGGGAACGGAATGAACAGTCCTCTCCCCTGGGGAGAGGGTGTCCAACTCCGGCGGTGTCACCAGCCGGAGTTGGACGGGTGAGGGGTTACTTAGTGGCGCCACAAGGGCGCAGGGAATCATATCTGATGGAAAGCTTTGGCAAACCAACAGAGCCTAGGAAAGGAAGTGACCCCTCACCCGTCCCGCGACGGCTGGTGAAAACGCCGTCGCGGTGCACCCTCTCCCCAGGGAGAGGGCTGTCTTTCCGAGTTGGGTGCTCCCGTGAGCCAGCGATTTGTCCGGCTCGACGGCGTTTCGATTCTGCCGGATTTCACTTGAAGACCATGCTCTTCCTCGCGGCCCTGCTATGTGCAGTTTCCGGATTGGCTCGTGACTTTCCCCCCTCCGCCTTGCCTCCCAAGCCGCTGGTTCTTCCTTCGCCGGAGCTGCACGTCCTTCCCAATGGCCTGAAGTTGGTCGCCGTCGAAAGACATGCGCTCCCTCTTGTGACGCTGCGCCTGATGGTAAAATCCGGCGCGGAATCAGACCCGGCGACGCTGCCGGGAACCGCACAACTGGTAAGCGCGGTGCTTACGGAAGGAACTTCGACGCGCACCGCCGGCCAAATCTCCGAGGCTATTGACTCCATCGGCGGGGTGGTCGACACGGGGGCCGGTTGGGACGAATCGTACATAAGTTTGAGCGTCCTGACTGACCATGAGGAGTTGGCTTTCGATCTTCTCTCCGACATGGCGATGCATTCCGTCTTTGCGCCCGCAGAGGTCGATCGTAAAAGCCGGCAGACCCTTTCGGGCCTCGAGGTGGTTCGCGACGATCCCGACTACGTCGCCGATACGGCCTTGAGGCGCCTTGCCTTTTCCGGGACCCCGTACGGTCACCCCGAAGACGGAACGATTGCCGCGGTGCGCCGCATAACCCCGGAAGACCTTCGAGCCTTCTACGCAGTCCATTATCAACCCTCAAACGCCGTCCTTGCCATTGTCGGAGACATCCATTCCGCCGAGGCCTTTGCGCGCGCCGAAAAGTACTTTGGCGGTTGGGCTAACCATGCCCCGCCCGCCGCGCCGTCTGCCTCGCCGGAGGTTGCCACACACCGGGTTCTTGCCGTCGACAAGCCGGACGCGGTGCAAACCGAGATCCGCATTGCCAATCTCGGAGCGCCGCGAGCCGACCCCGAGTACCTGGCGCTGAGCCTTGCGGACCAAATTTTAGGCGGGCCCTCCGAGAACCGGCTTTTTAAGGCCCTACGCAGCCACCAGGGCCTGACCTATGGGGCTTCGAGTGAACTTCTCTCTTACCGGACGGCAGGCGTTTGGTCATTTAAGACCTTCACCCGAACTCCTGAGACTTTGAAGAGCCTCCGGCTGGCCCTCGAGCAGATTAAGCAGATGCACGACCACCCCATCACACCCCAGGAACTCGAAACGGCGCAGGGGTACCTGATTGGCCATCTGGCATTGGATTTTGAGTCTTCGGAAGATGTTGCCAGTCACACGCTCGAACTTTTGGTTTACAATCTGCCCCTGGACTATTGGAATCGCTTTCCGGAAAAGATCCGAGCCCTGACCACCGAGGAGGTGTGGAACGCCGCTAGCCGGCGACTGGCGCCCGAGAATAACATCATCGTGTTGGTGGGTAACCTTTCCGGGTTCGAGAAGGACTTGAAGAAACTGGGGCCCGTGGAATTCGTCCCGCTGGCCAAGGTGGATTTGGGAGCGAAGTAGAGCGCCATTCCCCATAGGCGTTAACCTAAGATCGCTACGAGCATCGGAGCCGCGTAGCGGCGGCAGAATGTGGCCCATGGCGAAAGCCATGGGATAATGCATAAGCGTCATGAGCAAGCCCCGTAGGGGCGACAGAAATATTGGACGGAGCGCAGGGAGTCTGTCGCCCGCTGACGCGGGCTTGATCGCTAACCAACACCGGCATCCCACGGCTTTCGCCGTGGGCCACGATCTTTCGGCCCTCTGGGCCTGCGAGAGTAGCCGCGAGAAGCATTTCGCTGACGGCGGCAGGCTTGGGTTAACGCCTATAGGGCCATGCCCTAAGCCGCCGTTAAGCAAAGATTTCGCCCAGAGTCATAGGAGGTGGGGGAAGTCAACCCGCTGTTATCCTTCGCTTCGCTCGGTCGAAACCCACGTCATTCCCGCGAAAGCGGGAATCCATTGGTTCTTGGATTGACCATGGACCCCTGCTTTCGCGGGGGTGACGAACGATCATACACATTTCTGTGTGGGGGCCTATGGCCCGTGACCACACATTCTGAATCTCGTCACAGCCCGGGGGGAAGGCAAACCGACGATGAAAAAGCTAGGCCTGTTGGCAATCGGAGTCGTCGTTCTTTGTGTTGTGGCGGAGGCCCTGATTCTGCTTCAGGTTCATCCTGATCCCGTGCGGCTGGGAGCCGTCTTATTAAGTCTTGGCCTGATCCTGTGCGCATTTGTGGGATTGGCTCAGCAGAGCCTGGTCCGTTACCTGCGGCAGCGCGTGGTCGAATCCGTATGGGCTGCGGCATCCTTGCCGTTACTGCTGCTGATCCCGTACCTTGTGTACGCCATCGGAACCCGCTCGTTCTCGTTTCTGGGGGCGGGGAAGTTACTGGCTTATATTCTGGTGCCCACCATGGTGCTGCTCCCTGACCGTATGCACCGACCACCGATCATCGGCTGGCGGGACGTGGTGGCCATGCTGGCGCTGGCGCTTCCGGTCGCCGCCAATTGGTTGACGGGAGTATGGACCTGGCCATTCGATCTCTACTTTTTCCGTCCTCTGTTTTGCGTGTGCGTCGGGGTATACGCGTTTGCGGTGGTGCGCAACCTGGAAGGCGTGGGCTATCGGTTGTTATGGCGAAAACAGGACATGGCGGACGGAGTCGCCAATTTTCTGGGTTTTTGCGTATTCGGCATTCCGCTGGGGTTGTTACTGCATTTCATCCATCCCCACTTCTCGAGCGCCTCGTTAGGGCAGTTTCCGCTGCAATTCTTTGCCATCTACATCACGATCGCCATTCCGGAGGAGCTGCTGTTCCGCGGAATCCTGCAGAATCTCCTGTGCCACAGCATACGGCGGGGGCCGCACGGCGTCTATGGCTTGCTGGTCGCTTCCTTTATATTCGGGTTATCGCATCTGCATCACGCTCCGGTTCCCAACTGGCGCTACGCGATTATGGCCACGGTGGCGGGAATCTTCTACGGATACACCTTTCGAAACCGGCAGAGAACTTCCGCGTCCGCCTTGACCCACGCCCTGGTCGACACAGCGTGGCATTTTTGGTTCTGACGGGCAGTCAAGAGTCGAGAGTCAAAAGTCGAGAGCCGAAAGTCAAAGGGGTTGCTCTTGACTCTCGACTCTTGGCTCTCGACTCTTGACTTCTTCTGGACGTAAGTGCCGCTGCCGCTGTAAAATGCCTCGATAGTTCATTGCATGAGACTGAACAAGGAGCATATACATGAAGATGAGGAAGATAATTCCGTTCGTTCTGTGCCTGGGTATTCTTTCCGTCGCAGGCTTCGCGCAAACGCAAGCTCAATCGCAAGCCAAGAAACCCAAGCCCGGCCCTTTGACTGGAACGTGGGAGTGCACTGCGCATGGGGGCTCGCAAGGTGACATGCCGTTCACTCTGTATCTCGAGCAGACCAAAGATTCGTTGACGGGATCGGTATCTTCGCCCATGGGCGGGACTGAGATCAGCGCCGGAACGGTCAAGAAAGACGACGTTGAAATCCATATTGACACGCCACAGGGCAACTACCAGCTAACCGCAAAACTCAAGAAGGGTGAGCTTTCCGGCAAGTGGACAAGCGACACCGAAAACGGCAGCTGGGAAGGCAAGAAACAAGCCGCTGCAGAGAGCAAGTAGCTCTTGGAAGTGCGGTAGCGGCACATCGCGCCCCGTCCCGGAGATCCGTGTACTAAAGCTACTCCGGCATGTGTCATCCTGAGCGCAGACTTCATGATCCTTCGGCTCACCACTGTGCATGAAAATGGCTCTTTGGAGGTAACTCCTGTATTTTCAACAAAAGCTTCCGCCATTTTCATAGCAGCGAAGGATCTTTGCAGTTGTTCGAGACTCGTTGAGGCATTGGAAGCTGTGGGGATCCTTCGCTTCGCTCAGGATGACAGCCGGTGGGTTCTTTCAAACGTTGTTTCACGTGGCGAGTCTGTCTGCCCCTGGCGGGGGCGCTCTACCCTGGAACACGAATTACCGTGACAGGAGACGCGTTTTCGGGCGAGGAGACCAGGGCGGCAACATCACTGCCGCACTCTAAATGCGTGTCGTCATCAAAATCGGAACCAGCTTGATCGCCCCCAATGGGCAGATCAACTTCACCTGGATGCGGTCGTTGATCGATCAACTGGATCTGGCGCGCCATGAGTATGTAATCGTCAGTTCCGGGGCGATCGCCTGCGGAATGTTCTCGTTGAACATCAAGCGCCGTCCCAAGAAGCTGGGCCTGATGCAGGCCACAGCGGCAGTGGGGCAGAGCCGCTTGATGCAAACCTACGAGAGGCTGCTTTTTGGGAAAAAAATAGTCGCCCAACTGCTTCTTTCAAGTGATGATTTTTCCTCTCCTCTCCGCTATCAAAACCTCTGCAAGACGCTCCACCAGTTGCTGCGCATGAAGGTGCTGCCCATCGTGAACGAAAACGACAGCGTCTCTGTGCGCGAACTGGAAGGCGCGTTCGGCGACAACGACGAGTTGAGCGCTCTGGTGGCCACCGCTTTGGGAGCGGACTGGCTGGTTTTGCTCACTGATGTGGATGGATTCTTCCGGTCCAAGGGCGCCTCGGGAGAACTTCATCTCGTGCGGGCCGTCCGTCGCGTCACACCCGCGATGGAAGCTGCGTGCAGCGGCAAAAGCCAGCTTGGGCGAGGCGGGATGCGCTCCAAGTTACGGGCGGCGCTGAGAGCCACGGCTGCGGGAATTCAGGTGGTGATTGCCAACGGAAACCATCCTGAGGTCATTCCACTTGCCTTGCAGCGACGCGTGGGGACCTATTTTGCGCCGTTGCGCGTTAAGGGTGAGAACGCCTCATAATCGATACAAAGCCCTCTCCCTTGGGGAGAGGGTAAAGCTAATCTTCATGTCGAGTACCCTCGATAAACTGCGCAGAGCCCGGATGGCCGCGCCTAAACTCGCCTTGCTGACCTCTCCCCAGAAGAATGCGATCCTCGAGGCTATGGCGGGGCTTTTGGCAGCGAGCCAGGAAACCATACTGGAGGCAAACCGCACCGATCTCGAATCCAGCGACCTTCGTCCATCCAGCCGCGACCGGCTTCTGCTGAACCCCGCGCGGTTGGCCGACATGCTGGCGGGCATTCGCGCGGTCATTTCCCTGCCTGACCCGGTGGGTGAAGTCGTGGCTGATTGGGTTCGTCCCAACGGCTTGCGAATACGCAAAGTGCGAGTGCCGCTGGGCGTTGTGGGCGTCATCTATGAGTCGCGCCCGAACGTGACGGTGGATGCGGCAGTCCTGGCCTTTAAAGCCGGGAACGCCGCGGTCTTGCGCGGAGGACGCGAAGCGGTTCACACGAACGAGCGGTTAGTGGAGCTTCTCAACCGGGCGCCGGGGTTGCCGGCGGGAGCCATCGAGTTGCTCGATTCCCGCACGCATGAGTCGGCGCTGGAACTCATGCGGGCGCGCGGTTACGTGGACGTGCTGGTGCCGCGCGGCGGGGCGGACCTGATCAACCGAGTTGTGGAGCAAGCCACCGTGCCGGTGATCGAAACCGGGGCAGGGAATTGTCACGTTTATGTGGACAAGGAGGCGGACCTCGAGCTTGCGGACCGCATCGTCATCAATGCCAAGACCCAACGCCCCTCGGTGTGTAACGCCGCAGAGAAGCTGCTCGTGCATCGCGACATCGCGGCGGAATACGTTCCCAGAATCGTCGAGCGGTTGCGCGCCGCCGGCGTCGAAGTGCGGGGTGATGATCTGACGCGCCGCCTGGCTGGCCAGGACAAGGTTTGCGTCGCCTCTCGCGAGGATTGGCTAACCGAATACTCTGATTTGAAGATGGCCGTAGCGGTGGTGGCAAGTCTGGACGAGGCCATCGCGCACATCAATCGTTATTCGACTCAACACTCCGATGCCATCGTCACCCGCGACGCTGCCCGCGCGCAGAGGTTCCTTGACCAGGTGGACTCCGCCGCAGTTTATTGGAACGCTTCCACGCGTTTCACCGATGGGGGAGAGTTCGGCATGGGCGCCGAAATGGGTATCAGCACCCAGAAACTCCATTGTCGCGGTCCGTTTGCCTTGCCTGAACTCACGTCGGTGAAATACCAGATCGTCGGGACGGGACAGATACGGAAGTGACGAGTGACAAGTGACGAGTGACGAGCCGAAAAGCAGGTTTCAGGTGCCAGGTGTTAGGTGCCGGGGAAAGGCCGAAGTCAGGCGCCGAATCGTTGGTCTCTCATCGCTTCTTGCTCGTCACTTGTCACTCGTCACTTGTCACTGATTTCTAACTTCTGCATCACCGAGGTTCTCATATGGCAAATGTGCCTTTGGCCGTGGTCCTGGCTCTCTTGGCTGGGGTTTTGAACGGCAGTTTCGCGACTCCCACCAAATATGTGAAAGCCTGGAAGTGGGAAAACATCTGGTCAGTGTGGGCAGTCATGGGCATGGTAGTTTTCCCGTGGCTGGCGGTGTGGCTGACCATTCCGAATGCCTGGGCCGTCTTCCAGGCGGCCGGCTTGCGCGTCCTGATGCTGATGGTCCTCTTCGGCGTTGGTTTTGGCTTGGCGCAAATCTTTTTCGGACTGGGGATTGCCGCGATTGGTATTGCTCTCAATTTTGCTATTGCCATTGGCCTTTCCACGGCTCTCGGCTCGCTGGTGCCGATGTTGGCGTTGCAGAGGCAGAAAATCTTCACTCCGCAGGGGCATATGATCTTCCTGGGCGTGGCGCTGGCCCTCGCCGGAATCGTAGGTTGCGCTGTAGCGGGAGGGATGAAGGAGAAACACCTCGCCGCCGCCGGCGCGGGCCCCAAGGAATCCACTGCGGTTAAGATGAGTTTCAAGCTGGGATTGTTCCTTTGTGTCCTGGCAGGCATTGGTTCTCCGTTTACTAACTTCGGACTGGCGTTCGGGAAGCCACTCATTGACGCCGCGGTCGCACAAGGCGCCGGCCCCGGTAGCCAGGCCAATGTGATCTGGGCGCCCGTGAACACGGCCGCCTTCATACCTTATCTCATCTATTGCGCCTACCTGTGGAAGAGAAACGGCACGGCGCACCTGTTCCGCGCCCCAGGCACCGGCCTGTACTGGGTTTTCGGCGCCGTCATGGGCCTGTTCTGGTTTGGAAGCACCGTCATCTACGGCGGGGTCTCCGCGCGCTTGTCCGAGATGGGACCGATCCTGGGTTGGCCTCTTTTTATGTCGTCGATTATTATCACGTCGAATGTTTGGGGGTTTGTTACTGGAGAATGGAAGGCCGCCGGTAAGAAGGCTCTGACCACTATGCTGGGAGGAATCCTGTTTCTTATCCTGGGCTTTGTTACCTTGGCGATCAGCGGCCGGCTGCCGGGCTAGGAGGAATCATGTTCGGAAGCATACTCTTTGCTGTATGTGTCATCCTACAGTTTCATTATCATGACTCGATTCCATGGTACATCTGGGTGGCGTCGGCGATTGCGCTCTGCGTGTCATTCGGCGAACCGGCGATGAAAATGAAGAGGGAATGACAGCGGAGCGGTAGGAGCGCTATCACAACCTTCCCAGGCATCCTTTGCTGCAAGCGCGCGGCGCATTTCCAAGCAGCGAGCACATGCTTACATCCGCCACTCGCAGGGAGGCGAATTCTGCCTCGCGTTGGTCAGCCAGGACCCTGGCCCCAACCCTTCGCTCCGGGCAGCGAACCGACCTCCAGCGCAAACCTGGTCCCCACTTCCAAATCGCCCAAGCTAGAACTGCCCACGAGAGCAATACTCCGCATGCTTCGATTGCAATAAGGGTGTTCATATCCGCCTCCGTTTCACTCGCTGCGCCGACCTTTAGAGCCTGCCCTGAGCGAAGCGAAGCGTCGGCAAGTGCCGACCTGAAGGTCAGCGCTACGACCGTATGCCGCCAGGCCCGGGCAAAAGCTGGCTAGGGCGCAGATTTCGCAAAGCTGGCCAGCGCGTCCGCCTCAGTGGGGTAGATGTCGAAGGCTTGCAGCAACCGATGAGTCGACAGGATATTGTGAATTAGCCGGGGCAGGCGTGTGAGTTTCAGTTGTCCCCCCTCCTTGACCGTTAAGATCACCGACTCCACCAGCATCCCGATCCCGGTGCTATCAATACGCGTCACATTCGCGAGGTCAAGCACAATGTGATTCCAATGATTGCCCAGAAACTCCTTGACGAAGCTGCGCACGGTGTCGACTTCGGGCCCGGCCACGATTCTGCCGCTAAGGGTCAACACGCGCACACCTTCGACTTCCTTGGCGTCGATGGTCAATTGCATAATGACTACCTCCTTTGAGCGGTATATTAGGTGTTGTCAGGGGGTATGTCAACGCCACTTTGGGATAGGAGATACCGCGTCAAGATTGCACCCCCCTTTTGTGCACACGGCACACTTCACCACGGAGGCCGTAACCTACCCCGCCTCCGAGGAAAACCGCCGGGTTGGGGACTCAAGGGCACCGACCCGAAGATCGGCATTAACGCGTTGTACGTCGCCTACAATAGCTGCGCGATCACACCTTCGGCGGCGCTGATAAGTGGTGCGGCTTGGGATGGGGATAATACCCCCCAACGTTGCAAGGCGAGCACCTCAAGGATAAACTCACGAAGGCTCAGAGTTGCAGCGCCGTCTCTTCCCGCGTTCATCAGGGATATCGCCTTCTGCAACCTCAGCACCAGCGCGTTGTCCTCTCCACTGCTGAGCACTCCCTGGGAATAGAGCGCGTTCACGGCGTCGATAATCGTCTGGGTTGCCTGCTGGGGCGGCGGGGGACTGAATTTGAACACGGTTCCAACGCCTCCTGCTGTGCCGCCCCCGTTGGTGGTTCCGTAAAGGATGCCCGCCTTGTCCATCACCAGGCCGCCGTCTGGAGCCGCCCCGTCGCCGGAGAAGGGATCGAAGCTGTGCAGCAGCGTCAAATTGCCGGAGGTATCGAGCTCAAACACGGTCCCCTGGTCGAAGGTGCCTCCGTACATTGTCTCGCCGTAGAGATTGCCGCTCTCGTCCATAATCAGGGGGGCATCGGGTTGCCTCCCATCGGGGGGCGGGCCAAAAAGGGTGGGCGGGGGCGTGCCCGTGAAGCTGTGCAGCACCGTCAAATTGCCGGAGGTGTCGAGCTTAAACACGGTTCCGAGCTCGGAAGTGCCCCCGGCAGATGTGGTGCCGAAGAGGTTCCCCGCCCGATCCGCGATCAGGCCTCCCACCGGGCTCGCCCCATCGCCGGCCGAGCCCGTGAAGCTGCGCAGCACCTTCTCGTTGCCGGATTTGTCTAGCTTGAACACGGTTCCGTAGTCGGATTGGCCGCCCGAGACTGTGGTGCCGTAGAGGTTCCCCGCTCGGTCCATGATCAGACCTGCAAAGGGACTCGCGCCATCCGTGGGATAACCCGCGAAGCTGTGCAGCAAAGTCTCGTTGCCCGAGGTATCGAGTTTGAATATGGTTCCGTAGTCCGATTGGCCGCCCGAGGGTGTGGTGCCGTACAGGTTCCCCGCTCGGTCCATGATCAGACCCACCCAGGGGTTCGCGCCATCCGTGGGATAACCCGCGAAGCTGTGCAGCAAGGTCTCATTGCCGGAGGTGTCGAGTTTGAATATGGTTCCGAAGTCGTATTCGCCGCCCGAGAGTGTGGTGCCGTACAGGTTCCCCGCTCGGTCCCTGATCAGACCTGCAAAGGGTGTCGTGCCGTCGCCGGGATAGGCCCCAAAGCTGTACAGCACGGTCTCTCTCCCAGAGGTGTCGAACTTGAACACCGTTCCACAGCCCGTGGGAAGGCTGTTGCAATCCCCGCCGAACGCCGTAGTGCCGTAGAGGTTCCCGGCCTCGTCCCTGATCAGACCCGCTTCGGGATTTGCGCCGTCCGGCGCCCCCGTGAAACCGTAAAGAATTGTTAAGGTCTGCGCCTTGGCCGTGGGGATGGGAACTAGCCCGAGCCCGATCGCCACCAAAGCGGCGAGCGCGACCGGAGCCCAGCGCAGGCGTATTCGCGAAATCCGAACTCCTGGTGTCTTTGTCATGAGGGTCCTCCTTTGAACTCTCTTCAAGTGGAGGTGATAGGTTGCCCGAGTCGACCGCTCGAGAAACCTGAAATTGGCGTGTAAGGTATATCCTGACTTGCTACGATGAGGGCACTGTATCACTGACCCTGGTCCGTGTCAATGGGGAGGTGTCTGCCGCTTTGGGATAGGAGATACCGCGTCAAGATTGCACCCCCCTTTTAGTGCACAGTGCGCACTTGGCCCGAGAGGCGGCAACCCACCCCGCCTCCGAGGGAAACCGCCGGGTTCGGGACTCAAGGGTGCCGACCAGAAGATCGGCATTAACGCGTTGTACGTCGCCTACGATAGCTGTGCGATCACAGCTTCAGCAGCGCTGATAAGTGGTGTGGCTTGGGATGGGGATAATACCCCCGAACGTTGCAAGTCGAGCACCTCACGGATAAACGCACGGAAGTTCTCAGCGGCATGGCCGTCCCTACCCGCGTTCATCAGGAGTATAGCCTGCTGCAATCTCTGAACCAGCGCGTTGTACTCTCCCCGGCTGAGCGCCCCCTCGGAATAGAGCGCGTTCACGGCGCCGATAATCGTCTGGGTCGCCTGCTGGGGCGTTGGGGAAATGAGCTCGAAGACGGTTCCGTAGCCTGCCGCGCCGCCCCCGTTGGTGGTCCCGTAAAGGTTGTCCGCCCTGTCCATCACCAGGCCGACCGGAATCGCTTCGTCGTCAGGTGAGTTTGTAAAACTGTGCAGCACCGTCTCTTTGCCGAAGCGATCGATCACGTACACGGTTCCGCAGCCGAGCCCCGGGTAGTCGCAGAAACCGGATCCGCCCCACACCGTCGTGCCGTAGAGCGTACCCCTCTCGTCCATGATCGGAGCGGCCAAGGGGTTCGCCCCATCACTGGGTGGGCCTGCGAAGCTGTGCAGCACCGTCAACTTGCCGCGGCTATCGAGCTTGAATACGGTCCCATCCCCGGAAGCGCCGCCGAGAAATGTGACGCCGTAGAGGTTTTTTGCCTCGTCCATGATCAAGTTGGCGGAGGGGGGAAAGAGCCCATCCCCGAATGCGCCGTATTGGCCCGCGAAGCTGTAGAGCACCGTCTCCGTTCCGGAGGTGTCGAGCTTGAATACAGTTCCGCAGCCGTGGGGGACGCTTGTGCTGTTGAAAGCCCCGCCGTTAGCCGTAGTGCCGTAGAGGTTCCCCGCCCGGTCCGCGATCAGCGCTGCGGACGGGAACGCCCCATCGCCGGGTGAGCCCGTGAAGTTGTGCAGCACGGTCTCGTTCCCGGAGGTGTCGAACTTGAAGACTGTTCCACAACCGAACGGCGGGAGCGACTGACATGTCCCGGAGCCGCCGTAAGTGGTGGTGCCGTACAGGTTCCCCGCTTTGTCCCTAATCAGACTTGCGCTGGGATAGGCGCCGTCGGTGGGTGAGCCCGCGAAGCTGTACAGCACCGTCTCGTTGCCTGAGGTATCAAGTTTAAAGATGGTTCCGTAATCGGATTCACCGCCGTACCTTGTGGTGCCGTACAGGTTCCCCGCTCTGTCCCTGATCAGACCTCCAAGGAGTATCGTGCCGTCACCGGGATAAGCCCCAAAGCTGTAGAGCACGGTCTCGCTGCCAAAAGCATCGAGCTTGAACACGGCTCCCGCGCCGTAAACGCCGCCGTAATACGTCGTGCCGTAGAGGTTCCCCGCCTCGTCCCTGATCAGACCCGCCTCGGGAGTTTCACCATCCGGCGGCCCCGCAAAACTGTGAATAATTGTCAAGGTCTGCGCCTTGGCCGTGGGGATGGGAACTAGCCCGAGCCCGATCGCCACCAAAGCGGCGAGCGCGACCGGAGCCCAGCGCAGGCGTATTCGCGAAATCCGAACTTCTGGTGTCTTTGTCATGAGGGTCCTCCTTTGAACTCTCTTCAAGTGGAGGTGATAGGTTGCCCGAGTCGACCGCTCGAGAAACCTGGGATTAGCGTGTAAGGTATTTGCTGACTTGCTACGATGAGGGCACCGTATCACTGACCCAGGTCCGTGTCAAGGGGGAAGTGTTTGCGAGGGAAGGTTTGAGTAATGTCGTTTCTCTCGCAGTTGTGTGCCACGCAACCGGTTCGCAGACGCACACCCGCGCCACGCCCTCCGTGCTTCGGTAGCGCGAGAGTTCACTCGTAACACTCCCGTAACATTTCGTATAACACTCCATCAGCGGCCGTTACTGATTGACAAAACCCCAGCGTCACCCTATATTGCCTAAATATGTGGGAAGAAAAGCTAACCATCACCAATACACCGGGCGCGCACGAAGAGCAGCGAATCCTGCAGCTCAATGGTCCGATAACCATCGCCACTTTATTCGATTTCCGGGATACGGTACGGGCTGAAAAGGCCGCGAAAACTGTAATTCTCGATTTCACCCAGGTCCCTTACGTGGATTCGGCAGGTGTGGGGGCCATCGTTAACGCGCACGTCTCCTGCGTCAATTCGGGTCGCCGGCTCTTATTAGTAGCCGTGCAGGACCGGATCAGGACGCTGATGAAAGTGACCAAGGTTGACCAGGTCCTGACGTTTTTTCCAACCCTGCAAGACGCTCAAGCCACCACACAGTGAAGGGCGTATAATTTCCTGTTTCAGTGATTCGCACTGCTAGGCGCGTCCGCGCCGGAAGAAGCCGAAGCACGTGGATATCGGATCGAGGGTCTGGATGGGCGAGGCTTCTCAGGCTGCGGAAAAACCATTGCACTCTGTCATTCTGAGCGAAGCGAAGAATCTCGCAGTGCATTGAAAATACTCAGAGCGAGATTCCTCGCTTCGCTCGGAATGACAGTCTGAATTAGGTTTCACACGGACTCTTCAACCCCGCCCTTCCAGACCTGTTGAGGAATTCAGGATGACCTCGTCATCGCATCCCGGAGGAACCCATGAAAAGAATTAGAACTTCACCTGAACACGGCGTGACGCGGCGCGATTTCCTGCGGAACGCAGGGGCTGGGTTGGTGGCGGGAGATCTCGCGGGCGCGTCGCCAGGAATTGCCAAGCGGGCGCCGGCCAGCTCGACAGTACGCTTCACTCCCCAGGGCGGGCTCACCCAAGTCTCTCCCAACCTCTATCTGCTCCGCGATACCTGCAACGTTTACGTGCTCAAAGATGGCAATCGCGGTTTGCTGATCGATTTCGGCTCAGGCCACGTCCTGAACCTGTTGGGAGAGATCGGCGTCACTCGAGTTGACGCCATTTTGCACACGCACCACCATCGCGACCAATGCCAGGGGGATGCGCGGGCCGCGGCGGAGCGCATCCCAATCATTGTTCCGCAGCATGAACGGTACCTCTTTGAGGACGCTGAGAATTTCTGGCGGAATCGTCGCATTTTCGAGTTGTACAACGTCAAGAACGATTTTTTCACCGTGACGCAGAACCTTCCGGTGGCGGACGTCTTGCACGACTACAACACCTACCGCTGGGGCGCCCACGAGCTGCTCATCTATCCCACACCCGGGCACACGCTGGGATCAGTCAGTCTGATCGGTGCAGTCGACGGCAAGAGAGTGGCGTTCACGGGAGATTTGATCCAGTCGCCCGGCAAGGTCGTGAATCTCTACGAGCTTCAGTATAGCTACGGAAACACCGACGGGGTTGACTACGCCATTTACTCACTCACTCGCCTCCGCGAACAGGGGCCTGAGTTGGTTTGCCCGTCGCACGGTGAGCCGTTCACTTCAGCCGCGGCGGGGATCGATGATCTCATCCGCAAGCTCAGGGGCTGGTACAGTGCGTACGACCCGGGAGCAACGCTCACCATCGATAATAAGCCCTACGCTGTCACTCCCCATCTGGTGGCTTCGTATCAGACGACCTCGAGTTCCTACGCGCTGATCAGCGACAGCGGGAAAGCGCTCTTCGTCGATTACGGCGCTGCCAGTTCTAACTTCTGCTTCACCTACATCGCCCAGACCGGCGTTCACGACCGTATGGGTTTCGTCGAGCACACGCTGGACGAACTCAAGGCGCGTTACGGGCTGAAATCCGTGGACGTAGCGATGCCGAGCCACATGCACGACGACCACCTGAATGGCTTCCCGCATCTCGCGCGGCATCATGGCACCAAGGTATGGTGCTACGAGAACATGGTTGACGTTCTCCAGAATCCGCGCGGATACAACCTGGGCTGCATCCTGGGCGAGCCTATCAAGATTGACAGGACTTTTCGAGACGGTGAAACCTTCAAATGGGAAGAGTTTGAATTCCAGGTTTTTCATTCCCCTGGACACACGGAATACCAGATGGTCCTGTTTTCAACTATCGACGACGCGCGCGTGGCCTTCACTGGCGACGCCTTCTTTCCAAGAGGCGACGGCACGCTTCGCCACAACCTGATCTTTCGCAACTGGGTGGAGAACGACAGCCACGTCAAGTCCATCCGCACGATTCTCGAACATGAACCCAACATCGTCGCGCCTGGCCACGGCAAGCCGTTCCTGAGCAACCGGGCGGATCTCGAAAACCTGAAGGCGCGTCTGGAGGACCAGCAGAAGTATTTCTTTGACGTGATCGCAGATCCCGATTGCGATTTCGGGCTGAATCCCGGTTGGGCCAGACTTTACCCTTACCAGCTTCAGGCGAAAACGGGTTCGAGCGCTGCGGTCGAATTGCGGGTCCGCAACTACCGGTCGAGCCCTATGCGCCTCGAAGCAGCCCTCGTGGCGCCGGCGGGATGGAAGGCCTCGCCGGAGGTGCAGGAGTTCACCGTCGCCCCAAAGGGAGACGGCTCGGCTGGATTCTCCGTCTCCGTTCCGGAGAATTGGGACCGGGAAAAGCCGCGCGTGGCCCTTGCCGCCGATATCCGTGCCGATGGCCAATATCTCGGCCAGATCGCCGAGGGAGTGGCGGACGTTCAGTTCGGCAGTTGAAGGTGGGCCTAGGCGACGGGAGGAGGAAGGGACTTCTTTTCTTGCAGGTATCGTTTGAGCCTTTCTAAAATCTCACCATTGGGGCATTGGCTTAGCTCTTGTTTGAGTTCGTTTAGAGCAAAGTGCACGATATCGTGGTGGTGGAGTTCCTCGGGCGCCAGTTCATCACTGAATCGCAGCCACAAGCTATGCATAAGGTCGATCTCCGCAAGAGTGAGGTGCGGGGCATGAGGGCCGAGGAAGAATACCTCTTCCTGGCCTGTGGGAGTGAAAATGTCGAGCGTCACGCGCGGTTTGGGCTCCGGCAATCTTTCCCAAGCTACACCGCCGTTGCGCGCCTCCTCGGTGATCGCCATCTTTGTTGATAGTCCGACGGCAACCGTAGACGATTCCAAGGTTTGAGCGGCGCGCAGCGTGGCGTCCCAAAATTCATTGGCCGCTACCATGCACAGGTGTATAGTCTTGCCTTCGTGCTCGGCGACGGAGAGCGCGCGAGTGAAGAGAAGCTGCTCGGTCCGGCCAAAGAACTGGTCCGGCATCAAGCCTCCTTCTCCGGAAGCGGCGCGCGCGAGCAACATCACGTGAAGGACCACGACATCTTGTTTTGCCAGGTTGACGCGCTTCAGGATCCTTTCAAGAGGATAAAGCGTGTTGTAGTCGCGGATCAGCACCAGCATATTTCCCGAGCGGCACCCCAACTTCTGAGGCGTTATCTCCTCGCCGGAGGCCAGATGAAACTGGTCCAGCTCAGCATGCGCGTATCCCCTCCGTCGTGCGATTCGCTCCGAAGCCGTAAAGACCGCGAAAAGGAGAATGGTAAATACCACGCCCGCTACAGTCGCCACTTGTTTTGTGAAGAGGTTGGTGACCGCAATAGCCAACAGGGTGAGCGTGATCAGTCCCAGGCCGACAGGGATCTCAGTCTTGCCCAAGTGAAAATTCAGCGGCACACGGAATTCGCGGGGGCCTGCCTGCTTATAACGGAGAACCAGCACAGCCAGGCCCTTCATGACGAAGCTCCAGACTACTCCGAAAGCATAAGCCTCGCCGAGGACGTAGATATTACCGCGGCTCAGTATTATGGTCAGAATCTGCAGGCCGGCAACCAGATTGATGATGCGGGAGGAGGTTCCGTATCGAGGGTGTGGATGGCGAAACCAGTCCGCCAGCACGCCGTCCTCTGACACACGGTTAAGGACGCCGTTCGAGCCGACAATGGCCGTGTTGACCGCCCCGGCCAGAATCAGAGTCCCAACCACCACCACAAAGCCATGAAACACCAGTTTGAGTGTGAGCGGTCCCACGACATTCATCGCCAGGCCGCCGATGAGGTTTTCGTAGAAGCTCTTGCGCGTGCTGTCGGGGATGATCATCACCGCAAAGAAGGAGACGAGCGAGGTGAAGACCATGCTGTAAATGAAAATAACCAAACCCGTCTTCTTCAAGTTCGGGAGCTTGGGATGCTCAATTTCCCGGTAGACTTGAGCCAGTGATTCCTCTCCGCTCATGGCCAGAATAGAGTGCCCCAGGCCCACGAAAATCCCGACCAGTGCAATGGTATGGGGCAGGCGGCTTTCGCGGAGCCAACCCAAAGCCGTGGGCGAGAACCGGAAACTGGTCAGACTCGGCAGCGGCGGCAGGTGCCATCCGCGTACCCAAAGCGTATATCCGCACCAGCCGATCATGATCACCACCATGACCGTGGTGAATTGCATAATCCGCAGCGCCTTTTCGCTCGATATCGGAATGCCCTTGATGTTTTGCCACCAGAAATAAAGCGTCACCAGAACCGCGAAAAGGCCGGCCGTGAAGTTCGTCGAAAGGACCAGGTGGATGTGCAGGTACTGAAGAATCTCATTCAGGAAGCCAGCAAGGTATTGGCCGGCTGAAACACCGCTGATGGGCCCGGTCAGCACGTAATCAAACATCAGTGCGGACACGGAGATTTTGGCAAGCGTCCCGCCCATCGCTTCTTTGACGACGCGGTAGACGCCTCCGCGCACGAACATGCTGCAGCTTTCCACGTAGATCGCGCGCACCGCGTAAGAAAACAGCATGATTCCGAGGATGAACCAGGGGGCGGATTTCCCCACCGCATCTTCAGCGATGCCGCCGGCGTAGAAGGCGGACGAGGCGAGATCATTCAAGACAATAGCCGCGGCACGCCAGAACGAAATGAAGGTAAGCATGGCGGTGGTGGCCACCATGACGCGGGGCAAGGTGATTGCACTGCTTCGGGTTTTACTGCTGCCGTTCTCCATACTTCCTGGCAAACCTCTAGCCGGCGAGTTCAGCTTCTCTCACGAAATTGTGCGGGGGAAACATGAGGGAACTGAAGTGCTGTATTCTCGCACAAAATGCGCGAAGGGGAAAGCGCTCTGTCACGCGACGCTTTCCGGCCAGTCGAAGGGCTTGGTATTCTTGAAAAGTCAACAGCTTGCGGGGTGCGGTGTCCGGTATCCTTGTAGGGGCATCCCTTGTGGCTGCGCCCGGGCGGCCACGAGGGCCGCTCCTACAGTTCAAAAGCGCAAGGTCGCTCGCAGCCGGGTGGGCTCGAGAAGCAGGTCAAGGGCGCTCGCGGCGCCCGCAACGAAAATGTTGGCATGCCGGAGAGCCTCGTGCGCGCAACCTTCGCCGTTGTCCACGGCAATCGTCAGTCCTCCTGACTCTTTCACCAGTTTCATGTGCAGCCGGTCGTTGACGCCATTTCCGAACGAGGCCAGGCAGCGGGGATTCAACTCCGTCGCATAACGCTGTTTCTGCACGTCTTCGCCGGCGCCTTCGATTCTGCGGCAGATCAGTGGCAGGCCCTGCAATTCTTTTTCAGCAGTACCGAAAGAATCGGCTGTGACGATGTGAATATCCACCAGTTGCGCCAGCCGGAGCAGGCGATCCTTGACACCAGGCGACAACGTGCCGCCGAAGGCTAACGTCCCTGTGTAGTCGCTGAGGATAGCGTTGATCTGGAGTTTCCCAAATCCTGGAATGTCGATCGTAATGCCTGGTTTGCTCATCGGCAGCCCCTCCGGAGACCGTGTCATTCCGAGCCCTTCGCTGTCATCCTGAGCGGAGCGAAGGATCTCGGCAGTGGTTTGGCGTCAGCCCCTCACCACGCACTGCGGGGATGCTTCGCTGCGCTCAGCATGACAAGCCGGAATCTAAAATCTAAAACCCAAAATTGAAACTCTTCCAAATTCCATCGACCTTCTTCTTGACCTCCGGATCCATCTTGATCTCATCCGGCCAGGGGCGAGTGAATCCCTCAGAGCCCCACTTGGTGGTAGCGTCCACGCCCATCTTGGAGCCGAAACTTGGAAGGCGGGAAGCGTGCTCGAGTTGGTCGACAGGACCGAGAGTGAATTGGATATCGCGTTCCGGATCGATGTGATTAAACGCCTTCCACGCCACCTCGCGCAGGCTGTGCACGTCCACGTCGTGGTCCACCACCACGATGCACTTGCTGAACATTGCTCCGGGCAATCCCCAGATGCCATGCATTACCTTTCGGGCATGACCCGGGTAGCTCTTACGAATCGAAACAATAATAAGATTGTGAAAGACCCCTTCGGCGGGCATGTGCATGTCGACGACTTCCGGCATCTGCTTGCGGAGTAACGGAAGAAAGATACGTTCCACGGCATAGCCCATCCAATAGTCTTCCATAGGCGGAGGGCCGACGATGGTGGAAACATAAATGGGATCGCGGCGCCGCGTCAGGCAGGTGAGATGAAACGCCGGGAATTTGTCTTCGAGGGAATAGTAGCCCGTATGGTCGCCGAAGGGGCCTTCGACGCGGATGTCGTCGAGATCCACGTAGCCTTCCAGCACGATTTCCGCGTTGGCAGGCACCTCTAAGTCGACGCTGTGGCATTTGACCAATTCCACGGGTTCCTGGCGCAGGAAACCGGCAAACAGGAATTCGTCCAAATCCTCGGGCAGCGGCAGAACACCGGAAAGCATGGTCACCGGGTCGGCGCCGAGCGCCACGGCGACTTCCATGCGGCGGCCCTTGCCCTGTCGCTCCAGCCAACGGAAATGTTCGGCCCCTCCTTTGTGGATTTGCCAGTGCATGCCGGTGGTCCGGGCATCATAGACTTGCATGCGGTAGCAGCCCACGTTGCGGCGGCCGTTCTTGGGGCTCCTGGTGATCACTAAAGGGAAAGTGATGAAGTTCCCGCCGTCCTGGGGCCAGCATTTCATGATGGGCAAGCTCGCTAGTGATGCATCGTTCGTTTCCACCACCTCCTGCGCCGCACCGGAGGCCACGGTCTTCGGGAAGAACGACCCAAGCTCGAAAAGCTTGGGGAGCAGCCGCACCTTATCCAGAATGCCCTCCGGCGGCTTCATCTCTAACAGGTCCTCGATGCGCCGCGCCACGTCTTCGAGCGAGTCGACCTCCAGCGCCAGTTCCATTCTCCTCTTGGACCCCAACATGTTGATGAGAAGAGGCATGGCAAATTCCGCGCCGCTCTCTGCCGAATGCGGCTTCTCAAACAAAAGCGCCGGTCCTCCCGCCTTCGATACCCGGTCCGTGATCTCGGTGATTTCCAGATCCACGTCTGCAGGAATGGGGATGCGCTTCAGTTCTCCTTCGCGCTCCAGGCGTTTCACGAACTCGTGTAAGTCTTGGTAAGCCACCGCGGCCTCTCCGATGAAGATGAGAAATCCCTTCGTTGTGGAAGCATTGCAGATTGCAGGAGGCAAATCAAGATGTGAATGGGAGAAGGGTTCCCAAATACGCGGTCTTTGTGAAAATGAGAATCACATAAGTCGTCGCCCCCGCGAAAGCGGCGGCCCATCGTTGGTCCGGAACACGATGGATTCCCGCTTTCGCGGGAATGACGTGATTTTCGAGAGAGCAGACCGAGGAATCTCGCACTGACTTGAGAACGCTCCGAGCGAGATTCCCCGCGGAGTCTACCCCGAGCACCCAGAACGAGATTCCTTCACTTTGTTCAGGACAGGCTCTTCGCTTCGCTCAGGATGACAGCGAAGGGCTCGGAATGACAGTCCAAAGGGGGTTTTGGCCTTCCTTGACTTTGCGGTCCGGCCGCCGGATACTTAGCTTGGTTAGTCCGCGTAACAAGGGTAAAAATGAGTTGCGGCCTCGAGCCACACGACCGTGCTTCCGGCCTGATTCCAGTCAGGTCCGCCATCCTGCCTTGCGGGGAACCCGTCTCGCGGGGGAGGCAGGCCAGCGCATGGCTGCTCTTGCTGGGCTTGTCGGCGGCATGGATTTTGACGTCACGGGCGGCTGTGGGCGGCCAGGGCTCAAATAATCAAGAGCTTGCCACCCAGGAGGTCCCATCCCCGTTCAAGGTACAGGTGCAGCGCAATATGGTGCTGGTGCGAGCCATCGTTCGCGACGCAAAAGGTCTCCCGGTGTCCGGCCTGAAGAAAGAAGACTTTCGACTCTTCGACAACGGCAAGCCACAGGACATTGACCAATTCGCGGTGGAATCTTCGAACGGCAATCCAGCGGTTCCCGCCAAGGTCCCCGAAGAGGAGCCCACTGGAGAAGAACGCTCAGCGCGTCCGCCGGAAGACTCGATTCCCAGGAATTATCAAGCCCTCTATTTCGATGACATTCAAATGCACTTTGAAGACATCGCGCACGCCCGCGACGCAGCGGAGCGTTATCTGGCGGCCGCCCTGACTCCTGCCGGCAGGGTAGGAATTTTCACTTCGTCAGGCCAAGGCGTCCTGGACTTCACCGATGACCGCACTCAGATCCACGCCGCGCTATTCAATCTCCGGCCACGGCCCAATTATTTGAGAGAATCAAACGCCTGCCCCGATATCAGTGAATACCAGGCCTACTTGATCGTGGAGCAACGCGATCCCGATGCGACGGCGATTGCTGCAGACGAGTATGTTCAGTGTAATTGCAGTAGTTTACCGGCCCAAGCGCAACAAAACTGTATCAGCCAGGCACCCAACATCATCGACGGGGACGCCACGAGGATAATGGAGACGGGGGAGACGCAGAGCAACGATATTCTGCGGGGCCTCGAACAGGTCGTCCGCCGCACAGCGTTGCTGCCCGGACGGCGCAGCGTCATTTTCCTGTCGCCGGGATTTCTCTTCTACAACCTCGAGGCGCAGATTGGTGAGATCGCGGATCGAGCCCTTCGTTCGAATGTGGTCGTAAACGCTCTGGACCCGCGTGGGCTCTATGTGATCATTCCCGGCGGTGACGCGAGCCGTGCGACGGCAGTGATTCCCTCGAACGCCGGCCTATCGGGGAGGAAGTTCCCAACTCATAATTAACGGATACTCCGTTGCTGAAGAGGTTTTAGCTGGTCTTTCGTCAGACACGGGCGGCCAATTCTTTCACAACAGCAACGACCTGGACAAAGGCTTCCGGCAGGTGGGGACGCTTGCGGAGGTTTCTTACGTCTTGGCTTTTTCTCCGCGCAATCTTAAGCCCGATGGCCGATTTCACAAGCTCAAGGTCAGCCTTGCAAACCCGAAGGGCTACACGCTTCAGGCCCGTCGCGGCTACTTTGCGCCCAAAGCCTCGGAGGACGCTGCCGCCAGGGCCAAGGAAGAAATTCAGGACGCAGTCTACTCTCAAGACGATCTGAGGGAACTGCCGATCGAAGTCCATACGCAGTTTTTTAAGCTCAATGAATCCGATGTGCGCCTCTCCGTGCTGACCCATCTGGATATGAGTTCCCTCCATTTCCTGAAGCAACAGGATCGGAATTCGGATGACCTGACTTTTATAACCGTCCTCTTCGATCGCGACGGAAAATACCTCACTGGGAAAGAGAAGAAAGTAATATGCCACCTGCGCGACGACACGCTGGCGAGGCTGTCGCGAACCGGCATAACGTTGAAGATGGAGTTTGATGTGAAGCCCGGGACATACATGGTTCGGCAGATCGTGCGCGACTCCCAGGCCGGCCAATTATCCGGAATGAGCCGAACTGTTGAAATTCCTTACTAGGAGGCGGTGTATGCGACGAAGAAGCAAATTCGGTCTGTATATTCTCCTACCTGCGGCGATCGGAGTTCTGGCAGTGAGCTTGGTAGTCACACTTGCCCAGAGCGGAGGAGCGCCAGGCGCTTCTCCTCAAACACCCCCCACTTCGCCTCAAGTTTTGCGAGCAGAAGCCAACCTTGTTCTGGTAGACGTGGTGGCCACCGACAAGAAAGGGGTATACATCAACGACTTGGATGTCAAAGAATTCCAGGTCCTCGAAGATAATCAACCGCAAACCATCACCGCTTTCCAGCGCCCGGAAGGAACCCAGGGCCCCAGAAGGCCAGGCCAGCCCCACTATATCGTGGTCTTCTTCGACGACTCGTCGATGGCCACCCAGGATCAGATGCTGGCACGGCGGGCGGCAACTAAATTTGTGGAGAAGACGGCTTCGCCGGATCGGGTGATGGCGGTCGTGGATTTCACTGGAACAACTCAAGTTGTCCAGAACTTCACTTCGGATGGTGCGAAGCTGAAAGCAGCGACCGAACAGGTGAAGTACTCCGCGGTTGCCTCGAATCCGGATATTCCGATGACCGAGACCCAGACTTTGGCGTCAGCGGGATTCCCCGGAGGAATGTCGTCGCCTATGGCGTCCATGGGGCAGATCTCGATGGCGATGAACCAAGCCGACTTTGGGGCGCGGTCATTGCTTCTGGCGATCCGCGACCTGGCAAAAACCTTGCGCGCTGTTCCCGGCCGCAAGACGTTGATTCTTTTCTCCGGGGGTTTCCCATACACTGCGGATCGGCAGCCCGAACTCGACGCTACTATCGATGCTGCGAATCGCGCCAATGTAGCGATCTACGCGATCGATGCGCGCGGTCTGGCCACAATGCCCGGGTTCTCGGCCACCACGTTCCTCGATTTGCCCTTCTCACACGCGCCGGCGCCCCTCGCCTGCCTAGCCGATCCGCCTGACCCCTGGCCCCAGCACGGCGGGGGAGGTGGCGGTGGTGGCGGGACCGGCGGTGGCGGTGGCACAGGTGGCGGCAGCGGCGGTGGTCACGGCGCGGGTGGCGGTACCAGTGGCGGTGGGTCCAGCGGTGGCGGCGGGAAAGGTGGGTCCGGCGGCACTGGCGGGACGGGTGGCAGCGGCGGGAAAGGCGGCTCCGGTGGCAGCGGCGGTAGCGGTGGCGGAAAAGGTGGCACAGGCGGCACTGGTGGCGGTGGTACCCGGGGTGGCGGCGGAATGGGCAATACCAACGGCTATGGTGGCAATTATTCGAACCTGCCGGGCAACGCCTACATGTGCAACGACCCGATGAGTGCCATGCAAAACCCGATGTGCCCTCAAAATCGCTTGCGGCAGTTGATGGACCAGAGCGTTTCCGCGAACCAGCAGGTGCTCGACGCGCTAGCCCGCGGCACGGGCGGCTTTACGATTCTCAATACCAACGATTTCCTCGCGGGCTTGAATAAGATCGCGAGCGAGTTGGACCAATACTACATTCTGGGTTATGTCCCCCCCAGCCAAGCGCACGACGGAACGTATCACAAGATTTCCGTGAAAGTGACTCGCGCCGGGCTACAGCTTCGCCATAGGAATGGGTATTACGACGTGAAGGGTCCTGACATGTTGGCCGGAAAGCCGGAAGGGAAGAACCTGGAAGCGTTCGTGGCAAGCTCTCAAGCGGGACAAGTCCCCGTAATGCTCAGCGCCCCTTACTTCTACACATCTCCGGGCGTGGCGCGCGTCTACGTGTCGCTCCAAATTCCGGCGTCGTCCATCGACTTTGGAAAAGAGAAGAAGGACTTCCACTCCGAAGTGCAAGTGCTCGGGATCGCGACGAAAGCAGACGGATCGGTGGGTGCCCGGTTCAGCGACACCGTGAAGCTCAACCTGGACAAGAAAGACATGAAGGACTTTGCTAAAGGGCCCTTCAAATACCAGAACACGTTCAATATCGCGCCGGGAGAGTACACGCTGAAACTGGTTCTCAGCTCGGGAGGGGAAAAATTCGCAAAATACGAGAAACCCTTGGTGATTGCTCCTTTCGACGCCAAGCAGATCGAGATCAGCGGACCCGCACTCAGCGACGATATCCGACCGGTGAACCAGCTTGTGGCTAGCCTGGACTCGGAACTCCTTGAGGATCAGACTCCGCTGGTTTTCCAGGGCAACGAAGTGTTCCCTCAACCCGGCAACCATTTCCAACACGGCGACAAGGTGGCTTTCTACGTGGAAGTGTTTGAGCCCAAGATGCAAACCGCCATGGTGCCGCGCGTGGGAGTGCTCTTCAGGCACCCCAAT
>CAWIUZ010000289.1:0-9835 GCA_963838915.1 uncultured Acidobacteriota bacterium
ACAACAATGCAACGACGCCGGTGGCGCCGGAAGTGTTTGAGGCGATGAAGCCCTACCTGCTCGAGGATTTCGGGAACGCCTCTTCGATCCACTGGTTTGGGCAGCGGGCCAAGAATGCGGTCGAGAAAGCTCGCCAGCAGGTTGCAAAGCTGCTCAATGCGCGGCCCGGCGAAGTGATTTTTACAAGCGGTGGAACGGAAGCTGACAATGCTGCGATCTTTGGCGTTGTCCAGGCAGCGCGTGTGGCAAACCCACACATCATCACGACGCGCATCGAACACCACGCGGTTCTCAACACCGCGCAGGCGCTTGAAAAGCAGGGCGTCGATGTGACCTATCTGGGTGTGGGAAGCGCCGGCGTCGTTGACCCGGCGGACGTGCGGCGCGCCATCCGGGCTGAGACCGTGCTCATTTCCGTCATGCACGCGAACAACGAAATCGGCACCATCCAGCCGCTCGAAGATATCGGGGCCATCGCTCGCGAGCATGATATTTATTTCCACACCGATGCGGTGCAGTCGGTGGGCAAAATCCCTATCGACGTTGAGAAGTTCGGAGTCGACCTGCTTTCTCTTTCCGCGCACAAATTGAACGGCCCGAAAGGCGTGGGCGCGATGTACATTCGCAGGGGCACTACGCTCAGGCCGCTGCTTTACGGAGGCCACCACGAGCGCGACCGCCGTCCGGGCACTGAAAATGTGCCCGGCATTGTAGGACTGGGAATGGCTGCGGAACTGGCCTGGTCTCACCTGGAGGAATATGGGCGGCGCGTGGCGGCCTTGCGCGATCGCCTGGAACGAAAAATTCTCGAGTTGGTCCCTCAGGTCAGCGTAAACGGAGATCCCGAGCGGCGACTGCCCAACACCAGCAACCTCGCGTTCGAATGCGTCGAAGGTGAAGGCTTCGTCATCGCCATGGACTTGAAGGGCTTTGCATGTTCCACCGGGGCGGCATGTTCCTCCGGGTCGGTCGAGCCATCGCACGTTCTCTCCGCCATCGACTGCACGCCGGAGCAGGCGAGGTCGAGCATCCGGTTCAGCCTGGGCCGATACACCACGGAAGAAGATGTCGACGCGACGCTGGCTGCCCTTCCGTCCGTCGTCGAGCGGCTCCGTGCGGTGTCGCCCCGCTACAAAGCGGTTGGAACCCGGGGCTAGGACGATTTTGGATTTTGGATTTTGGATTCGGCATCCACCTTTCCATTTTCGAATTTCCAGTTTCCATTTTCCATTTTCCATTTTTGAGTTTCGAATTTCGGTTCTCCGTCATGACTATCGCTGTCGCGATGAGCGGAGGCGTGGACAGTTCCACTGCCGCCTCCTTGCTCGTCGAAAACAATTCGGATGCCAAGGTTCCCGGAGCGCATACCCAGCCTGATTCGGTGGTTGGGCTGACTATGCAGTTGTGGAACCAGCGCCGCTTGCCGGGGCTACAGGGCATGGAAAGCGTGCTGAACCCGTCGGGCCACGCCAGCGGCCGCTGCTGCTCGCTGGACGACGTTTACGATGCCCGAGCCGTGGCGGAGTGTCTGGGTATCCCACACTACGTGATCAACCTCGAACGGGAGTTCGAAGCAACGGTGGTGCGGCCGTTTGTGGAGCGTTATCAGGCCGGAGAAACACCCATCCCGTGCAGCCTTTGCAACACGGAGATTAAGTTCGAGCGGTTTATCGCCCTCGCGCGCCAGATTGGCGCGGAGCGCATCGCTACGGGCCATTACGCCCGGCTCCGGCGCGACGAAACGACGGGCCGTATTCAACTGCTACGCGGATTGGACCGGAGCAAGGACCAGGCCTATTTTCTTTTTGGGCTTACCCAAGAGCAGCTCGAGCGGGCCATGTTCCCGCTCGGCGAACTCAGCAAAGAGCAGGTGCGATCGATTGCCCGCTCCAAGCGGCTTCCTGTGGCTGAGAAACCCGAAAGCCAGGAGATCTGCTTCGTTCCTTCGGGAAATTACCGCGATTTCATCGAAGCCTACCTCGAGGAGCAGGGCAAGAGGACGGAATCGCAGGCAGGTGAAGTCGTCTCGACTGAAGGACAAGTGCTTGCGGAGCACCGCGGGATTCACAATTTCACCGTGGGTCAGAGGAAGGGTTTGGGAGTAGCCGTGGGCTCACCGCTTTATGTTTTGCAACTCGAACCGGGAAAGAACCGGGTGGTTGTAGGGCCTGAGCAGGCGCTATTCCACCGCAAGTTCGTGGTTCGCGACCTCAACTGGATTCGGCTGGTTGCAAGGGGCGAAGCGATCGACGCCCACGTCAAGATTCGCCACAATCATCCCGGCGCCGCAGCCCAAGTGGATTCGCGCGGAGCCGGCGAGGCCTGGGTTACCTTCCACCAACCCCAGCGGGC
Source organism: uncultured Acidobacteriota bacterium (assembly GCA_963838915.1). Classification (GTDB taxonomy): domain Bacteria; phylum Acidobacteriota; class Terriglobia; order UBA7540; family UBA7540; genus CAVROP01. The sequence continues at coordinate 2,353 of CAWIUZ010000289.1, forward strand.
CATCACGCCCGGGCAAGCGGCGGTTTTCTACGACGAGGATGAAGTAGTGGGCGGAGGGTGGATTGATCGCGTTCTTGAATAAGGTGAGTGGCCGTTGTGGGTGTTCAGATATGAGCTTTCGGGCGCGAGGCTACGAGAGAATGCCACTGCGGGCATCGAGACAGCCCTCGACGAGAGAGCGATCTGCCTCATCCATATTGCGAATCGTGCAGGGGCGTGTGGCGGCGTGCCCCTCCGGGTTATGGTGCGGCGCGCTAAATGAAAAGCTGCTCGTCCTGCGCTGCCTCACTGACGCTGGTCTTTCGCCGGCGCGAGAATAGAAATTCCAGGCCTGCCTGCATGCCCTTGATGACGGCTGAGACTTCCTGAACGGGCGCCAGCACTCCGCGCTGCACGGTTTCCGAGGTGGTCTCGACCTTTTCAATCAGATCGGAAACCATCCGGTCCATGCGAATAACCTGGGCGCGTGACTTGTCCACAAGTTCGGACACCAAACCATCCACGTCGCTCGTTCGTTCCCGGAGCATCTTGCTGATGTCAGCCAGGTTCGCGGTGATCGTCCGCAAAGGTTCGCGGGCAGTGACCAGGATATCCGTGACCGATTGCGACAGCGGATCAAACCGCTGCTTGAAGTCTTGCCGGACAGCTTCGAGATGGCCGGGAATCTTCCGCATCGCCAGAAAGATCGCCACCGTCATCCCCGCCTGGATCAGGACTGCCACGCTGACGAGGATGAGCGCGATGGTCAGCCCTGTGCTTTGCTCCATGGTTCGCTCACCAGTCCTTCTGCGGCCCAGACTGTTACTTGGCCTTGGCTTTTTCTTCCTGGTAGGCCTGTTTGCCCGCCTCCAGGGCTGCGGAGAGAAGTTCCTTCTGCTTGGTTACAAGATCTTTGCCTTTCCCCACAGCGTCTTCCGCCTGGCGGCGCAAGTCATCCGTCTTGGCCTTAACGTAGTCCCGGCCCTCTTCGGCCTTCCCGGCAATGTAATCCCGAGCCTCTTTTCCGGATTTGGGAGCAAGTAACAGCGCCACGACTGCCCCGATGCCCAAACCCGCAAGGAAGAACCCCAGATTCGTTGCACCACTGCTCTCATCGCTCATATGCTACCTCCGCCTTATACCATCGAAAGCGTGTTCCGGGCGGCTTCTTTGCCGGTTTCAAGTGCCTCAGCAAGCCGCTCCCGCTGTTTGTTTACCAGGTCCTTGCCCTTCCCGACCAACTCTTCAGCTTGATCCCTGAATTCCCGACCTTTCGAGGTCACGTAATCTTTCCCTTCCTCGGCCTTCTTAGCAATCAGCTTCCGTGTCTGTTCGCCGCTCTTGGGCGCGAGGAGCAGAGCCGCCGCTGCACCAATGCTAACGCCGACAAGAAAACATCCGATCCCGGTTGCCACATTGCATCTAGCCATATACCACCTCCACATCCTGAGGAGTAACCTAGCACCTAGCTTTTTTTAAAGCAAGCATAAAAATCACATATTTAGTTTTAATTATACATAGACCGTCCAGACGGATTATTAATATCTGGGCTCTTGCCGCCTCATGCGAATAGACTATAGCCGCCACCTTCGTTAGGATGACGGCTAAGAGCGCCGTGGGTACAGACGCCCGTGTTTTTTCTATTATCAGGAGTATGAGATCGTTGTCATATCTTCTGAGTACTGTCTGTGGCGTGTTGTGAATTGTCCTTTGGCAGCCCGCTAAAGTGCTCCACAATCCGCTGCGCTTGTGTCGAGTTCACCACTTGGCCCAGTTCCTCAGCCGACAGGCTCTCGAGAGCGATTAGGCTGCCGAAGTGAGAGAGCAGCTTGCTGGCGGTCTTTTCACCAATGCCGGCGATCTCACGAAGTTCGCTCGCCATTTCTCGTTTTCCCCGTCGCGCTCTGTGGAAGGTCACTGCGAACCGGTGCGCCTCGTCACGGATCTGCTGGACCAAATGGAGGATTGGAGAGTGATGATCAAGAACTACCGGATCATCTTCACGCCCCAGGAGATAAAGGATTTCTTCCCGCTTGGCGATACTCGCTAAAGGCTGGTTAATGATTCCCAAGCTATCTAAAGCCTCTGCAGCCGCGTGGAGTTGGCCGATTCCACCATCGATAAGAATCAAGTCGGGCAACTTCTTCTTCTCGTCTTGCAACCGCTTGTAGCGGCGTCCCACCACTTCCCGCATGCTGGCAAAGTCGTCATTTTGTGGGACCGTCTTTACGATGAATTTGCGGTAATCCGACTTCTTCATGCCGTTCCCTTCCCAAACCACCATCGAGGCCACGATATCGGATCCTTGAATGTGGGAGACGTCAAAGGCCTCGATGCGGTTAGGCGACTGGGGCAGGTCGAGAGCCTCTGCCAGGCCTTCCAGCACCTCTCGGGTTTTCGGCTTCAGAATCCTAAAACGCCTTTCGAATGAGTGGCGCGCGTTCCGGGCGACTAGTTCAAGCATGGCGCGTTTTTGCCCCCCCTGGGGGGTCAGAATCTTCATCGGATGTCCTCGCCGCTCGGCCAGCGACTCCTCGAGGAGTTCCCGGTCCTCAAAATCCACGGGCACGTGAATCTCGCCGGGAAGATACTGCTGGTCGAGGTAGATCTGCTTAAGGAGTGAGGAGAAGAACTCGCCCGCATGGAAACCCTCGAGGTCTTCCCAGAAGAATTCCCGCCGATCCAGTACGCGCCCGCCGCGCAGGTGAAACAGATTCACCGCCACCTGCGGGCCCTCCTGGTGAAAACCCAGGATGTCGGCTTCCTGGCCTGACCAGGCAGCCATTTTCTGGCGTTCGCGAAGTTCCTCGACGGTGGTGATCTGGTCGCGGTAACGCGCCGCGTCTTCAAAGCAAAGCTTGTCGGATGCCTCTGCCATGCGCGCGTGCAGACTGCGGACCAAATCGCTCTCGCGCCCCTCAAGCAGCATGCGAACGTCCCGTACCGCCTCCGCGTAGCGCTCCGGCGTAGTCAAGCCGTCCACGCAGGGACCGAGACAGCGATGAATGTGATATTGAAGGCAGGGGCGGGAATGGAAGCGCGTCAAATCCACGCCGCAGGAAGGGACAAGAAAATGGCGGTGAATGAAATCCACAATACGGTAAGCCAGGTTGGCGGGAAAATACGGGCCGTAATAAAGCGAGCCGTTCTTCTTCACCCGCCGTGTAACATAAACTCGGGGGAAACGTTCTTGCACAGTGAGTTTAATGAAAGGGTAAGATTTGTCGTCACGAAGCAGGATGTTATAGCGCGGCTTAAACTGCTTGATGAGGTTATTCTCGAGCGCCATGGACTCCCGCTCGTTATCCACGAGGATCGTCTCGAGGTCCTCTGCCATCTCGAGCATTCGGTCCCGTTTTTCATCTCCAGGACGCGACTCTTGGAAGTAATTCCGCACCCTGTGCCGGAGCGACTTTGCTTTGCCAACATAGATGGGCCGCCCCGATCCATCTTTGAAAATGTAGACTCCGGGCTGCGCGGGCAGAGCCTCGGCTTTTTCGACGAGCAAAGGATTCACTGAATCTCCAGATTTTATTATCTGCCAGGACGTGGCATTCTCAAAGTGACAAGTGACAAGCGACGAGGACGCGGAGCGTGGCGTCACTCGTTACTCCTGTATTGACACTCCGCGCGAGGAAGGGAGAGAATTGTTTTCATGAAAAGGACAGTTCGCGCAGCACTGGTGCCACTCTTCGCGCTCAGCTCGAGTCTCGCAATCATTTATGCACAACAGCAGCCTGCGAAACCTTCCGCCCCGAAAGATGATCCGGTGCGGGTTTTGCCCTCGGATTCAGCAACGAAATCGGTGGAAATCGGGGATTTCTATCTGAGGAGGGGGAAATACCAAGCCGCGCTCAGCCGATTTCAGGAAGCGTTAAAAACCGACCCGCATTACGCACCCGCATACCGGGAGATGGGAAGAGTTTACGAGAAAATGGGGCAATGGAAGAAATCACTGGACGCGTATCAGAAATATCTGGACGAACTTCCCTCCGCCAAAGACGCGCGAGAAGCCAAAGAAATTCATAAAGCGATCGCCCGCATGCAGAAGGAAATCGTTGCGGAAGGGAATTCGTCACACGGTGCACATTGACCAGTTAGCGGTAAGCAGTGGTCACCACGCTGCGGCCGCAACTGGTCAACACTTTCAGTTCCTTTTCAACCGCCTGCTCGCTTTTACCTGCTTTCTACTTCAATTCAGATCGTTGGGCTCTTGGCCGTCAGCCTCAGTCTCGAAATAATCCCGGAGAATGCGGGCCGCACGTTCGGCGTCCTCTTCCCGGACCAGCAGTGGGACGTCCAACACCGGCAAAAGCTCCGACGAATACTCACCCGACACCACCGAGGGGATGCCCTGGTCCTGCAAAATGTTCTTGGCCATCTCGACGTCCATCAAGGCGGTCGCGCCGGTAAAGACACGAGCGGCCACAAGCTTGGAGTCAGCGGAGCCGGCACTCTGCCCCTGAGGAGGCGAACCTGGCAGGAGCGGTGCACCGCAGTCGTCGCACGTCTTGGTGCCTTCCACGTATTCCGTGAAACAGCTTGGACAGTAAGCCATGTGCGGAAAAACCCTCCAAAGTCAGTATAGACCTTATTCCTGCCTCCCGGTATGATTTGACAAGACAGCACAGAGTGCGCAGAGTTCACAGAGAAAAGCAGATCCTTCGCTTCGCTCAGGATGACATGTCATTCTGAGCGAAGCGAAGAATCTGCATTGGGTTGTGGCTTTGCCGCGCTGTGGTGAACTATCTTTCAACGCCGCGAGGAGGTGTCATGCTGATTTCGTATTCCAGAACCCTGAAGCACAGTCGGATCGCGAGAGCACTAGCCTTCGGTATTCTGATAGCATCAGCCGCCTTGCTGGGACTGCGACACCTGGCCGCAGAATCCGGGTACGACCTCCTTATCATTAACGGCCGAATTATCGACGGAAGCGGGAGTCCATGGTTTGAGGGCTCAGTCGCCGTGAAGGATGGAAAAATCGCCGCCGTAGGCCGATTACCGAATGCTGCTGCGCAGCGCGTGATTGACGCCGGCGGACTCATCATTTGCCCGGGTTTTATCGACCTGCACAGCCATTCCGACTACACACTTCTGGTGGACGGAAAAGCGGAGAGCAAGATCCGGCAAGGCGTTACGACCGAAATCCTGGGCGAGTCGGAATCCGCAGGCCCCATCCTCGGCCCCGCCGTACCCGAGTTTGACAAAGAGATGACCCGCTATGGCCTCACGCGCGACTGGACGACCCTGGGTGAGTACCTGGCGCGCGTGGCGCGACAAGGGAGTTCTGTGAACATCGCCTCCTACGTTGGGAGCGGCCAAGTGCGCATGGACGTGATGGGGAACGTGAACCGAGCTCCGAGCCCCGAGGAAATGGAAAGGATAAAGGCCTTGGTCGACCAAGCCATGCGCGAAGGCGCCCTCGGCCTCTCCTCCGGCTTGATCTATCCCCCGAACTCCTTTGCGACTACGGCGGAACTGATCGCCCTCGCTGAGGTTGCGGCGCGTTACGGAGGCATTTATACCAGTCACATTCGCGGCGAGGGCGACCACTGGAAACGAGCTGTCGACGAGGCCATCGAAATCGGCGAGAAAGCCCGCCTGCCCGTGCACATCCTGCATTTCAAAATCGACGGCCGGTCCAACTGGGGGCAAATGGCGCAGCAGGTCAGCGAGGTTCAGGCGGCGCGCGATCGCGGCGTGGACATCACGGTGGATCAATATCCCTATATCGCCTCGATGACGGGCCTCGAAATGTGCGTCCCACCCAAGTATCTAGAAGGCTCATCATACCAGGTCGTTGCGCGATTGAAAGATTCCAAGGTTCGTGCGGAGATTCGACAGGCCATCGCCGACGGCCTGCCGGGATGGGAATCCAATCAGGTCAAAAGTGTAGGCGGATGGCACGGAGTGCTGGTGGCGTCGCTCCAAAAGCCTGAGAATAAACAGTACGAAGGCCGGCGCATGGACGAAGTGGCAAAGAAAATGGGCAAGGATCCCCTGGATGCCCTGTGCGATCTGCTGGTGTCCGAAGGCGGCTCTGCCGAGGCCGTCTACTTCAGCATGAGCGAGCCCGATGTCGAGCTCGCGATGAAACAACCGTGGCTGGGTGTGGGATCGGATGGAAGCGCGGTCAGCCCGGCAATGGCTTTCATTGGGAAGCCGCACCCGCGGTTCTATGGCACCTTTCCGCGCGTGCTAGCCGTCTACGTTCGGGAGAGGAAGGTCCTAAGTCTCCCCGACGCCGTTCGCAAGATGACCTCATTCCCCGCTCAAATCTGCGGTCTGATGGATCGGGGCCTGCTGCGGCCGGGCATGGCGGCCGATATCACGGTCTTTGACCCGAAGGCGGTTGCCGATCAGGCCACTTTTCAGAACCCACTGTTGTACCCAGTCGGGATTCCCTACGTTATCGTGAATGGCGTGGTCGTAATCGACCAGGGACAGCATACAGGAGAAAAAACTGGGCGCGTGCTTTACGGGAGAGGGAAGTTGTAGCGACGCGTTTATCGTGGCCAAGTTGCGCAGGGACACCGCATCAAGTAGCATAGCTGTAGACGCAAGGACATTTCGCTGCGGAGGTTGATGATGGACGAGAGGCGGTTGCTGGAACGAATTGGCGTAAATCCGAAGATATTTGGCGGCAAGCCGATAATCCGCGGTCGAAGACTTGCTGTCGAGCATGTACTTGGGATGCTGGCTGCCGGCGATACGCTGGACGATGTTCTGCAAGCCTATCCTTGGCTCGAAAGAGAAGACATCCAGGCCTGTTTGGTTTACGCCCGTAGGATCGCAGCCAACGAACGCATCGAACCTCTCACGATCAAGGCCGGGACTTGAAGCTCCTTCTGGACGCCTGCCTGTCCCCACGAGCCAAAAGTGAGTTGGCATCCGTAGGCCACGATGTGGTGTGGGCGGGTGACTGGCCGGAAGATCCCGGCGATGAAATCATTCTTGCGCGCGCCTACGACGACCGAGGCATCCTGGTAACGCTCGATAAGGACTTTGGGGAGCTCGCGGTATTTCGCGGGTCTCCTCATTGCGGGATCCTTAGGCTGGTTGATTTTAGGGCCAGCCAGCAGGCAGCGGTGTGCGTGCAAGTCCTGAGGAAGCACGCCGATGAATTGGCTGCGGGAGCAATCATTACTGCCGAGCCCGGCATTCTTCGAATTCGCAATCCTCACCATCCACCGAGCTAACAACTGAGCCGCGGATCAGGTGCCGACGTCAGGGGTAAGCACTCCTTTAAGTCTCGCCTCTGGGGGGCCTGCGATGCGTGGAATCGGCAACTCTTAACATCGCGGCTCCGTAGCGTGATAGAATCCGTCCATGTTCTGCTGCCGCCGGACACTCTCCATGACTTTTGTGCTGGCTGTCCTCGCCGTGGGACGGGTAATACCGGGCCAGCAAGATGACAGCAACTTCTGGAACAAAGTATATAGCACCGGCCAAGCCATCTTCGTTCACCACCCCACGCAATTACTGGTCGACGAGCAATACATTG
>CAWIUZ010000290.1:0-14141 GCA_963838915.1 uncultured Acidobacteriota bacterium
CTGTGGATGATGAGCACTCCTTCGTCATGGCGGATATTCCCGGCCTAATTGCCGGCGCCCATTTGGGTCGCGGGCTGGGCACGAGGTTCCTCAGGCATGTGGAGCGAACCCGGTTGCTGCTTCACCTGATTGACACTGCCGAGCAGTCCGGCCGAGCCCCGGTGGACGATTACCGGGTGATCATGGAAGAATTGGAGAGCTTCAGCCCGGTGGTTGCAGGTAAGCCCATGCTGCTGGTCGCGTCGCGAATTGATGCTGCCGGCCCAGGCGAGCGGCTGAACGATTTGCGAGAGTTTTGCCGCACCCAAGGCAAGGTCCTGCTTGAAATCTCCAGCGTAACCGGGGCAGGATTGGAGGAATTGAAGCGGCGTACCTGGGCAATGCTGGAGCAGATACCCAGGGGATCGGGTGATCCGGTGAGCGGGTGATCGGGAGAACACAGAAACGATGGGCGAATCGAATCGCCGCGTAGTTAGCGCATGGATCGGGCGACAGGATGAGGCGGCAAGAGACGAAAGTGTGCAGATGGACTTTATTCACCCGATCACCCGATCTACCGATCACCCGATCTTCTAGCGGGGTTCTTAAAGCGTGAACATTGCCTTATTCGGCGGAACCTTCGATCCTATTCATACCGGACACGTGCAGGCGGCGCGTGCGGCGGCACGTATGTTCAAGTTGGACCAGGTTCTCTTTATCCCCACGGGGAAGCCGCCCCACAAGCACGGCGACCACTTGACTCCGTTCTCTCATCGCTATTGCATGACGGTGCTGGCTTGCGCCGGAGACCGGCAGCTGATTCCCTCCCTGCTGGAAGCCCCGACCGCGGAAGACAAACCCTTTTACTCGATCGACACGGTGCGCAAAGTGCGCCGTTCACTTCGTAAGAAGGACCGCCTTTTCTTCCTGATCGGCGTCGATGCTTTCCTGGAGTTGCCCCATTGGAAGGAATATCGGCGCCTCTTGGACTTGGTTGATTTCATCGTCGTTTCGCGCCCAGGCTTTGATGCCGATGAGATCCGGAAAGTGGTGCCGGAGGAGATGACTCAATCCGGCGACGGACCCCACCACCCCGTAGTCCCCTCCTCAGTGAGGAGTGGATTGAGAGGTGGTGCAGGGCGGCTGGATACCATTCCATTGCGCCACGGCACACTTCACGTCCTCAGGGGTGTCCACATGCATGTCGCTTCGCACGCCATACGAAAGGCCATCGGCTCCGGCCGAAGTGTTGCTGGCCTTGTTCCCCGGCTTGTGGAAGAATACATTCTGAAGGAGGGCCTTTACGGTCCGCACCGGCTGACCTCAGAAGTGCGGTCCCAAGGCCATGCGCCCGTACCGAGAGGCCGTGGCGGTAAGTAACCAGAATGATGACCCCGCAATTGCAGGCCGCGGTTCGTGCCGCTCAAGACCGGAAGGCCTTGGACCTGAGCGTTCTGGACCTGGAGCGGACCTGCTCTTTCACCAGTTATTTTCTGATTTGCTCCAGCACTTCCGTGCGGCATGCGCAGGCGATATGCGACGCGATTGCGGAATCGCTCAAAAAGGCAGGGTACGCTCCAGCACACGTCGAGGGTTATTCGCAAGCGGAGTGGATCCTTATGGACTACTTGAATTTTGTCGTCCATATCTTCCTCGAGCGCACTCGGCACTTTTACGATCTTGAACGCTTGTGGAGAAACGCGCCACGGCTGCCGATTCCGGAGTAAGGTTAAAGTCTAAAGGGTAAAGGATAACGGCTAGAGAATATCCGATCTTCGTCTCTCACCCCTTAGCCCTTACCCTTTAGACTTTATCCTTTACCCTTTAGACTTTACTCGCATGCGAATTCGCATTGTCTGGGAAGGCAAGACGAAGGATCCGCACCAGCGAGCTCTCCAGTCTGACCTGGCCAGCCGCATCGAGCACTTCACCGGGTTGACTGTGGAGGAAATACCGCCTGCGCGCGACGCCGCCCGGCGAAGTAAGGGTGGACTCTCCCCAGGCGAACGGAACCTGCTGGAGAAAACGCGGGGCAGCACCAGGGTTTTCCTGGACGAACGAGGGCGGGAGTGGACTTCGGCGGAATTCGCCGAATGGCTTGGACAGCAGGCCTTGCGAGGAACAAAAGAGCTGGTTTTTCTGGTCGGAGGACCGGACGGCTTCTCCGCTGCGTTCAGGAAGGAAGCCGATGTGCTTCTGGCACTTTCACGCATGACGCTGACGCACGACTGGGCTCGCTCGCTTTTACTCGAGCAGATCTACCGGGGATTCACTATCCTTCGCGGGTACCCGTATCCACGGTAGCGCCTTGTTGCAAGAGTTAGTGACTTCGTTTCTCGGGAGACGGAAGGGCGGGGCTTCAGCCCCGCCGCGGGTCTCAGCCGGAACCGCGGGGCTTCAGCCCCTGAAGCGAAGCGGCTTCAGGGCCTAAAGGCCCATTCAAATTCGTGTCCCGAGGCGGCGAGGCTAAAGCCCCGCCCTTCCGAAGCTCACGAACAATGCCTGTTATTAAGGTACGTTGGCGCTAGCGCGAAAGAGGTTGGCTTGCCGGAAACGCGCAAAGGACTGATCATCGTTTACACTGGGCCCGGCAAAGGGAAGACTACCGCTGCCTTGGGGACAATGGTCCGGTGCGTAGGGCAGGGGCTGAAGGTATTGATGGTACAATTCATCAAAGGCTCCTGGCACTACGGGGAACTCGAGGCCGCCCGCCTGCTGGGAGAGGACCGATTCAAGATCCTGCCCATGGGTCGCGGCTTCGTGAAGTTGGGTGCTGAAAAGCCTCACCCGGAAGATCTGCGATTGGCGGAAGAGGCTTGGGAATTCTCCCGCCAGAGCATCGAGGGCGGCCAATATGATTTGGTGATCCTGGACGAGATCAATTATGCCATCAGCTACAAGATGCTGGATCCGAGCGCGGTGGTGGAGGCATTGAAGAAGAAACCTGAGGCTCTTCATGTTATTCTGACGGGGCGAAACGCGCACCCCTCGATCGTGGAGCTTGCGGATCTGGTCACCGAGATGCGGGAAGTGAAGCATCCGTACCAGAAAGGGATCGCGGCCCAAAAAGGAATCGAGTACTGAAATTTAGCCATTGGGCCATTGAGTCATTGAGCCATTTCTAGGTCGGTGGGGTTCTATGGTTTTTCAATGACTCAATGACACAATGATTCAATGATTCATTAAAACCATGGTTTGGTTTCGAAAAGAAAAACAGCCGATCGAACCGCCCAAGGAGAAGCGCATCCAGACGGAAGGGCTCTGGGTGAAGTGCGACAGCTGCAAGCAGACGCTGTGGAAGAAGGACTTGGAGAACAGCCTGCTTTGCTGCCCCAAGTGCAGCCATCATTTCAAAATGGGCTCCCGCGCCCGCCTCGAAATGCTCTTCGATGAAGGACGCTATACAGAACACGATGCCGGACTTGCCAGCACGGACCCACTTCAATTCAAGGACAACAAGAGTTATAGCGACCGGCTGAAACAAGCGGAGAGAAACACGGGAATGAAAGATGCGCTTATCACCGGCGAGGGCCAACTCGAGGGCAAGCCGGCCATCATCTGCGCCATGGAATTCCAGTTCATCGGCGGGAGCATGGGTGCGGTGGTGGGCGAGAAGGTCACGAGGGCCATCGACCGCTGCATCGAGAAGAAACTTCCCCTGGTGGTCGTCTCCTGTTCGGGCGGCGCGCGAATGATGGAGGGCGCCATCAGCTTGATGCAGATGTCAAAGATCAGCGCGGCCCTGGCTCGCATGGATGAAGTGCGAAAGCCTTACATCTCCGTGCTGACGGATCCGACCACGGGGGGCGTGACTGCCAGCTTTGCCATGCTGGGCGACCTTAACATTGCGGAACCCGGCGCTCTGATTGGCTTCGCGGGCCCACGGGTCATCGAACAGACGATCCGGCAGAAGCTGCCCCCGGGCTTCCAGCGCGCGGAGTTCCTTCTTGCCCACGGCATGTTGGACGCTATCGTTCCGCGCAAAGACTTAAAGAGATTCCTGGCGCGCTCCGCACGCCTGCTGCGGGCGTGGGACTAGCAGGATTCAGGATCCAGGATTCGGGATTCAGGCGTCCGTAGTCGAGCGACCAGCCCCGCCCCTGCTAGCCCTGAATCCTGAATCCTCCCGAGAGTGATTGCGCCAGACGCGATACTTGGATGAATTACGTCGAGTGTTTGAAATATCTGGACAGCCTCGGCCAGGAGGTTCATGGCCTGAAATGGGGGCTGGAGACGACCACGAAAGTTCTCACTCGCCTCGGCAATCCCCACCTGAAATATGCCACCGCCATAGTCGCCGGAACGAATGGGAAAGGGTCCACCGCGGCTATGCTGGCCAGCATCCTGAGCCAAGCCGGCTACCGAACCGGTCTTTACACTTCGCCGCATTTGGTCAGAGTGAACGAGCGGATGCGGATCGACGGCGCTGAAATCAGCGAGGCTGACTTTGCTCGCGCTTTCTCAGATGTCCGCCAGACGGTTGAAAGCCTGCTCGAGGAGAAGACTCTGGCGCAGGTGCCGAGCTTCTTCGAATTCCTGACAGCAACGGGTTTTCATTATTTCGCCCAGGCGGCAGCCAATTTCGTGGTTTTAGAAGTCGGCATGGGAGGCCGCCTGGACGCCACAAACGTCGCCCAGCCTCGCCTGGCGGTGATCACCAATGTGGGGCTCGACCATATGGAGTTTCTCGGGTCCACCCTCGCGGAGATCGCGCGCGAGAAGGCGGGTGTCATCAAGCCTGGGACGCCCGTGGTGAGCGGATGCGAACCGGGAGATGCCGCTCGCGTGATCCGTCAGCGCTGCGCGGAAACGGGCGCTGAATTACTGGAGACGGACACGCTCGGCAAGCTTTCGGGGTTACAAAGCTTCGAAGGGCATTACCTGTTCAATCTCTCTCTGGACGCGGACAGCTTCTCCGGCCTTAGTTGTCCGTTGTTAGGAAGATTCCAAGTGAAGAACGCCGTGGCAGCCGTAACGGCAGCATGGCGGCTCGGCCGGGCTGGTTTCCGAATGACCCCCACGGCGATCGTCAAAGGTCTCCAAAGCACTTCGTGGCCGGGGCGGTTGGAACGGGTCCTGGAACACCCGCTGGTCCTGCTTGATGGGGCGCATAATCCCGCCGCCGCTCGCGTGCTGGCGGATTTTATCCAGGAAGATCTGGTGGGGCGGCGCCTGCGGCTTGTTTATGCCTCGATGCGCGACAAGGCAATCGGCGAAATCAGCGAGATTCTGTTTCCGCTCGCCGAAGAGGTCTATCTGACGCGTCCCCACCTGACGCGCGCAGCCGCACCGGAAGAGATACTGGCGACGACTCAGTATCGCCCCAAGCGCCTGGTCATCGAACCGGAGCCGGCGGCGGCTGTCGAGCAGGCCTGCCAGGCAAGCGCCGAAGACGATGTGGTGATCATTATCGGCTCCCTCTATTTGGTAGGGGCCGTTAAGAAGGCGCTCGTGGAAGGTCAACTGCAGCTCGCGAACCGGCCCGTCCCGCGCCTTGGCGAACGGCCGGCGTGATACGAACATGGGAACTGCTCAAGCCGTCCCGGGAGGCACGAACCGTAAAGCGCAGGGCGTTTCGTACTACCTCAGCTACCTGCGCTCGCTCCTCTTCACCAATCTGCTGATTTACTTCTACACCGCAGTTTGCGGAACGCTTTCACTCTGCTCCTCTCTCTTCGACAGCCAGGGGCGATGGCAGCACGCCTTCGCGCGAATCTGGTCGTGGTTGATCTTGAGAACCAGCGGCATCCGGACTCGCGCGGAGGGCCTCGAGAACCTCACCGGGCTCAAGACCGCCATTTATTGCGCGAATCACCAAAGCGCCATGGACATCCCCATCCTGTTCGTGAATCTGCCTGTCCAGTTCCGCTTTGTGGCCAAGCGGTCGCTGTTTAAGCTGCCTTTCCTGGGCTGGCACTTAAGCCGCTCAGGACACATTGCCGTTGACAGAGGACGCCCCAAAGGCGCGAGGATGAGTCTGGATGCGGCGGCGGAGAAGATCCGTGCGGGGAGCTCCGTCCTGCTGTTCCCCGAAGGGCATCGGAGCCGCGATGGAAAGCTTCTGCTGTTCCGGTCCGGCAGCTTTTACCTGGCCATTCAATCCGGCGTCCCTATTGTGCCCATCACCTTGAACGGCACGCGGGCCGTGCTGAAACCGGACACCTACCACGTCAGGTCCGGCTTGACTGAGATGATCGTTCATCCCGCCATTGCCACGAATACCCTGACGCGAGATGACGTCGACGCTCTTGCCGCAAAGGTGAAGGCTCAGATCGCCTCCCGCTTTGTGCCGTGCGATCCGTAAGCGTCCGCGGCGCCTACATCCATCAGCACCAGAAATCGCAAAGTGTCATTCCGAGTGGTCATGGGCCTGCGGCCCACCCAAAGGAATGAAAATCACATGCGTCGTCACCCCCGCGAAAGCGGGGGTCCATTGTTGGTTCGGAACACAATGGATTCCCGCTTTCGCGGGGGTGACGTGATTGTCAAGAAAGCGAAGCGAGGAATCTCGCTCTGTCTCCGGCACGGTGCCAAGAAAGATCGAGGCGAGATTCCTCGCGGAGTTTACCCTGAGCACCGAGAGCGAGATCCTTCGCTTCGCTCAGGATGACAGCGAAGGGCTCGGAATGACAGGCAACTGCGGAGCGGAGAAGACGGTACTGGCGGGAACTAATGGACTGCATCGCCGACTGGCGGAGAGAGGGTACGCAGATATTGTCTTCGGCTTGCCTCGGCCTTCTTGCGCCGGCATTTCGGGCACACGAGAATGATGCTGGCCACGCGCTGGCCGTCCACGCGCTGCACAAACCATCCCGCGCCAATGGCTTCCTCCGCACCAGGCAGCTTGCGGTCGCAATGCCAGCACCGCCCCCGGCCCGTCGAACAGATTGCATAAAGCGCGCCATTGACGTCCAGGTCAGGAGACTTACTCGCTTTAGCCAGCCCCATGGTTACCTCCAACCGCTCTCTCTTTCATAGTGTGACCCTTTCACGATCAAGCTGCAATAGGCCACTGTCCCAGGGGCGTTGCATGCGGGGGTGACCTTATGAATTCCCTCCGGGATCCGCGCCGACTCGCCCCCTACGAACACCCGCTGGTGGCGCCGCAATTCAGGCACTTGTAGCAGGCGCCGTTGCGGACCATGATGGCGCCGCAATCGGAGCAGCTTGGCGCGTCCTCGCTATGGACGACGCCCGCCAATCCGGCCTGCACCGTCTCTGAAGGGAGAGCGGCTGTGCCGCTCGTCGCCTGGGTGAACTGCGAGGCAAGGCCAGCGGCCTTCTCGACCTCCGAGCCGTTCAGTGAAGTAACACTGGCATCTTCGGTCGGCTGCGCATCCTTGGGCAGGAACTTATAAGCCATCCACCGGAAGATGTAATCCATGATGGACTTGGCGTAGCGGACTTCGGGGTTGTTGGTCCAGCCGCTGGGCTCGAAGCGCATGTGGCTGAACTTGTCGCAGAGTACTTTGAGCGGCACGCCATATTGAAGGGCTAGGGAAACGGCGGTAGCGAAGGAATCCATCAGGCCGGAAACGGTCGAGCCCTCTTTGGCCATGGTGATGAAGATCTCGCCTGGCGGCCCATCGTCGTAAAGGCCCACGGTCAGATAACCTTCATGCGCGCCCACGGAGAACTTGTGCGTGATGGCGGCGCGCTCGTCAGCCAGCTTGCGGCGATAAGGCCTGCTAGGGACTAGGGGCTGGGGGCTAGGGGCTAGGGTTTGGGAAGTAGAGGCTGGAGCGGCTGAATCCTGAATCCTGGATCCTGAATCCTTCCCTTTCGAAGTATTCAGCGGTTGCACGCGCTTGGAGCCGTCGCGATAGATGGCGATGGCCTTCAGCCCCAGGCGCCAGCCTTCGGTGTAAACATTCGCGATTTCATCCGCGGTCGCCTCTTCCGGCATATTAACTGTTTTAGAAATAGCGCCGGAGAGGAATGGCTGCACTGCCGACATCATGCGCACGTGCCCCATGTAGTGGATGGAGCGTTTGCCGTTGACAGGCTTCAGGGAGCAATCGAAGACCGGCAGATGCTCCGCCTTAAGGCCCGGCGCGCCCTCGATGGTGCCGTGCTGGTCGATGTAGCTGACGATGTCGGAGGACTGCTCGGGAGTGTAGCCGAGTTTCAAGAGGGCCGCGGGAACCACGTTGTTGACGATCTTGATAAACCCGCCGCCCACGAGCTTCTTGAACTTTACCAGCGCCAGGTCAGGCTCGACGCCCGTAGTGTCGCAATCCATCATGAAGCCGATGGTTCCCGTGGGCGCGAGCACCGTTACCTGGGCGTTACGGTAGCCGTATTTCATGCCGTTCCCCAGGCAATCGTCCCAGGTCTTCTTGGCGCTCTCCCACAAGTCTCCGGGAACGTTGTTAGCGTTGATTTTCCCGAGCGCCTGGCGGTGCATCTCGATCACACTCAGGAAGGGATCGCGATTGAGCGGGTATCCGGCGCAGGGGCCGAGCTCAGCGGCAATACGCGAGGATTGGAGATATGCCTCGCCATGCATCAGGGCCGTAATGGCGGCGGAGAAATCCCGCCCCCCGTCCGAATCGTAAGGCAGGCCGTTGGCCATGAGCAGCGCGCCCAGGTTGGCATAGCCGAGACCCAGGGGGCGAAAGTCGTGAGAATTGACGCCGATCTTCTCCGTGGGATAGCTGGCGTTGTCGACAATGATTTCCTGCGCGGTGATCATCACGTCCACGGCATGACGGAAGGCCTCCACATCGAACTCGCCCTCCGGCGTGAGGAACCTCATCAGGTTCAGCGAGGAGAGGTTGCAGGCCGAGTCGTCCAGAAACATGTACTCGCTGCAGGGGTTCGAGGCGTTGATGGGCGCCGTGGCCTTCGAGGTGTGCCACTTGTTGATGGTCGAGTGGAACTGCATTCCCGGGTCGCCGCATTGCCAGGCCGCTTCCGCAATCATCTTCATCAGGGCTCGGGCGCGGAAGGTCTTCGCCGGCTTCCCGGTGGCAACCTCGCGCGTCGACCATTCCCGGTCCTCCACCACCGCTTTCATAAACTCGTCGGATACGCGCACGCTGTTGTTGGCGTTCTGGAAGAAGATGGAACTGTACGCTTCGCCGTCGATGGCCTGGTCGTAACCGGCATCCACCAGCGCCCAGGCCTTGCGCTCTTCTTTGGCCTTGCAATTAATGAAATCAGTAATGTCCGGATGGTCTATATTCAGAATCACCATCTTCGCCGCCCGCCGAGTTTTCCCGCCCGATTTGATCACCCCGGCAAACGCGTCGTAGCCCTTCATGAACGAAAGCGGACCGGAGGCGACGCCGCCGCCCGACAACGGCTCGACGGAGGACCGCAGCGTTGACAGGTTCGTGCCCGTGCCCGAGCCCCACTTGAAGAGCATCCCCTCGGTTTTGGCCAGGGTCAGAATGCTATCGAGGTTGTCTTGAACGGAGTTGATGAAGCAGGCAGAGCACTGCGGGTGGCGATAGGCCTCAGTCTCCTTCTTGACGCTGCTCGCGGCTGACTCCCAGTACCAGCCGCTGGCGGGCGAACTGCGGTGGTACTTGTGCCAGAGGCCGCAGTTGAACCACACCGGCGAATTGAAGGCAGCCTTCTGGCGAACCAGGATGTGGACCAGTTCGTCGTGGAAGTTCCGGGCGTCCTCCTCCGTGCGGAAGTAGCTGTCGTCTACTCCCCATTGAGCGATGGTGTCCGCCACGCGGCTGATGAGCTGCCGCACGCTCGACTCGCGCTCCGGCGTGCCCAGCTTTCCATGGAAGTATTTCGAGGCCACAATGTTGGTGGCGGTCTGCGACCAATCCGCAGGCACCTCCACATTGCGCTGCTCGAAGATCACTTGCCCCTTCTCATTCTGAATGGAGGCCGTGCGCATTTCCCACTCGACCTCATCAAACGGCTGAATGCCGGGCTTGGTAAAAAGCCGCCGCATGGTGATGCCACGTTTGGTGGCATTCTCCTTGGTTGAAGATGTGGCAACTGTCGCCAAAGTAACGGCATCTCTCTCAGCCATAGTGGGCCTCCTCAGGTTAGAAATAGCGGCAAATCCCTGAACGGCGGTGAGTCGTGATCCCGATGGGCATCGGGATCTCTTGGCTTCACTGGCTGCGCCCCGCTTCCGAGCGCAACCCCGCAAACTTAGCACGGAGGAAGGAGCGTGTCAAGCAGGAAAACACAATATATTGTGGTTTTTTTGAGGGTACACCCAGTTATAGTAGCTCCAATCACAATTAGTGACTAAGTGTCGTCACGTCAGTCTCTTCGCTTCTCGCCAAGATGCCAAGCACACAAGAGGTCACAATGTCGCACCACCCCCAACCCCTCCTTGGATAAGGAGGGGCCAGGGGTGGTTTCCCCAATCCGTCGATAGCCGGCCCGCCGTAGGGGGGCGGCTTGCCGTCCCCGCGTTTCTGCTGCTCCTGACGAGGGTAGGGCAAGCCCTACCCCTACACCGCCCGGGTCCAGCCGCGTGCGGCATAGAGGCGCGAGGCCATGGACCCTACCGCCCTCGACCTCCCTTATCGACGGATCGGGGGCTTCCCGCTCCTGGCTGTAAAAACGAAGCCCGAGGGTGTACACTCTCAGGTTTCCGGGTCCCTAATCGGGGAATGCCTGTTGAAGGCACGACGATTCCAGGAGGAGGAATTACTTTGAGTAGACAATTGCCAAGGCTAATGTTGGCTCTCTTTGCTCTGGTCTGTTTCTCAGCTTCGCTTTATGCAGCGGGCCTGCCGATCATTCCTTACCCGAACCGGGTTGAAGTGGGCGAGGGAACACTCCGTGTCGGGGCACGCATCAACATCGAGGTGCAAAGCAACGACGAGGAGGACCGCTTTGCGGCTTCGCTCCTCGAGCAGGACCTGAGCTCGCTGGGAGGCGTGGCCGCCAGCGTAGGGGGCAAGAGCGGAGGCTCGCCGCGAATTGTGCTGGCGCGCAGCGACAGCCAGGCGGGTAAGAACGTGCTGCAACAGTCAGGCCTGAGTTTGCCGCCCCAGGCCGACGAGGAAGGCTACGTCCTGGTGGTGACCTCGCGCGAAGCTTCGATCGTGGGCAAGACCGCAGCGGGCGTCTTTTACGGCGTCCAGACGCTTCGCCAATTGTTCGAGCGAACCCCCGGGGGCAGCGCGGAGATTCCCGTGGTGCGCATCGCGGATTGGCCCTCCATGCGCTGGCGCGGCGTCAGCATCGACATCAGCCGCGGCGCCATCCCCACGCCGGCTTCCTTCAAAAGGGAAATTACTCTTCTGTCTGAGTACAAAATCAACCTTTTCTCGCTCTACATGGAGAACACTTTTGCCTACCCCAGCCTGCCGCTCTTCGCGGCGCCGGGCGGCGCCGTGACCCCGGAGGAAGCGACGGAACTCGTCAACTTCGCCAAACAATATCACATGGTGATAGTTCCCGAGCAGGAGTCGTTCGGCCACCTCCATCTGGCCTTGCAGATGGAGCAGTACCAGGACATGGCGGAAGTTCCTTACGGGGAGGTGCTTTCGCCCGACGTCCCCGGCTCCTTTACTTTCATCGGCAAGATGTTCTCGGACCTCGCTTCCGTCTTTCCGGGGCCGTTCTTGCATATCGGCGCCGACGAAACCTACGAGTTGGGCCAAGGCCGCACCAAGGCGGATGTTGATCGAGACGGTTATGGCAAGGTCTATATTGATTACTTGCGGAAGATCGACGAGACCTTGAGCCCTTATCATCGCAAGGTCCTCTTCTGGGGAGACATGGGCGTCCAGCACCCCGAGCACTTGAAGGACTTGCCCCACGACATGATCGCGATCCCCTGGGACTATGCTGCACGGAAGTCCTACGTAAACGAGATCAAGCCCTTCCGCGACGTGGGACTCGAAACCTGGGTGGCGCCGGGCGTGAGCAACTGGAGCCGCATTTTCCCGAACTACGCGGAAGCGCTGCCCAACATCCGCCAATTCGTGACCGACGGAAAAGAACAGGGCGCGACGGGCGTCTTCAATACCATGTGGATGGATGACGGCGAAGGCATGGTGAACTACACCTGGTACGGCCTGGTTTACGGCGCCGCGCAGTCCTGGCAGAAAGCCGTGGATGACGATCAGTTCTCCGACAGTTGGGACTGGTCGTTCTATCGCGCCCCGGATCACCACTTCGCAACGGAGATCAAGAATCTGACCCAGATCCATACGCTCCTGCGGGGTGCGGTCCATTCCGACGGCGAAGACTGGCTGACTTGGGTCGACGCGCTCAGTCCGGACGGGCGGAGTGTCTACGCCGAAATGGAGCCCGCCGCGCACCAGATTCGCTTGCTGGCTGAAGATGTGATCGCCGACCTCATCACCAATTCACATCTAGCACGCCGGAACAAGGACCTGCTGGACTACGTTGACTTCGCCGCACGCCGCTTCGATTTCCTCGGGCAAAAGGCCATCTACACGAAATACATCTCAGACCTTTACTCCCAGGCGCAAACCAATGCCACGAAGCCCGAAGTGGTCGGCGAGGTCCTGGGACGGATCGACAGCGTCAACGGCCTGCTCCAGGACATGCGCGACCAGACGACTATGCTGCGAGCCCACTACCGGAAACTCTGGCTTGCGGATAACCTTCCTTATTTCCTCGACAATATCTCTGTCCGTTACGACGAAGAATTGCAGCGCTGGGAAAAGGCAACCGCCGACGTGAATCACCTCCGCGACGTCTATCGCCACCCGCGCCGCCTGCCGCCCTCTATCGTGCCGTAGCACAGGCTCAATTGGGCGAACCGCCCGGGCGTTTGGAAGCGCAGAGTCGCCGCTTTTGCGACTCTGCGGCTTTTAATCTCGATTAGTCTTTGTGGTATTCGTGGACGAAGTGGAGAAGCCGCAGAGTCCCAACACCAGGGACTCTGCGCTACCACGCCCTCCAGAATTGACCTCCATCTCCCCAGGGGAGAGGTTGTACTTCTTGCCCGTTTGGTCTAAATTGAAAAACAGGCAAGAGCCAACAGCGCGGCAGTCAGCAAATGACGCTACAAGACAAAATCCTGAACCCCTTCGTACCGGTGACGCTCTTTGAGGTGGTGCCGCCGGCGGCGGATCAGCCCGAAGCCATCGACGAGTCTCTTACTGAGCTGAAACGGGTCGTACCCTTCGTAGACGGGATCAACGTTCCGGAGATTCTCGACGAAGCTCGAGGGACGGAGCGGACCAGCAAATTCGTGCCGCGCGTCGAACCGCGACTGCTCGGCACCCGCATTCAGCGCGAAGTGGGCGCGGAGGTGGTTCTCAACCGCGTGGTCGTGCACGATCCGAAGCCGGAAGTGTGGTTTCGCGAGACCTGCCTGGAACGCAATACACGTCAGGTCATTCTGGTGGGCGGTGAATCCGCGAAGGTGAGCTACCCTGGTCCGAACGTCGCGGAAGCCGCGAGGCTCGTGCGGAAAGTTGGGCTGCCGGTAACGCTGGGCGGCATCACGATTCCCAGCCGCAGGAACGAATCCGAGCGGATTCGCGCCAAGAACAAAGCGGGCCTCGACTTCTTCACCTCGCAGGTGCTGTTTGACTCGAATGACATAGTGTGGCTGGTGCAGCGGCTGAACGGCCTGCAGGTGCGCCTCATTTTGAGCTTCGCGCCGGTCAGTCACCGGCGCGATTTGCAGTTTCTCCGCTGGCTGGGCGCAGACATCCCAAAGAACCTGGATCGGTTTCTGCTGGGCTCAGAAGACGGAGCGACCGCCCCGGCCGCGACCTGCCTCGAGAGGTCGCTCGACCTCGCGCAGCGCATCCTGATGGATGTCTTCGACAACCTGCCGCCTGACCCGCCGCTCTTGGGCCTCAACATCGAGCACATCAACCGCCGTAATTTTGCCCCCGCCATCAAGATGCTGGACCGCCTTGGCAACCTCTACGCCAACCTGATGGCGCAGCACGCGCGGAATTCAGTGTAGGGGTAGGGCTTGCCCTACCCTTGTGGACCGAGCGCAAAGGGCGAGGGGACGGCAAGCCGTCCCCCTACGAGTTCTCACTTGAAGTTACAAGTCGAAACTCGCTTCCCATGCCTGCCGTCCTGAGCGAGGACTTCATGATCCCTCGGCTCACCACTACGCTCAGGATGACACCCTGCTTGCGCTGCACCGCCTGTTTGCATACGCCTGCGGTTCCACTCTAGACTATCAACTTCGGCCTTTCATCTCTGGACTTTCGACTTTCGACTCAATGGAT